>CALKBO010000029.1 GCA_937989875.1 uncultured Collinsella sp. | reverse complement strand
AGGCTGCTCAATTTCCGATGCTCTTTTTGCTCAAATCCTCTTGACGAAACACAGTCCCAGTCCTTCTCGGCCTGCATGGCCTTGTAGCGCATGCTCGCGTCGCCGCCGTTCATGGCCTGGGCAACAAGCGCGGCCCCCACCGGAGCTCCTTCTGTATATTTAGTTTTGTCCGACACTATTTGCTTCAAACCTACGTCCCCGCCCCCGGAGATCCTCCCTGTCCCGTAAAACAGTCGCCTACAGCTAGGCGATTGCCTTTTTAAGGTTTCGCATTGCGCGCTGCTCGACTGAAAGCACGGCGAGGCCAACGCGCGTAGTTACGCGTCGGCCACACAGGTCGAGCTCCAAATAAGCAGTGCTCTTGCGTCTGTTAATGGTTTTGATAAGGCCCTCGTGGCCCAGCAGCGGACCTGCCGTTACTACGACCTGGTCGCCGTCCTTTAGGGCCTCGCTCATGGGCACTACGCGGTCTCCCGCATGAGTAAAGCTGCCAATAAGCTGAGCCTCTTCTTTTGCCAGCGGCACAAACTGACCGTCCTGGGATAGCACCCGGGCAAAGTCGTCCATGCGCAGCAGATACTGTTGCACGGTGCGGGGATCTGCCGTATCGCAGATAAGATAACCGGGAAAGAGCGGCTTGGTCGTGTTGACCCATTCGCCGTGCACCTTGATCTCGGTTTAAAATTGGGGATAAAAGAGCTCATGCATGGCGCCAGCCGGCACCACGCGCTCAATGCGCTCGCGCATTATGTCTTCGCGACCGTTAATGACCTGAATCACATACCACACGAGCACCACCCCCTTGCTGTCTTACGTGTGGCTCACGGGGTTTGGGTATGGCTTCGCCAGGGCACTTGTGCGCGAAGGCGCTCCATATTCAAACCCTGAGCCCAGTTAGACAAGCACGTGGCTCTGCCCCACCGTGAACGGTATGTATGCGTGCAGTTGCTAGAGACGCGGACGTGTATCGCAAAATGGCCACGACCCCAGCTGACTGCGTGCGAACCAGTCAAGCGGGAACAAAACTGGACCGCATGCAAAATGCTGCAGGACTGCTGCGCATTTATCATGAAATATCGATTCAAAATAACAGCTTGCACTTAGACAAGAACAAAGTCATTCGATGCGATACGCATGACTACTCTATTGGAGCTCGTGGTTTTTCTAGCACCGCCGTTACGGCCGGATGCCGATCGACCCTGCGCTTTGCGGCTTGCTGGAGCCGTGAGCACAGTTGAACCCATGTAACGTTAGCTATCCTAGCACAGCAGGTGGCCCATGCGTTTTGGGGCGTGTTGAGCAACATATTGTTTATTTGCCGTGGTTATGGGGGATATCGTGCCATCTTACACACATTGCCGCAGGTTTATGGGGGTGCGTGGGTTGATGATTAATGCCTGAGTTGTATCGCTGGCGGTGTGAATTGCTCAACCTATTATGCTTGGCTAACAAACTTTGTACAAAACCGGGAAGGTAATTGCGCAACTTTTTGCGGGTGTTGGCGTGGGCGTACGGTTTATCGGACGAGCTTGACGATCCCGTCTCCCAGTGTGAGGTTCACCAAATTAAGCGACGATAATTCAGTTGTCGCAATATTTGCGACAACTGCTGATGACGGCAAAATTTTGCAAAAAAAGCCACTCAATTGAGTGGCCTTGCATTCACGATGGTGGAGACGAGGGGGGATCGAACCCCTGACCTCTTGACTGCCAGTTAAGCGCTCTCCCAGCTGAGCTACGCCCCCGTGACGAGGTAGTACTATAGGGGAAGTTGGCGTGCCGTGCAAGAACTTTTTTGAGTTGATTGTCTTACTTACGGGTTTTCCTGGGACGGGGCTGAATTGACTGATTTTGACTTCGGCAAAATCAGTCAATTAACCCACCGTCCCGATAAAACCCTCACGCTGCAGCGCCTTACTTGTAGAGGTAGGCGATTGCGATGCCTTGGTGGACTTGAATCTTGGCCGTTTTCCTGACGACATTAGAAATACCTGTGTCGGCTAGCAGGCCCAGGGGGCTGTGGTCTAGCTCCCATTCTAGGCCGTGTTCGCTTATCTCTGTGTTGGGAGCGATGGCGATGATGGAGAAAGTTTTGCCCTCGGCGCCCTCAATGGTCCAGGTCTCGTCTTGGTGCAGGATTCTGGCCGTCACTTCGTCTTCTTCGATCCAGACGGGGGCGTCCGCATAGCCTGCCAGTAGCCCTAAAACAGACAGGGCCATGTCGGGACGGCCGCCGGTAGCGCAGGTCGCAACCACTTCGGCACCCGGCCAGCGACGGCGGACGGAATCGAGCGCCAGCGCCAGATCGGTATAGTCCTTGTAGGGGTTGTGGCGTTCTACTTCAAAATCGGCAGCGGCATCGACCAGGGCGCGCCCCTCATCGCTTACGGTGTCGGCGTCGCCCACGTAGACGTCACAGCTCAGGCCAGCGCCCAACAGGGCGTCCAGGCCGCGGTCTACGGCTACGATGTGGTCGCACTCCCCTGCCAGTTGACGCAGCAACTCGGGGCTCGCCATCACCGGCGAGCCGCAAACCACCAATACTTTGCAAGCCACGGCCCTCGCCTAGCCCTCAAACGAAAGCACACGGGCCAGGTCCAGGTCCTCATAGCTGTCGATAAAGATATCGCAGTTATCGCAAACCTCGTCCCGCTCCATACGGCCGTGCGGGTCATAGATGCCCACGCGTTTAAAGCCTGCAGTGCCAGAGCTCTTAAGTCCAAAGACGGCATCCTCAAACACCCAGCTGCGATTAAACTTGTGCCCGTGGCGTTCTTCCAGGCGACGCAACGCCAGCTCGTACACATCGGGGAACTGCTTGGAGCGTCCCGCCTCGTCCGTCGTGGTAACAAACTCCATGTACGCGTCGAGCCCGGCACCGGCGAGCGCGGGCTGCACCAGCTCGACCGGCGTGGACGTGGCAACGCACATGGCGATGTCCGCCGCCTTCGCCTGCTCCAGAAATGCCAGGAGCCCCTCGCGCGGCGGCACCTTGGAGTACCCATCAATCAAAATCTCGCCCAGCTCGCGATAAACTTCCTCGCCATTCGTGCCAATGCCCCACGTGTCGTGGTAGGCCTGGCACTCGTCCTCCAGCGAAAGATGTTCAAACTGGGCAAAATCGTCGACCGTTCCATCAATGCCATGGCGGCGCAATAACTCGAGCTGCGCATAGCCCCAGACGGGGGTGCTGTTAACCAACGTGCCATCGCAATCGAAAATAAAAGCAACCTTGGGAGCGGCGGTATGGGACATATACGAACCTTTCGATGTCAAATGGTAAACAACCTGCTAAAAACGTTTTACCAAACGTAAGCCTATCAGTTTTGAAACCCTAATTGGTAAAACTGTCAAGGGTTTTACCACGGCAATTCTGCCAGTGGTATAAACATGTCGCTTACCGATTAAACGCCCTCGCAAATCCGCTTTCGTCCATAAAACTAACGTACAGGTGTTATCGTAGTTTCTGCCGAAAGTTCCACCGAGCACGCGAGGTGGAACGAATCATAGAACTATCGCCGTCCCTTCGATTCGTGCAGCCTTGGACCTTTCGCATCTAGTCACCAAGGCAACACGCTGCCGCGTCATGATGGGATCAAACGTGAGCGATACAAAGCTAAAGCCAGCAACCAAAAAGCCTGCTACCCGCAAAGCCGCCCCGCACGCACCGGAGCTCACCAAGGACGATGTCTACCTGTTTGGCATCGGCACGTGGGAGCGCAGCTGGGAAAAGATGGGCGCTCACCCCGACACGCAGAACCGTACGCGCGGCTGGCGTTTTTGCGTTTGGGCGCCCGACGTAAAGAGAGTCCACGTCATTGGCGATTTTAACGACTGGGACGAGGAAGCCAACCCTCTGGTGCCCATGCATACGAGCGCTATTTGGGAAGGCTTTATTCCTGGTGCCGAGCAAGGCCAGCTCTATAAATACCTTATCGAGACCAACGAGGGCGAAAAGCTCTACAAGGCCGATCCGTATGCCTTTAAGGCCGAGTGCCCCCCGGGTACCGCCAGCGTGCTGTGGACCCTCGATGGCTACCAGTGGAACGACGCCGCGTGGCTCAAGCGCCGTGCCGGCCATAACCACATGTCGCAGCCCCTTAACATCTACGAGGTGCATATTGGCTCGTGGAAGCGTCACGGCGACGCGCCGCAGGGCGAGCCGGACGAGTACGGCAACTACCCCGGACCCATGGATCCCTTCCCCGCACAGCGCGGTGAGTTCTACAGCTACGACGACCTGTCGGTGGAGCTCGTGGATTACGTGCGCGACATGGGGTATACGCATATCGAGGTCATGCCGCTCATGGAGCATCCCTTCGACGGCTCCTGGGGCTACCAGACGACCGGCTATTACGCTGCAACGTCGCGCTACGGCAACCCGCAGCAGCTCATGCACTTTATCGATGCATGCCACGAGGCGGGCATCGGCGTGATCATGGACTGGGTACCCGGCGGTTTTTGCGCCGACTCCCACGGCCTTGCCACCTTTAACGGCCACATGCTGTTTGAGCACGAGATTCACCCCAACTGGGGCACGCACAAGTTTGACTTCGCCCGCGGCGAGGTCCGCTCCTTCCTGGTCTCCAACGTGCTGTACTGGCTCGAGAACTTCCACGTGGACGGCATTCGCATGGATGGCGTGTCCAGCATGCTGTACCTCAACTTTGGCATTGACGATCCCGGCCAAAAGAAGTTCAACAAGTACGGTACCGAGGAGGACCTGGACGCCAGCGCGTTTATCCGTCAGGTCAACTGCGCCGTGGAGGCACACTACCCCGACGTGATGATGATGGCCGAGGAGTCCACTGCATGGCCGCTTGTGACCTACCCGCCGCAGGACGGCGGCCTGGGCTTCCACTACAAGTGGGACATGGGCTGGATGAACGACACCCTGCACTACATGCAGACCGATTTTCCGTGGCGCCCCGGCAACCACGGGCTGCTCACGTTCTCCATCATGTATGCCTTTACCGAGAACTTCATTTGCCCGCTCAGCCACGACGAGGTCGTGCACGGCAAGTGCTCGCTCATCGGCCGCATGCCGGGCGACTGGTGGCGCCAGTTTGCCGGCCTGCGCACGCTGGCCTTCTACCAGATGACGCACCCCGGCGCCAAGCTCAACTTTATGGGCAACGAGATCGGCCAGTTCATTGAATGGCGCTACTACGAGTCCATTCAGTGGTTCCTGACCGAGGAGTACGAGACTCACAAGCATCATCAGGCGTTTATCAAGGCGCTCAACCACCTGTACACCGCCGAGCCCGCCCTGTACGAGCGCGGATACACCGACGACGGCTTTACCTGGATCGATGCGGACAACTCCAAGCA
The DNA here is from genome assembly GCA_937989875.1 of uncultured Collinsella sp. GTDB lineage: Bacteria > Actinomycetota > Coriobacteriia > Coriobacteriales > Coriobacteriaceae > Collinsella. The sequence goes on along the minus strand of CALKBO010000029.1, from coordinate 155,067 downwards.
GTCCATCGTGAGCTTTGTGCGCCAGGGCGAGGACATCGACGACGACCTGGTGATCCTGATCAACTTTGATCCGGCGAGCTACGAGAGCTTCCGCGTGGGCGTGCCGCGCGAGGGCGACTGGGAGGTCATCTTTGACTCCGACCGTCCCGAGTTTGGCGGCAGCGGATACGCCGGCGAGGAACCCTACACCTGCTCGAGCGAGCCCTATCCCTGGAACGGGCAGATGGACTCTATTGAGATCAAGGTGCCCGGCCTGGCCGGCGTGGTGCTTAAGCGCCGCGGTCCCAGCAGCTACAAGCCGCCGGTGGTTGAGGCTCCCAAGGCTGCGCCCAAGAAGCGCACGTCCTCGGTGAAGCCCAAGCCTGCGGCTGCTAAGAAGGCTCCGGCCAAGGCAAAGGCTACGACCACCAAAGCCAAGGCCAAGGCTGCCGCAAAGCCCGCCTCTAAGGCCGCGGCCAAGAAGCCGACTACCAAAAAGGCCGCTACCAGGGCCAAGTCTGCTTCTGCTAACTCGTCTGCCAAGGATGCGTAACAAAACCGTTACAGCTGTAATTACCCACCCCGACGGGGCGTAGGATACAAGACATAACCGTTCCGGGAGAAACATCCCCGGGGGAAAGGAACGTATGAATAAGATCTTCGACAACAAGCAGGAGTTTACCGAGCTCTATCGCGATGCCGTCATGAGCATCAGCGGCAAGAGCGTCGAGGCCGCCAGCGACCTCGACCGCTTTAACGCCCTGGCAAAGCTCGTGGCCGAGAAGGCGCGCACCGTTGCCACCAAGAGTGACGCCCGCGCCACCGCCGAGGGCAAGAAGCGCGTGTACTACTTCTCGATCGAGTTTTTGATCGGCCGCCTGCTCGACAACTACCTGCTCAACTTTGGCGTGCGCGACATGGTCGCCGAGGCGCTCGACGACATGGGCTTCGACCTGTCCGTCATCGAGAACCAGGAGCCCGATCCGGCTCTGGGTAACGGTGGCCTGGGGCGTCTGGCCGCATGCTTCCTGGATTCCATGGCAGCCGAGGGCATTGCCGGCTACGGCAACGGCATGCGCTACCGCTACGGCCTGTTTAAGCAGGAGATCGTCAACGGCAGCCAGGTCGAGGCCACCGACGAGTGGCTCACCCACGGCTATCCCTGGGAGGTCCGCCGTCAGGACAAGGCCGTGACCATCAAGTTTGGTGGCCATGTTGAGGGCTTGGAGGAGAACGGCCGCACGTTCTACCGCACGGTGGACACGCAGGACATCCTGGCCGTCCCTTATGACATCCCCGTGGTGGGCTATGCCGGTGAGACCGTCAACAAGCTGCGCGTCTGGGCCGCCGAGCCGGTCGAGGAGCACTTTGACCTGGAGGCCTTCAACCGCGGCGACTACGCCCTGGCCGACGCCGAGCGCGCCGAGGCCGAGGCCATCAGCGCCATCCTCTACCCCAACGACGCCGGCGAGCACGGCCGTCTGCTGCGCCTGAAGCAGGAGTACCTGTTTGTCTCGGCCGGCATCTACAGCCTACTCGACACCTTTGAGAAGGAGCACGGCGAGAACTGGGATCTGCTGCCGCAGTTTGTTGCCATCCACACCAACGACACGCACCCGGCCATGTGCGGCCCCGAGCTCATGCGCATCCTGATCGACGAGAAGAAGCTCGAGTGGGACGACGCCTGGAACATCGTGACGCAGGTCGTGAGCTACACCAACCACACCATCCTGCCCGAGGCTCTGGAGAAGTGGCCCATCGGCACGTTCTCCAAGCTCCTCCCCCGCGTGTACCAGATCATCGACGAGATCAGCCGTCGTTGGCACGAGTCGTTCGACACCACGCAGGAGGGCTGGCAGGAGCGTCTGCGCCAGACTGCCATTCTGTGGGACGGCGAGATTCGCATGGCCAACCTGTCCGTGATCTGCAGCCACAGCGTCAACGGCGTGGCCAAGATCCACTCCGACATCATCAAGAACATCGTGCTCAAGGACTTCTATGCCCTGACGCCCGAAAAGTTCAACAACAAGACCAACGGTATCTCGCACCGTCGCTTCTTTGCCGAGGCCAACCCCACCTACGCCAAGCTCGTAACCGAGGCCATTGGCGACGGCTGGCTCAAGGACGCCTTTGAGCTGGAAAAGCTCAAGGAGTTCCAGAACGACACCGAGTTCCTGAAGGCCGTGGGTGCCTCCAAGCGCGCTAACAAGGAGCGTCTGGCCGCCTACGTTAAGGCCGAGACCGGTCTGGCCATCGACCCCAACACCGTCTTCGATGTTCAGGTGAAGCGCTTCCACGCCTACAAGCGCCAGCTCATGAACATCATGAAGGTGATGGACATCTACAACCGTCGCATCGCCGATCCCAACTTCCACGTGACGCCGACGACCTTCATCTTTAGCGGCAAGGCTGCCTCGAGCTACACCTTTGCCAAGGAGACCATCCGCCTCATTAACTCCGTCGCCGAGGTCATTAACAACGATGCCCGCGTCAACGAGGTCATGAAGGTCTGCTTTATCCCCAACTTCCGCGTGAGCAACGCCCAGCTCATCTACCCTGCCGCCGAGATCTCGGAGCAGATCTCCACGGCCGGCAAGGAGGCCTCGGGCACGTCCAACATGAAGCTCATGATGAACGGCGCCATTACGCTGGGCACCCTCGACGGTGCAAACATCGAGATCGCCGACCTGGCCGGCCGCGAGAACGAGGCCATCTTTGGCCTGACCGCTCCCGAGGTCGAGCAGCTCTGGGCATCCAACAGCTACTTTGCGTGGGATACCCTCAACGGCGACCGCGAGCGTCTGGGCCGCGTGATGGACGAACTCAAGGACAATACCTTTGCGGGTCTTTCGGGCAACTTCGAGAGCATCTACAACGAGCTCATGAACAACAACGACCCCGACCTGGTCATGGCCGACTTTCGCAGCTACGTGGATGCATGGGAAAAGCTCACGGGCAGCTACGGCGACCAGGAGACCTGGAACCGCAAGGCCCTGCTCAACACCGCCTCCTCCGGCTGGTTCTCGAGCGACCGCACCATTCGTGAGTACCGCGACGAGATCTGGCACGCGTAAAGGCCGCGAGCTCCCCTATGCCAGCACGGCATTACTCGACGGGCGCGACCGAGCGCCGCGCCCGTCGCTAATGGGTTTAGGAACATCGATGACAGAAGGAGAAATCGATGAGTAAGAAAGAATGCATCGCGATGCTCCTCGCAGGAGGACAGGGCAGCCGATTGGGGGCACTCACCCAAAAGATCGCTAAGCCGGCGGTTAGCTTTGGTGGCAAGTTCCGCATTATCGACTTTTCGCTCTCCAACTGCTCCAACTCGGGCATCGACACGGTGGGTGTTCTGACGCAGTATCGTCCCTACCTGCTGCATGCCTATGTGGGCTCCGGCGAGGCGTGGGATCTGGACAGCCGCGACGGCGGCGTGTCGATCCTGCCGCCGTACGAGACGCAGACCGGCGGCGCCTGGTATGCGGGCACGGCCGACGCCATTACGCAGAACCTCGACTACATCAAGGCCAACGACCCCAAGTACGTACTGATTCTTTCGGGCGATCACCTGTATCGCATGGACTACCGCAAGATGCTCAAGACGCACATTGAGAACAACGCCGACCTCACGGTGAGCGTTATGCCCGTGCCGTGGGAGGAGGCCAGCCGCTTTGGCATCCTGACCACCGACCCCGAGGACGGCCGCATCACCAAGTTCACCGAGAAGCCCGATAAGCCCGATTCGAACCTCGCATCCATGGGCATCTACATCTTCTCGGCCGACGTACTGATCGAGGCGCTCGAGGAGGACGCTCTGGACCAGCGCTCGAGCCACGACTTTGGCAAGGACATCATCCCCAAGCTGCTCGGCGAGAACAAGCGCCTGTACAGCTACGAGTTCCACGGCTTTTGGAAGGACGTTGGCACTATCGCCAGCTTCCACGAGACCTCGATGGACCTGCTGGGCAACAACCCCGAATTCGATCTGTTCGACAAGCACTTCCCCATCATGTCCAACATCACCACGCGTCCGCCGCACTACATTGGCCCGGATGGTCGCCTGGACGACTGCCTGGTCTCCAACGGCTGCAAGATCTACGGCACCGCTCGCCACTCGATCCTTTCGACCGATGTCATCATCGAAGAGCGCGCTGTGGTCGAGGATTCCGTACTGCTGCCGGGAGCGCACGTTAAGAGCGGCGCGCACATCTGCCGCGCTATTTTGGGCGAGAACTCCACGGTCGAAGAGGGCGTGAAGCTCGGCTCTGTCGATACCACCAAGGATACGGCCGTCGTTGGAAATGACGTCGTTATCGGGAAGGGGGAATGATCCGATGATCAATCGCAAGGCCATCGGTTATATCACCGCTAACTACTCTTCGACCTACGGCAGCGTGCTGCTCAAGGACCGCCCCATCGCGTCCGTTCCGTTTTTGGGCCGCTACCGCCTGATCGACTTCCCGCTGTCCAACATGATGAATGCCGGCATTAAGACCGTCGGCGTTGTCATGCCGGGCAACTACCGCTCGCTGATCGACCACGTGGGCTCGGGCAAGGACTGGGGCCTGGACCGCAAGAAGGGCGGCCTGTTTATGGTGCCCGGCAACGCGTATGGCACCACCAAGGGCGGCATGCGTTTCTTGCTGCGCGATATCATCTCCAACAAGACGCTGTTCCAGCGCTCGGACAAGCCCTATGTTGTGATGATGGGCACCAACATCATCTTTAACATGGACCTCAACACCATCATCGACGCGCACGAGAACTCCGGTGCCCAGATGACCGTGGTGTACTGCAAGGCCACGCACAACGTCGATGACGAGACCAAACTCGAAATTAACGAGAACGGCCGCCTGACGGGCGTGAGCGCCGGCGTCGTGTACGGCGACAACGCCTCTATGGACTGCTGCATCGTCAACCGTGAGACGCTGCTCGAGATCATCGACCACTACCAGGCCGCCGACTATCTGGACCTGCTCGAGGCACTCCAGGGCGACTTTGGCAACATCGACGTGTGCAGCTACGAGTACAAGGGCGAGGTCGTGGGCGTGTTTAGCGAGAAGTCGCTGTATCGCCGCAGCATGGACCTGCTCGACCAGACCGTGGCCGACCAGCTCTTTGACCCCGAGCGCCCGATCCTGACCAAGGCCCACGACGTGCCGCCTTCGCGCTACGCGACCGGCAGCCACGCCTGCAACTCGATCATCTCGGCCGGCTGCATCATCAAGGGCACCGTGCGCAACTCGATCCTGTCGCGCGGCGTTGTGGTCGAGGAAGGCGCCTCGGTGACCAACTCGATCATCAACCAGAGCTGCATCATCAAGAGCGGCGCCCGCGTTGAGAATGCCATCCTGGACAAGAACAACGTGGTTCCCACCAACACCGAGCTTCGCGGCACGCCCGAGAACATCCTGGTGCTGGGCAAGGCTCCGTTAACTTCCGATACCACCATCGTACGTTAACGTTGGCACCGCAACATCGCTCGTAACATGTAGAATAGCCGCCCGGTTCGCGCCTGGCGGCTATTCTCGAATAACAACATGGGAGACAATATGGCTGATTCCAGCAAAAAGATGCAGATCGTGTTTGCCTCGGCCGAGTGCGCGCCGTTTGTAAAGACCGGTGGCCTGGGCGACGTGGCGGGCTCGCTGCCTGCGGCGCTTGTGCGCGCCGGCGCCGAGGTTATCGTAATGGTGCCCAAGTACGCCACCATCAAGGACGAGTACAAGGCGCAGATGGAGCACTTCTCCGACTTTTACGTGAGCCTGGGCTGGCGCAATGAGTACTGCGGACTCGAGAAACTCGAGCACGACGGCGTCACCTATATGTTCATCGACAACGAGCGCTACTTTGCGCGCGACTATCCGTACTGCTTTTTTGATGACGGCGAGCGCTTTGCGTTCTTCTCCAAGGCCATCACCGAGAGCCTGCAGCACCTGCCGGCCGGCTTTGAGTGCGACATCCTGCACTGCAACGACTGGCAGACGGCGCTGGCGCCCGTGTTTTTGCGCGAGTTCTACCAGGGCCTGCCGCTGTATGACCGCGTTAAGACCGTGTTCTCGATCCACAACGTGGCGTTCCAGGGCCAGTTTAGCGACACCGTGATGGAGGACATCCTGGGTGTGGCGCATATTCCTGCGGCCGCCTCGCAGTTGCGTTGCGACGCCTGCAGCATCAACTACATGCTGGGCGCGCTGCGCTATGCCGACGCCATCACCACGGTGAGCCCTACCTATGCCAACGAGATCCAGACGCCCGAGTTTGGCGAGGGCCTGGACGGCGTGCTGCGCGAGCGTTCGTACGCGCTGCAGGGCATTTTGAATGGCATCGACGTCGCGGGCTTTGACCCGGCGACCGACAAGCGCATTGCCGCCAACTACACCGTGGAGGACCGTTCCGGCAAGGCCGTATGCAAGGCCAAGCTGCAGGAAGAGCTGGGGCTCGAGGTTCGCGACGACCGTCCGCTCATGGTGATGGTCACGCGTCTGACGCGCCAGAAAGGCATGGACCTGGTCATGTACGCGCTCGACCGCATCCTGGCCGGCGGCGTGCAGGTGGCGGTGCTGGGCACCGGCGACCGCGACTACGAGGACGGCCTGCGCTACTTCCAGGACAAGTACCCCGGCACCATGGCCGCGCGCATCGAGTTCGATCCGGCACTCTCGCAGCGCATGTATGCTGCCGCCGACATGTTCCTGATGCCTTCGAAGTTTGAGCCCTGCGGCCTGTCGCAGATCATCGCCATGCGCTACGGCACCCTGCCGATTGTTCGCGAAACCGGTGGTCTGAAGGACACCGTGCAGCCGTACAACGAGTTTACCGGCGAGGGCACGGGCTTCTCGTTTAGCAACTTTAACGGCGACGAGATGGGCGACGCGGTGTTCCGCGCGGCACGCCTGTTCTGGGATAACCGCGAGGCCTGGAACCAGCTGGTCACGCAGGCTATGAGCCAAGACTTTAGCTGGACGCGCTCGGCCGACAAGTATCTTGACCTGTACTTCTTTATGCATCCGGAGATTGAGAGGCCGGCGGCTGTTGTCGACGAGCCTGAAGCTGTTGCTGAGCCGGAGTCCAAGGCCGAGGAGAAGCCGGTTGAAGCTGAGCCCGCAAAGGCCGAGCCTGAGGTGAAGGCTGAGGCTGCTCCTGAGGCAGAGGCCGAGGTCAAGCCCGCTGCAAAGCCCGCAGCTAAGAAGACCGCGACTCGTAAGACGACGGCCAAGAAGGTCACAGCGACCAAGGCGGCGGCAACAAAGACCACCGCTGCCAACACAACGACCTCGCGCAAGCGCACGACCGCCGCTGCCAAGAAGGCCGCCGAAGCTGAGGCTGCTCCCGAGGTAAAGGCCGAGGTCGCCGAGGCCAAGCCGGCCGCCAAGACCACCACGCGCAAGCGCTCTATGACGAAGGCCAAAAAGGATACAACCAAGACAGCCACTCCCAAGGCAGAGGCCACGGTCGAGGAAAAGCCCGCAGTAAAGACCGAGCCGGCACCGAAGGGCGCCGAGGTCAAGGCCGAGATCAAGGCTACCCGGAAGGCAGAGGCTAAGCCCGAGCCTGCCAAGGAGACCCCGGTCTCCCCCGCCGCTCCGGCAGAGAAAAAGGCCCCGTCCAAGAAGACGTCCGTCCGCAAGGCAACGGCCACCCGCAAGCGCCGCTAGTCCACACACGATCCAAAACCTCATCAAACCCTAAGCAAGGGGCGCTCCAACCGGGCGCCCCTTCTCTGTAGGTAGTTGGTAAAACGATTTTCTAGGACAACCGTTCGCCGATGGTAAACGGATGTTGTTTATACAGCCTGTGTACAACAGATATACTTACATCCTGTGCGTAAAGCCCGTGGCCAGCAGGCCATGATTCTATTGAACTGGACCGTACTATGAGATTGATACACAACAGCCGTCTGCCGCAGTTTCGCACTCCGTTTGGCGCTGTGACCACAGGAACTACCCTTTCGCTCTCCGTGATTCTGGAGGATGCCGATCCCGCGCAGGCAACGCTTACGCTCCGCACCTGGGTCGATGAGATCGGCGAGTCTCGGTATCCCATGACGCACGAGGGCGACGACATATTTACCGCCGAGCTGGAGTGTACCGAGCCCTGTCTTATCTGGTACAGCTTTATATGCAATATCGAAGGCCAGCCCGAGGTCCGCTTGGGTGCACCGCAGGGTCGCACCGGTGGCGAGGGCGTAACCTACGACTACGCCGAGGTTCCGTCGTTCCAGATTACCGTCTATAAGCATCGCGAAAACCGTCCCACCTGGTACGAGCGCGGTATGGTCTACCAGATCTTCCCCGATCGCTATGCCCGCGACGAGCACTGGCGCGAGCGCACGCTGGCCGAGGTCGAAAAACCGCGTAAGGGCATTCAGCGCCGCATGGTCGAGGACTGGAACGAGCCACCTGTGTACGAGCGCGCCGAAGACGGCTCCATCAAGACCTGGGACTTTTATGGCGGATCGCTCAAGGGTATCCAGGAAGACCTGCCTCGCATCGCCGAGCTGGGCTTTACAGCCATCTACCTTAACCCCATTTTCGAAGCAGCGAGCAACCACCGCTACGACACCGCCGATTACACCAAGATCGATCCGATTCTGGGCACCGAGCAAGACTTTACTGAACTGTGCGAGGCGGCCGAGAGGCTGGGCATTTCCATCATTCTGGACGGTGTGTTCAACCACACGGGCGACGATTCGATCTACTTCAACCGCTATGGCAACTATCCCGGTGTCGGCGCGTGGCAGAGCGAGGACTCTCCGTGGCGCGATGCGTTTTATTTCCACGAGGACGGCTCGTACGACTGCTGGTGGGGCGTGGGCAATATGCCCGCCATCAATGAGAGCTCCGAGTTGGTGCGCGAGCGGTTCCTGGGCAAGGACGGCGTCATTCGTAAATGGCTGCGCGCCGGTGCCCATGGCTGGCGCCTCGATGTGGCCGACGAGCTTTCCGATGACTTCCTGGCCGAGATTAAAAAGGCCGTGCTCGCCGAGAAGCCCGACGCGCTGCTGCTCGGCGAGGTCTGGGAAGATGCCTCCAACAAGATCAGCTACGGCCATCTGCGTCGCTATCTGCAAGGCTCCGAGCTGGACTCTGCTATGGATTACCCCTTTCGCGACATGGTCATCGGCTTTTTGATGGGCTACAAAAACGCCTACCAAGCTGCCGAGGATATCGAGACCCTACGCGAGAACTATCCGCGTGAGGCACTGTCTTGCGCACTAAATCTGCTTTCGAGCCACGACCGTCCGCGCATTATCTCGGTGCTCGGCGGCGGCCCCGACGAGTCGCAACTACCTGAGAGCGAGCGCAGCAAGTGGCGCCTGGACGAGAACTCCATGGGCCTGGCCAAGAGTCGTTTTTGGCTCGCGACGCTCATGCAGATGACGTTCCCGGGCGTTCCCTCAATCTATTACGGTGACGAGTACGGCTTGGAGGGTCTCACCGATCCTGGTAATCGCCGCACCATGCCGACCAAGGAAGACCTGCACGACTTCGATACGTTCGCGATCGTCAAGAACGCATCTGCTGTGCGCCGCGCGCTGCCGTTTATGATCGACGGTGAAATCAGGGCCTTCGCGCTCAATGACGAAGTACTCGCCTATACGCGCACCGGTAAGGACGGCGAGTCCGCGACGGTTATCATCAACCGCAGCCTGCGCAATTCGCATCGCGTGACGATTCCGGCGCTCGGCGAATGCGCAAGCGATGTGATTAGTGGTCACGAGTGCGAGATCCACAACGGTACGGTCACGCTCGATCTGTATCCGCTGGGCTCGTCGATCATCTATCACCATGCCGAGCAGCGCCTGCAGGAGCCGCTCGATCACGGTGCAGGCGTTGTGTGCCATATCACATCGGTGCCGACCGACGACGGCAAGCCCGGTACGATCGGCGCGCCCACGCGTCGTTTTATCGACCATCTGGCCGCCATGGGCATGCGCTACTGGCAGGTTCTCCCCGTCAACCCCACGGACTTCTTCCGCTCCCCTTACGCCGGTCCTTCGGCCTTTGCAGGCAATATCGACCTGCTGCCCGAAAGCCACGAAGAGCTGGCCGCCGACTTTGAGACCTGGAAGGCCCGCGGCGGCGAGGATGCCGACCCGCTGTACACAGCGTTTAAGCATCGCAATGCCGATTGGCTCGAGAAGTACTGCGTCTACATGGCCGTTAAGAAGTACTTTGAGGGCGAGTCGCGCCACGATTGGCCGGCAGATGTCGCGCGCTACAACGAGCATCTGATCGACGACAAGCGCTTCCACGACGAGGCCGAGCTTCAGGCGTACATGCAGTACCGCTTTGACCTGGCTTGGTGCGAGCTCATGAACTATGCGCACAAGAAGGGCATCGAGGTTATCGGCGATATTCCTATGTACGTGTCCGACGATTCGGCAGACGCGTGGAGCGAACCCGAGAACTTCTGCCTGTCCGATACCGGTAAGGCGATTGAGATTTCCGGCGCGCCGCCCGACAACTTTGCACCCGAGGGCCAGGTGTGGGGCAACCCGACGTTCCGCTGGGACCACATGAAGCAGAACGGCTATAGCTGGTGGATGGATCGCCTGCGTCGTGCGTTTTCGCTCTATGATCGCGTACGCCTAGATCACTTCCTGGGCTTCCACAGCTACTTTAGTATCCCCGCGGGCAAGGCTTGCGCCGACGGGCGTTGGCTGGCAGGACCGGGCAAAGACCTGTTCCAGACCGCTTATGACGAGCTGGGTCCGCTCAACTTTATCGCTGAGGACTTGGGGTATCTGACGCCTGGCGTTCGCGCTATGGCTTCAACCTGTGGTTTCCCCGGCATGGACGTGCTGGAGTTTAGCGATTATGACGTCCGTTGCGGCGTGCACCCCACGCCAGGAAAGATCCTGTACACCTCGACGCACGATACGTCGACGCTGGCCGGTTGGTGCACGCGCTCCTTTGCGGGCGGCGACGAGCCGAGCGGTGTTGAGGTGGCGGCCAAGCTGATGAGCGACGCGCTGGCGAGCGACGCTCCCCTGGTGATGATGCCGCTGCAGGATGTCCTGGGGCTGGGCGACGACGCGCGCATGAACGTTCCGGGCGTGGCCACGGGCAACTGGACCTGGCAGGCTGACGAGGCGGACATTGCAGCCGCCGAGAACAAAACCGCACAGCTCCTGCGCAACAACCATAGATTCTGGGGCGAAGCGTGATAAAACCCCCGATATAGGGTACAGTTACAGACGTTTGAATTTTTGCGGGCAGAGTAATCTGCCCGCTTTGTGCTGAAAAGGAAGTATTATGGCGCGCTACGATTACAAGTGCTCGAGCTGCGGCAACGTGTTTGAGGTTGAGCATCCCATGTCCGAGACTCCCGAGGTCGTGTGCCCCAGCTGCGGTGCCCCGGCGGCCAAGACGTTCTCGGCCAGCGGCATTAAATTTGAGGGTAGCGGTTTCTACAACACCGACCAGCGAAGCGGCGGCTCCAGCACCAGCGCCACCAGCGGCTGCTGCGCCAACTGCCCGCATAGCCACTAGGAACCAAACAGCCCCGCGATCGATGTCGGTCGCGGGGCTGATTCTTTGCGCTATAGGTGGCTCTATGAGTTGCGGTGAAATAAGGACTTTTTGGCGGGTAGATGCCGCTATTCAATCCCTATTTCACCGCAACTTAGTAGTTACTTGCGAATCAGGCGGGCGCAGAAGTGGCCGTCGTAGGAGTCGGCGTTTACCGGCACGCTTTGGAAGAGGCCTTGATCGTTCTGGCGTACGGATACGAGTTTCTTGGCCTGATCGAACTCAGGGAGTTGCAGAATCTGCGCCTCGGAGAGCGGTGCGACGCTAAAGTCGGCGCCCTCGGAAGAGGCCAGGAAGGCATCCACGACCTGCGTGTTCTCTACATCAAAAACCGAGCAGGTGGCATAGATGAGCTCTCCGCCGGCGGCCACGCGCGCAGAAGCCTCCTTAAGCATCGTCAGCTGAAGCTTGGGTAACTCGGTCGTCACATCATTCTCGGTTAGGCGCCACGGGATCTCAGGATGACGGCGCATGGTGCCGGTGCCCGAGCACGGCGCATCGATAAAGACCGTGTCGAACTTAACCGGCTCTCCAAGCATGGCATCAAACGATGTGAGCACCTCATCAAGCTCACAGGCATCACCCGAAACCGTACGAACGCCCTGAATACCGGCCTTATGCAGGCGAGCGAGATTCAGATCGCACTTGCGGTCATGAAGATCAAGTGCCGTATGCTGACGCTCATAGCCGGCGCGCTTAGCCTGGCACATCATCACATAGGTCTTGGTACCGCGACCGGCACCAATCTCAAGGCAGCTTCCAGGGCGCGTGGCAGCCGTGGCGATAAGCTGCGCGTTGAGATCAGACGCCACCGCGGCAGCACGCTCAAACACACCCGAAGCAACGGTAACCTGGGCATCAACCGGGGCATGGCAGCCCGGGAAGACAGGCGCGACGAGCTGCGAGATATACGGATCGGGCTTGTTCGCAAAGGCGTTCTCATGCAGGGCCAGAGGCGCGGGGGCCAGATTGCCAGCAAAGTTGAGCGCACCCTCTGGGGTATCGAACGAGGCCATAATACGAGCGCAAAGCCAACGCGGCAGGCCCATCAGGCGCGACAGACGAACCAAGCGCCGCTCAGACTCATCCACATCGGACGCAGTAGCAAAGTCATCAACATTGTCAGCAACCTTATGCAGTACAGCATTGGCCAAGCCAGCGGCGGACTTAGCGCCGCAGCGAACCAGCTCAACACCCTGACTTACGGCGACGCGGCCAGGCGTATGTAGATAGAGCATCTCGAAGGCCGAGATACGAAGCGCCATGCGAACACGCGGCGCAACCTTTTTAGGCTTATCAAGAAACTGATCGAGCAGCTCGTCCAAAATACCCTGGGTAGCCGCAACGCCCAGTGCCAAACGAGCGGCAAAAGCGGAATCGCGCTGGTCAATAGCCTTGGCAGATGCGCGAGAGGACAGCACGTCGCGCGCATACATACCGCGGCGATCGGCCTCCATCAGCACATCGAGCGCAAGTTTGCGCGCGGGAGACAGCTTGCTCATGATAAAACACCCCAGATAAGATCGGCGCCTTGCAGCCCAGCAGCCCAAGCAGAAGCGGCCATGGCACGCTTGCCATCGGGCTTAACCTCGAGCAACTCAACCGTGCCATCGGAAAGACCAAGGTAAACACGCTTGCTCTTGACGGCAACAGCGCCCACGCCAAGCGACACATCGGCCGGCGCAGCATCGAGCACGCGCACGGTCTTGCCGGCAATCACGCATCGAGCAGGCGCGGTATCGGACGAAGCGAGCACATGCCGCACGCAATCGAGCGCCGTCATCTGCGGATCCAGACGCATCTCCAGCTTAGAAATCTTGGCAGCATGGGTAACGAGCGCCTCATCCTGCTCGGTCCAAACCGCCGAACCATCGGCAAGCGAAGGAAGTGTATCGGCAAGCAGTTTGCCGCCAAGCTCACCAAGCTCCATGGTCAGCGCCTCGGCATGCTTACCGGCAACCGACGTAGACGCCTGCGCGCAATAAGCGCCAGTATCCACGCCATGCCCAATGCGCATAATGGAAACGCCAGCAATCTCATCACCAGCGAGAATCGCACGCTGAATAGGAGCAGCCCCACGCCAACGAGGCAGCAGCGAAGCATGGACATTCACAATACCAAGCGGCGCCATATGCAGTACCTCATCAGGCAAAATGCAGCCATAGGCAGCCACACAAAAAATATCAGCCTGGGCAGTTTGGAGTGCCTCAACTACCTCCGACGTCATACGATTGGCCTCAACAACCGGCAACCCCAGCTCAAGCGCCTTGGCCTTAACAGGAGAAGGCTCAAGCTTCTTACCGCGCCCACGAACAGCATCAGGACGAGTAACAACAAGCGCAATCTCGTTGCCAGCCGCAACAAGCGAAGTCAGCGAAGGCACAGCAAAATCAGGCGTACCCATAAACACAATACGCATAAAAGTTAGTCTCCTCTCAATAACGAGCCGAGACGGCTACAAAAGAAGCGCTCCAGGTCGCAAACGCACCCAGCCGCAAAAACAGTTCAACAAAGACAAATATACCCAAAAACAAAGAAAGAGCCGCATAAAAGCAGCCCTCCCAACAAAGCACCTATCAGCGAAGACGCCCTTCCCTGGCCCGACGGCACCCGGGCGAGACAAGCAGCGTCAACGTAGTCCCCGGGGCGCCCGCCTATATCGTCCCGCGCGCAGTTTCGCAGCGCAGCGAGAATGTTTGAGCACGGGATGATATAGGCGGGCGCCCCGGGGACGGACAAACCTACTCCGTCTCGCCCGGTCGTGCGCCGCGGGCCAGGGCGTCCTGGTACTCCTTGACGGCCTTGAGCCTCTGCATCGGCTTCAGTCGCTCGAACATGGTGTTGCCGTGCAGGTGATCGATCTCGTGCTGCAGGCACACGCAGAACAGGTCACCCGAGGCCTCGTAGCGAATCAGGTTGGCATCCAGGTCGTACGCCTCGACGACGACATGATCGGGACGCTCGATCTCGCAGCTAATGCCAGGAATGGAAAGGCAACCCTCGCTAAAGGGCACCAGATGGTCGCTCTGCTCAACAATGACGGGATTGATGAGCACGTACGGATCGTAGTCGTTCTTGTCGCTGTAGTCGCAGTCGATGGTGACAAGCTGAATGAGCTCACCGATCTGCGGGGCAGCCAGGCCGCAACCGCCGTTCTCGAACATCATCTTCTTCATCTTCTCGACAAGCGCCTCGATCGCCGGGGTGATCTCCTCGATGACGGCGCACTCCTGGCGCAGACGAGGGTCAGGCGACAGTACGATTCCGTTGGCTTCCATGGCCATCCTTTCGGGTTGTTACATCAAATCATAGGCGTCGACGTCAACGCTCACGCTCACGCCGCGCACAGAGCCCACCTCTTTGAGGCAGGCGTCGATATCATCAGAGACATGGTACCCCACGGGCGACTTTACAAGCAGATGGAAGCGGTAGCGGTCCTTGGCTCTCTCGATTACACACGAAGCCGGGCCCAGCACCTGCGGCACGGCACTTCCCGCCCGCAGAAAGTCGGGCGCGGCGGCATGCCAGCGGCGCTTAAGAAGCTTTGCAATGCGCCCGATGTAGTCTTGCGCGTCGTCTCGGATCGCCGACCACACCAAGATGTTGACCAAGCGAACAAACGGCGGGTACAGCGCGTCGCGTCGCTGATCAAGATCGTGGTCGGTAAAGATCGAACGATCGTGCTCGGCGACAGCGCGGATGACCGGGTCCTCGGGGAGATAGGTCTGGATGATGACCTCGCCGGGGCGATCGCCGCGACCGGCACGGCCCGCCACCTGTTCGAGCAGGTCGTAGGCGCGCTCTCCTGCGCGGAAGTCCGGCAGCTTGAGGGCGAAATCGGCGTTGACCACGCCCACGAGCGTGACTTCGGGAAAGTCGAGGCCCTTGGCGATCATCTGGGTGCCCAGCAGCACCGCACAATCGGCGGCATCGAACTGCTCGAGCAGCTTTTTGTGCGCATCCTTGCCGCGCGTGGAATCGGCATCCATGCGAATAATGGCGACGTCCTCGGGAAGCATCTGGTGCAGTGCGTCCTCGATCTGCTGAGTGCCCATACCCATTTTTGCCAGGTAACGGCTGCCGCACTTGGGGCAGCGACTCGTGGGCGCGGGATACGGCTGCACGCGCCAGGACGAACCACAGGTGTGGCACTGCAGTGTATGGGTGCGCTCGTGGTACGTAAGCGCCGTGGAGCAGTGGTTGCAGGTGGGGACGCAACCGCACTCGCGGCACATCAGGAACGGCGCAAAGCCGCGGCGGTTGTGCAACAGCACGGCTTTTTCGCGGCGCTCGACCACACGCTCCAAGCCCTCCATCAAGGGTTTTGAGAACATGGAGCGGCTGCCGTGCGAGAACTCACGGCGCAGGTCGGCGATCCGAACCGTAGGCAGCACAGCGTGTCCCGGGCGCTCGGGCATCTCGACGCGCGTCCAGGTAGCACCGTTATACGTGCCACGGCGGCAGCGATCGAGGGCCTCGGCAGAAGGCGTGGCAGAGCCCAACACGAGCGGGCAGCGGTAGCGCCGCGCCATCTCGGCCGCCACCTCGCGCGCGTGGTAGCGCGGACTGGAGCCCTGCTTATAGCTGGTCTCGTGCTCCTCGTCGATGATGATGAGGCCCAAGTCGTCAAGCGGGCAAAAGAGCGCCGAGCGGGCGCCGACGACCACGCGGGCCGCACCGCTGGCGACCATATCCCACTGGTCCAGACGCTCGCCGGCCGAAAGGCGCGAATGGAACACGGCTACCGTCTCGCCAAAGCGCGAGCGGAAGCGGCCGACGGTCTGGGCCGTCAGTGAGATCTCGGGCACGAGCACGCAGGCCGAACGGCCGGCCGCCAGCACGCGCTCGATGGCGGAGAGGTACACCTCGGTTTTGCCGGAGCCGGTGACGCCGTCAACCAACACCACGTCGCCATGAGCGTCCAGACGGGCGCGCTCAATCTGCGCGAGTGCCTGCTGCTGGCCGTTGGTAAGTGCGACCGGCGCCTTACCGCTTGCCGAGGACAGAGTAGTCTGCTCGCTGCAGCCACGCCAAGCACGGCGCTCCTCTACCACCACGACGCCGCGCTTTTCGAGCGCCTTGATGGTCGCCGACATGCTGTTATAGAGAAGGTTGAGGTCGCGCGTCGTGACCGGTCCGCACTGGAGCGCCTCGATGAGCTGACGCTGGCGAACGGCGGTCTTGGGCGGCGTGTAGTCGAAACCCTCGGGTGTGAGCATGACCCAGCGGTTTTGGATAGGCTTGACGGCGGGACGTTCAACCGTCCACATGCCGTCGTCGCCCTTGACCACCCGCGGACTGCCGCCCGGGGGCAAAAACAGGCGCAGGCACTCGGAAAGCGTCGCAACATACTCGCGGCTCATCCAGCGTGCGATACGGGCGGCCTCTACGGTAAAGAGCGGCTTGCTGAGGATAGCCTCGATAGGCTTGATACGCGCGGGATCGAGAGCGCTGTTGCCCTGCAAGTCACCCAGCTCAAACGCAATGTCGACGATATAGCCCGCGGCCGCACGGTTACCAAAGTGGACCAGGACCGTGGATCCGATCTGCGCCTCGTTGGCAAAGGACCGGGGAATGCCATAAGCAAACGGCTCGGACAGCGCACGCGTCGGGATGTCGAGGGCCACGCTCGCATAGGCGGTGACGGGTTCGGGTGCAGGCTTAGGCTGAGCCGAGGCAGCGGCAGGCACAGGCTTCGCCGGAGCCCGCTCGGGTTCAGGCGAACGAAACAGCGAAAGTTGCTCAGCCATGGCCCCAGCACCTCCTATCCCATACGTCTACAGAAACAAGAGCCCCGCTCTGAGTGAACGGGGCTCGGATACAAACGTTTGCGCAGCGATTACAGCGCCATCGTGCGGGCGCGATCGATGCGCGCCAGGCAGTCGTCGCGGCCGACGAGCGCCATGGTCTCGCCCAACGGAGGGCTCACCATGTTGCCGCAAACGGCGACGCGCACGGCCTGGAACACCACGCGCTTCTTAATGTCCATCTGCTCGGGCAACGGCTCAAGCGCAGCGTCGATGTTGGCAGCCGTCCACTCGTCCACGCCCTCGAGCGCGCCCTTGGCGGCATCCAGAATGGCACCCATGCCCTCCTTGGCCAGGCCCTTGTTGACGGACTTCTCGTCATACTCGAGCGTCTCGGCCGTAGCGAAGATGGGAGCGGCGACGGTCACGGCGTCGGCCGGCATCTTGGTGCGCGGCTTAACGATGGCGGCAAGCGCGTCGATCCAATCCTCGCCGTACTCGACATTACCCTCGATGAGACCCGCCTCGTGCAGCTCGGGAACCATGATCTCGTCGGCAAACTGAGCATCGGACATGCCATTGATGTACTCGGCATTGACCCAGTCGAGCTTCTTGGGGTCGAAGGTCGCCGGGTTCTTGGAGATGCGGTCGAGCGAGAACTTGCTGGCCAGGACATCGCGCGGGATGATCGTGGTTTCGCCGTCGAGCGACCAGCCGAGCAGCGCCAGGTAGTTGACAAAGGCGTCGGACAGGTAGCCGGCGTCGCGGTACTCCTCCACCGAGGTGGCGCCGTGGCGCTTGGAGAGCTTTTTGCCGTCGGCGCCCAGGATCATGGAGATGTGAGCGAACGTGGGCACGGGAGCGCCGAGGGCCTCGTAGACCATGACCTGACGCGGGGTGTTGGACAGGTGATCGTCGCCACGGATGACATGGGTGATCTTCATCATGGCGTCGTCGACGACGGTCGCGAAGTTGTACGTGGGCGTGCCATCGGAGCGGAAGATGACAAAGTCGTCAAGCTCCTTGGCGTCGAAGGTTACCTCACCGTGGACGGCGTCGTGGATGACGACGTCGCCGCGGTCCTCGGGCACCTTGATGCGCAGGACGTAGGACTCGCCGGCCTCGATGCGGCGGCGGGCCTTCTCGGGATCAAGATCGCGGCAACGGCGCTGATAGCCCTGGAAGGGGTCCTTGCGCTCCTGCGCGGCCTTGCGGTCGGCATCGAGCTGCTCCTTGGTGCAGAAGCAGGGATAGGCCTTGCCCTCGTCCCAAAGCTTCTGGGCGGCCTGCTTGTACAGGTCCAGGCGCTCGGTCTGGGCGTAGGGGCCAAAATCGCCGCCCACCTCGGGACCCTCATCCCAGTCCAGGCCCAGCCAACGCATGGCGCGCAGGATGATCTGCGTGTTCTCGTCGGTGGAGCGGGTGGGGTCGGTGTCGTCGATGCGCAGGATGAACGTGCCGCCGTTAGCACGGGCGAAAGCCCAGTTATAGATAGCGGTGCGGGCGCCGCCGATGTGCAGCTTGCCCGTCGGTGAGGGTGCAAAGCGGACGCGAACGTCTGATGCCATGGAAATCTCCTCGATTGCAGGATGGATGTCTAACCGCACCAGTATAAAGCATCAAAGCAACCTCCGCACAAAGGGCATCGACCCACTCATTGGGGACAGACTTAAATGACCAGTCGTTGGAGACGTTCTTAGTTTAAGGCTGCTCATTTATGTCTGTCCCCAATGAGTAGGTGCGGAAAGGGTGTGAATGTTTGATTTACGCGCTATGATGTCCCCCTGCATAGAGAGCCCGGCGGAATGGTAACGGTCGCCGGGACACGTTTTTTGAAAGGACAATCATGTCAGAAGAACTTCGTTCCATCCCGCCCCAACACGGGTCCTTTGTTTTTACGTCGGAGTCGGTGACCGAAGGTCATCCCGATAAGATCGCTGACCAGATCAGCGACGCCGTCCTCGACGCAATCCTCGCCAAAGAAATAGAGCTACAGGAGCAGGGCTACATCGCCCCCAACGGCGTGCCTGCCAACGTGGAGAACGTCCGCTGCGCCTGCGAGACCCTCGTAACCACCGGCACCGTCATCGTCGCCGGCGAGATTCGCACCCAGGCCTACGTCGACGTACAGGAAATCGCCCGCGGCGTTATCCGCCGCATTGGCTACAACCGTGCCAAGTTCGGTTTTGACTGCGACACCTGCGGCGTCATGAGCCTCATCCACGAGCAGTCGCCCGATATCGCCCAGGGCGTCGACGAATCCTTCGAGACCCAGACCGGCGCTACTACCGACCCAATCGACCTGATCGGCGCCGGCGACCAGGGCATGATGTTCGGTTACGCCTCCAATGAGACCAAGACCCTCATGCCCATGCCGCACTACCTGGCAAGCCGTCTGGCCGAGCGCCTGGCCGCCGTGCGTCACGACGGTACCCTCGCCTATCTGCGTCCCGACGGCAAGACCCAGGTCACCGTGCGCTACGAGGAAGGCAAGCCCGTCGAGGTCACGACCATCGTCATCTCCACGCAGCACGCCGCCGAGATCGAGGACATGGGCAAGATCAAGGCCGACCTCATCGAGCACGTCATCACCCCGGTCATGGCTGCCGAGAACATGCCGTGGGATAACGCGGACATCTACGTGAACCCCACCGGTCGCTTTGTCGTGGGCGGCCCCATGGGCGACACGGGCCTCACCGGCCGCAAGATCATCGTCGACACCTACGGCGGCTACGGTCGTCACGGCGGCGGTGCCTTTAGCGGAAAGGACTGCACCAAGGTTGACCGCTCCGCCGCGTATGCCGCGCGCTGGGTCGCCAAGAACGTGGTCGCCGCCGGTCTGGCCGACCGCTGCGAAGTCGAGCTTGCCTACGCCATCGGCGTTTCCAAGCCCCTCTCAATCATGGTCGACACCTTCGGTACCGCGCATGTTGCCGAGGACAAGATCGTTGAAGCCGTAGAGAAGACCTTCGACCTGCGCCCGGGCGCAATCATCCGCGACCTAGACCTGCGTCGCCCCATCTACGAAAAGACGGCAGCCTACGGTCACTTCGGCCGAGAAGACGCCGACTTCACTTGGGAGAAGACCGATCGAGTCGAAGAACTCAAAGCAGCCTGCGGTCTGTAAGCCAACGGCAAAAGCTGCAGCCACATATCGATGCACCAAAAAGAGGTACCGGAACAACCGGTACCTCTTTTTTATTTAACCGGTGGCTAAGATGAGTCAACATGGAACATGGAATAGATCGCCAGCCGATGAATTTTGCAGCAGAGCGACTCCAACCATGTATCCTAAGTTCCGAGGGCTTTAGTATTTGGTCGATCGCGAGTTCCGCACGAGCCGGAGAGCACTTAATGTGCTCTCCGTGCGAGCAGGACTGTCCGAGCAGGCGACCAAATACTAAAGCCCTCGGAACGACGAGACAGAGTATGCCCCGCCCCTCGGGACGACGGGATAGAACAGGAGCACCCATGGCAGGCAAGCCACAAACACTAGCTACGACCTCGGCATTCGAGATCTTGGGTCCCGTCATGGTCGGCCCCAGCTCATCGCACACCGCCGGCGCCCTACGCTGCGCCCAAGTTGCCGCCAGCCTGCTGGAAGGCCGCATCACCAAAGCCACCTTTGGCCTGTGGAACTCCTTCGCCCACACCTACCGCGGCCACGGCACCGATCGTGCGCTCGTCGCGGGCATCCTAGGCCTCGACACCGATGACGAGAATATCAAGCAGGCCTTCGACCTCGCTCGCGAGCAGGGCCTCGAATATCACTTTGACATCAAGGGCGACGACGCCTCCATCCACCCCAATACCGTCGACATTGACATGGTAGACGACACGGGCGCCACGGCACAGGTCCGCGGCGAAAGTCTGGGCGGTGGGAAGATGCGTATCAGCCGCATCAACGGCGTCGGCGTCGACATCTCGGGCATGTACTCCACGCTCTTCGTGGCGCACCAGGATGTTCCCGGCGTACTCGCCGCACTCACGAACTTACTCGCCTACGCCCATGTAAACATCGCGTTTTGCCGTACCTACCGCACCGAAGTGGGCGGCCAGGCCTACTCCGTCTTTGAGACCGACGGCGCGCCCGACGACACCGTTATCCCCATGCTACGCAAACTCGACAATGTCGATTACGCGACCTTTATCGAGCTCCCCGGTTCTGCCTCGTCGCTCTCCCCCGGTGTCTCGGCAAAGGAGATCTTCGACGACGGCGAGCAGCTGCTCGATGCGTGCGCCGAGCTCGGCCTGAATATCGGCGCCGTTATGGCCGTGCGCGAGGCGCGTCTGACCGGCGAGACCCACGCCGTCGCCGCCATGCGCCGCGTGCTCGACGTCATGCGCGAAGAGACCACAGCCCCTATCGCAAATCCGCAGCGCTCGCTCGGCGGACTTATCGGCGGCGAGGCCAAGCTCGTCGAAGCAACCCGCCGCAACGATTTGAGCACGAGCCTGATGGGCACCGTCCAGACCGACGCCGTGGCCCGCGCGATGGCCGTGCTCGAGCGCTCCGCCACGATGGGCGTGATCGTCGCCGCCCCCACGGCAGGCTCCGCGGGTGTCGTGCCCGGCTGCGTGCTGGCGCTCGCCGATCACCTTCAGCTCGACGACGAGCAGGTCATGGACGCGCTCTACTGCGCAGCCGCCATCGGTCTCAACCTCACCACGAGCGCCTGCGTCGCCGGCGCCGAGGGCGGCTGCCAGGCCGAGGTGGGAAGCGCCGCCGCCATGGCAGCCGCCGCTCTGGCGCAGATGCTCGGCGGCACGCCCGAGCAGGCTCTCGACGCCAGTTCCATCGCGCTGAGTAACCTGCTGGGCCTCGTTTGCGACCCCGTCGGTGGCCTCGTGGAGGTGCCCTGCCAAAACCGCAACGCCATCGGCGTGGCAGCGGCCTTTAGCTCGGCACAACTCGCCCTCGCAGGCATTAAGAGCTTGGTGCCGTTTGACCAGATGGCACATGTCATGCTCTCGGTGGGTCACGCGTTGCCGGCCACGCTACGCGAGACGGCAAAGGGCGGCATCGCGCAGGCACCGGCCGCACTTTCAGCCTGTGCAAAATGCGGTGTGTGCGGATAACGGCTAAGAACGACTCAAAGGTGGGACAAATGTCCCACCTCTTTTGAATGCCACCGTTTCCGTACCACAAACAGCAGGGCAATCGCTATAATGCAAGCCCAGTAAAAACACGATGAGCCGCAAGGCGAAATTCGAAGGATATGCATACGATGTCGCAAAACGATCGAACTCAACTGATTCCCGATCCGCAGCAGCCGAGCAAGCACACCGGCGGCGTTCAGTCGCCGCGTCCTATCGCGCCGAGCCACGGTCAGCAGCGTGGTGCGACAAACGCTTCCCAACGCCCGAACCAGCAGCGTCAACAACGTCAGCAACGCCAGGCAAACGGCAACGCGCCCAAGCTGCCCCCCACGCACACCCGAGGTGATCGCGGCCCCGCGCGCAAGTCCGCCGGCAACAATAAGTCGGGCAAAAAGACGACGCTCTTTGTCGTCTTGGGTCTTATCGTCATTGTCTATATCGTGGGCGTCGTAGCGTTTTCGCAGGTAGCCTACCCCAACACCACCATCGCCGGCGTCGACGTCTCGTTCTCCAACGCTTCGTCTGCCGCAACCAAGGTCAACTCGGCATGGAAGCACTATAAGCTCACCGTGACAGGCGATGACTTTAGCTGGACCTATCAGCCCGACTCCGATGAGCCCATCGTCGACGGCGAAGCTGCCGCAAAAGAGATTATCGGCCACAACGAGGCCTTTATATGGCCGGTCCGCCTTGTGGAATCCTTAAGCGGCAAGACCAAAACAACCGCTACCTCCAACGAAGTCGATCTTGATCAAGACGTCGACCTGTCCATGCTCTCCGGCACCTTTGACCATAAGAAATTTGAGAAGGATCTGGGCGCCGCCATCGACGAGTTTAACGAGGGGCGTTCGGGCACGTTCGAGGCCAATAGCTCCTATGACGAGCAAGCAGGCAAGTTTACCGTCGAGAAGGCGCGCTCCAACGAAAAACTCAACCGCGAGCACGTCATTAAGTATGCCGAGCTCGAACTTGCCTCGCTGGCCGAGACCGTAGATCTTTCCAAGCTCGGCAACGATGCCTATGAGCCGCTCAATGGAACGCTGACCGATGATCAGATTCAGGCCGCATGCGATGCCGCCAACAACTTCCTGGGCGTCAACGTGACCCTCAAGCTCAACGGCGAGGATGCCGGCAAGGTCGACGGCAGCTCCGTGTTGCAGTGGATCAGCTTTGCCGATCCGGCCAATCCCACGCTCGATACGTCGCAGATCAGCAGCTGGGCAGCCGAGCTCGCCAACGGCTTTAATACCGTGGGCTCCACTCGCTGGTGGACGCGCGCCGATGGCAAGCAGTGCGCCGTCGAAGGCGGCGACTTTGGTTGGTCCATCGACAGCACGACGCTCGCCAAGCAGGTCGAGGATGCCATTAACAACAAGCAGACCGGCGAGATCGAGATCAAGTACTCCCAGAAGGCCGACACCTTTACCGCAAAGGGAGAGCCCGACTGGAAGGCGTATATCGACGTCGACCTGTCCGAGCAGCATGCGCGCTACTATGACGAGAACGGTAATATCGTGTGGGAGGCCAACTTTATTTCCGGCAAACCGGGCGAAGACGCCACCCCCGAGGGCGTGTGGCAGATCAACAGTAACGACGGCGGCAGCACCCTGATCGGAGCCAAGGACCCCAAGACCGGTAAGCCCAAATACGAGAGTCCGGTGAGCTACTGGATGCCATTTGAGGGCAACATGATCGGCTTCCACGACGCTACATGGCAAAACGACAAGAGCTTCGATAACGCCGAGTCGTACAAGTGGTGCGGCAGCCACGGCTGCATCAACCTGCGCCTGGCCGACGCCAAGGCACTTCACGATTGCATCAAAGTCGGCCTGTGCGTGGTTGTCCACTCGTAGTGCAACGCGCGCATTCCTACAACGTGGAACCGCTGCGACCAATCTAACAGTTCCGAAAGAAACCGTCCTATGCGCCCGCCCCAACCGGTGGGCGCATATAATTATCGAGGTTCTTTCTATAAAGGAGACGCTATGCCGAATGTCCCCACGATCACCCCGGGCCCAGATGATACCGAGCGCACGCCCGAAGGTGCCACCGAAACGTTTCCTCTGATTACAAACGTACATGCCGACAAGCAGAGCGGACGCGCGAACGATACGGCCGAGATTTCCGATGAAGAGGCATATGCCAAGCTCAAGGCAAAGCGTGCCGAACGTCGACGCAAAAAGCTGATTCGTCGCGGTATTGCCGCCGGCGTCGTGGGTGCCGTCGCGCTCATTGCCATTGTTGCAACCCTTGTTATCAATGTGCAGCCACAGGGCGCTAGCGGTCCTGTGACCGACATGGTGACCGAGGGCACGTTTACCACAACGGTCGAGGCGAAAGGCCAGCTCAAACCCATTTCGTCCTCAGTGGTCTCCCCTTCTGTCGACGGCACGGTCGATTCTATCAACGTGCAGGCAGGCCAATCCATCAACGAGGGCGACGTGCTTATGACCATTAAAAACGACGAGCTCGATCGCAACGTTGCCGAGGCGCAGCGTGCAGTTGCTGCCGCTCAAGAAGACCTCGCCAACGCGCAGAAAGCCGCAGCTGCTGCGCAGGCCACCCCAACGACGGACGTCGAGGGAGCTTCCGCAGCGGCTGGCGTCTCCGCCGCATCAGTGGACACGAACGCCGTATCGGCCGCGCAGCGCAGCCTCGCATCAGCCCAGGCAAACCTCGACCAGGCGAACGCCAAGGCCTCCAGTCGCACGGTCACGGCCCCGAGCTCGGGTAGCATCGTGGAGCTCAATGCCAAAGTGGGCGCCACGGTTACAGGCGGCATGATCATGGGCGAAAGCGATACGAGCGGCGGCAAGCAGTGCATGCAGATCGCCGACCTATCTAAGATGAAGGTGACCGTGCAGGTGGGCGAAAAGGACATCGCCAAGATCGCCGTTGGGCAGAGCGCCAACGTCACGTATCCCGCGTTTCCCGATATCGTGAGCCAGGGCACCGTCACGGCTATCGCGTCGGTGGCAAACTCCGACGCCGCCAACGGTGGCGGCGGCAGCGTGACCTTTAACGTCGACATTCTCATCGAGGCGCCCGACGCGCGCCTGAAGCCGGGCATGACGGCCGAGGTCTCGGTGGTGACCGAGCAGCTCGACGACGTGGTGATGGTGCCGACGATGGCGCTCATGACCGAAGACGGCGAACACTATTACGTCAACGTCGCAACCGATGACGAGGGCAAGCAAACCCATCGCGTGAAGGTGACCGTCGTGACGCAAAACGACAACGAAGCCGTAGTCGGCAAGACACAGGTTAAGCGCGACGACCAGGGCAACGAGATCAACCCCAACGTTCCGGTTACCAAGCTGCGCGATGGCGACACCCTCGTCATGGACACCGGAGCGGACGCAACGGCTGACGGCGGCTACGGTGCGGATTCGGGCAGTATGTCTGCCGACGAGGGCATGTAATGCGTCCCGTTATCGACATCCGCAACGTGCACCGCATCTTTGAGAGCGAGGCGGGGTGCGCCCACATCTTGCACAACGTGAGCCTAGCGGTAGAACCCGGCGAATTCGTCGCTATCACCGGCCCCTCGGGCTCGGGCAAATCAACGCTCATGAACATCCTAGGCTGCCTGGATAAGCCGACGGCGGGCGACTACTACCTGCAAGGGCTCAACGTGGCCGAGCTCGACGATGACGAGCTCACCGAAGTCCGCGCCCTGAGCATTGGCTTTGTCTTTCAGAGCTTCAACCTGCTGCCGCGTCTGTCGGTTATCGAAAACGTCATGCTGCCGCTGGCCTACACCAATGTGCCCCGTAGCCAGCGCGAGATGCGCGCCGTGCACGCGCTGCAGGCCGTCACACTACCGGTCGACCACTGGGACCACCGCATATCCGAGCTCTCGGGCGGCCAGATGCAGCGTGTCGCCATCGCACGCGCCCTCGTTAATGACCCGCCCATCATCCTGGCCGATGAGCCGACGGGAAACCTGGACTCCGCCACTGGAGCGCTTGTAATGGAGACCTTCCATAGACTTCAGGAGCGCGGCAAAACCATCGTGCTTATCACACACGACCCCGGCATCGCCGCCGAGGCCGACCGTGCCGTGACCATCCGCGACGGTCGCATTCACGACGGCGCGTATATTCCACATGCACCGCGGACCCTGCGTGGCGCCGTAGATAGCCTGCCCATGATTTCCGCCTCCGCCAACCCGCCGAAAGGAGTGATGGCATGAGCGCCCGCGATCTCATCCAGGAAGCCCTTCACTCGCTCGAAGCCAACAAGGGGCGCAGCCTGCTCACCATCCTGGGCATTGTCATCGGCATCGCCTCAGTAATTGCCATGACTTCGCTCATCGGCGGCATCCAAAACAGCCTGGTCAACAGTCTGGGCCTCAATGCGGCACGCATGGTGCAAATCTATTCGTCGCAAGAACTCACCGAGTCGGACATCGAGAAGCTTCAAAAATTGGTGCCACAGATAGAGCAGATCGGCATTGTCGACAGCGCGTATACCGAGTACAAGACCGGCGATAAAAGCTATACCGTCATGGCACAGGGTGTCGATAGCGACATGCTTGACGCCGTGGGGGCCAGCAAGCTCGTTGCGGGGCGTACCTATTCCCAGACCGAGTCTCAATCAGGCTCGCGCGTGGCGCTCATCAGCCGCGGCGGCGCCGATCAGCTGTACGGCAACGAACAGGATGCGCTGGGGAAAACCATCAAGGTGTCCAACGGCGAGGTGCAGATTGTAGGCGTGATTGATGGCGGCAGCGACTCCATGGGCTCTCTCACGCTGTATATGCCACGCGAAACCATCTCAGATCTGTTTGGCGACGAGAATCCCTCATTCCCCAGCGTGACGGCACTTGCCGCCGAGGGCACAGACATGGACGAGCTTTGTAAGACCATCGAGTCCAAGGTGTGCACGATGAAGGGCATCGCGGAGGATGATGAGTACGACAGTGTATCGGCGACCTCCATGAAAAGCGCCATCGATGCGCTCAACTCCTTTATGGGCGCGTTCTCACTCATCATGGGTGCTGTCGCCAGCATCTCGCTGCTTGTCGGCGGTATCGGCATTATGAACATGATGCTCACCAACGTGACTGAGCGCATCCGCGAGATCGGCATCCGCCGCGCTCTGGGCGCCAGTCGTCGCGATATCACCGCCCAGTTTTTGGCCGAGTCCTCGGCGCTGTGCGTCACCGGCGGACTATTGGGTGTCCTGATTGGCTATCTGCTGGCATGGGGACTCACGTTCTTTGCCGCAAGCTCGGGTATCATGAGCGAGTTTGGAGCTACCGGGACGATCACGCCAAGCTTCTCCATTACGACAGTGTTGATCGCGTTTGCCGTATCGGTCGGCATCGGCGTAATCTTTGGCTTCTATCCCGCTCGACGCGCGGCAAAGCTCGACCCGGTGGAGTGCCTACGCTACCAGTAAGCCACCACCAACAAGTTGCGGTGAATTAGGGACTGAATGTGCTATCTAGCAGCAAAAACAAACACTATTTCACCGCAACTTATTGAAGGGCTGCTTGCGCCAGTTCCGGGCATCGTCCTCGAGCTATTGGCGGATGACGGTCTTGTACGGTTCGAGCTTGCTCGGGGCGCTCCTCCTCGCAGGCGGGAGGGCACGCATGCGCGGCGAGCGCCTAGCGCGCGAACTCCCGTAAGAGCGCGTCTTTCACTTCCCGAAGCGAAAGGGTCCCGCCTCCCTCGGCGGGACGGGCGACCACGATACAGCGCGCTCCCACGTCGTGCGCGGAGGCGATCTTCTCGGCCGTGCCGCCTACGGTTCCCGAGTCCTTGGTCACAAGCCACTGGGCGCCCACCTGCCGAAGCATCGCCTCGTTGAGCTCGCGGGTGAAGGGCCCCTGCATGCCGATGACGTGCGACGGCGAAAACCCCGCGTCGATGCACTTCGTTATAGCACCGGGCAGCGGGAGCACACGCACGAAGAAGCGCTCCGCAAAATCGGCGACGCGCGTGTAGGGAGCAAGCTCCTTGCTCCCCGTCGTGAGAAGCGCGCGACCCGGGTTCTCGGAGAGAAAGCGCGCCGCGCAGGCGATCGACGCGACCGAGACGACGCCTTTGGGCAGCGCCTCAACCGGGCGCGCAAGGCGCAGGCATCGTGCACCCACGGCGAGCGAAGCGGCCCGGATGTTGCCGCTTGCGAGCGTAGCGAAGGGATGCGTGGCGTCGACGACGATGCGCGCGCCGGAAAGCTCGCGCTCCATGTCGGCCTCGTCGAGCCTGCCCGCATGCACCTCGATGCCCGGAAGCTCGCCCAAAAGCTCACCTCCGTACTCGGTTGCCGCGTAGGCACGGGCGGGGATGCCCGCCCCGCTCGCCCATTCGCACAGAAGGCGGCCCTCGGTGGTGCCGGCGAAGATGCGCAGCGCCGGCGCGGATGCGGGCGCCGTCACTTCGGGCCGCCTGGGCGCGTGATCTGGTAGAGCAGCGCGTTCATAATGGCGGCCGCCACGGTCGAACCGCCCTTGCGACCCCTCGCGACGATGGCCGGCACGCGTCGCGCGAGTAGCTCCTCTTTCGCCTCGACCACGTTCACAAACCCGACCGGCACCCCAACGACGAGCGCGGGCGCGATCTTCCCCGCGTCCATGAGCTCGGCGAGGCGCAGAAGTGCCGTGGGGGCGTTACCGACGGCCACGATGAGCGGACCCTCGATGCCGCAAGCTTTGTCCATGCTCGCAACGGCGCGAGTCGTGCCCGCGGCGCGCGCAGCCGCGGCGACATTAGGGTCGGCCATGTAGCACACGGCCTTGCAGCCGAGCTTTGCGAGCGCGGGCTTGCTTATGCCTGCGAGCGCCATGTTCGTGTCGGTGAGCACCGTGGCCCCTGCGCGCAGTGCGTCGAGAGCACAGTGCGCGGCGTCATGGGTGAATACGAGGGAATCGGCGTACGAGAAGTCGGCAGTGGTGTGGATGACGCGCTTCACGACGGGCTCTTCAAGCGGCGGGAACGTGCGGCCGCCGAGCTCTTCGGTGATGATCTCGAAGCTGCGCCGCTCGATGTCGCCGGGCGCCATCTCCTTGGAATCCATCTAGTACTCCACTCCTTCCCTTGCACCTATCCCCTGAGCGTAGGGGTGTTTCTCGCACCGCATCTCGGTTATGTAGTCGGCCTTCTCCACGATCTTGCGGGAAGGCGCGCGCCCGGTGAGCGCTACTTCGACGCCGCGCGCGGACATATCGAGCGCGCGGTCCACGAGCGCCTCGTCGACAAGCCCCTTCGAAAGCGCGTCGAGCGCCTCGTCGAGCACGAGCAGCCCCTCCTGCGCGCCCTCGAGCTCGGCGAGCGCGGAAGCGAGGTTCCCATCGTGCAGCTCGCGCGTCGCGGCAAGTTCTTCCGACGTCATGGACCAGGTAAACTTGTCCGACGCCTTCCCCGCGAACACGGGCACGCCGAAATGCTCGGCGAGCAGGCGCACCTCCCCGCTTTCGCCGTCTTTCAGGAACTGCACGACGACGACGCGGCGGCCTGCGGCGAGCATGCGAAGGGCGAGGCCCATCGCCGCCGTGGTCTTGCCTTTGCCGTCGCCATGATACACGTGGATCATACGCCCTCCTCGATAATGCGGTAGACATACTCCATGTCGAGCGCCACGCGCACGGAGTCGGCCAGGCGGTCGAACTCGCGCGCACGGTGATCGGCCGCGGACGCCGCGCCCGCAGCACCCACGACGCTCTCGGGCAGGCCACGCATGCGCGCGAGCGAGCGCGCGAGGGCGAGCGCCACCCCCGGTTCGTCGAACAGCCCGTGGAGATAGGTTCCGAACACGTTTCCGCAGGCCGCGCCTTCTGGTTTGCCGCCAATCGTGCCCGCAGGGGCGCAGGAGACGATCGTTTCGCCGTCGTGAATCTCGTACCCGCGCGCCGTCATGCCGTTCCACACCGAGAACGCGCCTTGGGCGCCCGTGATGCGCAGTTCCGACCGAGCGAGGCGCTTTTCCTCCTTGAACACCGTACTTGCAGGGATGAGCCCGAGCCCGCGCGCGGTGCCAGCGCCTTCCCTGCCGTGCGGGTCGGAAAGCTCGTCTCCCAAAAGCTGGTAGCCTCCGCATATACCGAGCACCGGCGTGCCCGCGCCCGAAAGCGCGCGTACACAGGCTCCGATGCCGCTAGCCGCAAGCCAGCGCGCGTCGTCGAGCGTGGTCTTCGAGCCGGGGAGCACCACCAGGTCGGGTCGGCCCAGATCGGTCGTCGAGGAAACGTAGCGCACGCCCACGCCGGGCACGCGCGAAAGCGGGTCGAAATCGGTGAAGTTCGACAGATGCGGAAGACGCACGACGGCGACGTCGATGACGCCGCGCGCCTCGCGGACAGATAGGCGCGGCGCGAGCGAGTCCTCGTCGTCCAGGTCGAGCGTAAGATACGGCACGACCCCCACGACGGGAACCCCGCACATCTTCTCGAGCGGGGCCAAACCCGGGCGCAGGATTTCCACATCGCCGCGGAACTTGTTTACCACAAGCCCCCGCAAAAGCGCGCGATCCTCGGGCGAAAGGAGCGCGACCGTACCGTAAAGCTGGGCAAACACCCCGCCTGGGTCGATGTCGCCCGCGAGCAGCACGGGGGAGGACACGGCGCGCGCGAGCCCCATGTTGACGATGTCGTTTTCGGCAAGGTTGATTTCGGCGGGGCTGCCGGCGCCCTCGATGACGATGACGTCGTTTTCCTCCGCGAGTGAATCGAACGCCTCCAAAATCTGCGGCATGAGCGCCTTCTTTCGCGCGAAGTAGTCCCTCGCAGCGAAGGCTCCCTGCGCCTTGCCGGCCACGATGAGCTGGCTTCGGTGATCGCTTTCGGGCTTGAGCAGGATGGGGTTCATGCGCACGTCGGGCGCGATGCCGCACGCCTCGGCCTGCATGATCTGAGCGCGCCCCATCTCGAGCCCGTCGGCCGTGACACCGCTGTTGAGCGCCATGTTCTGGCTCTTGAAGGGAGCCACGCGCAGGCCGTCCTGCGAAAGCACACGGCACAGCCCCGCCGCAAGCAGGCTCTTCCCCGCGTTCGACATGGTGCCCTGGATCATGATGGGCTTCGCCCTACCCACGGGTATCGACCTCCTTCGCCGAGCCTCGGCCATCTGCGCCCACCATAGCGCCGCCGCAAGAAGCGCCGCCCCGTTCATCGGGTTCGCCTTCGCCCGATGCGCCTTCCGCCCGAAGCGCGCGGCTGAACGCCATCGCAAGCCGGGCGTTCTCCTTGCGCGTGCGCACCGCGACGCGGCACCAGAAACGGGACAGTACCGAAAACGAGTCGCACGTGCGGACCAAAACCCCCTGTTTATACAGGCGCTCGGGGATGTCTTTCGCCGGCGTGCGGACTAAAAGGAAATTTGCATCCGACGGCACGACGAAAAGCCCGAACGAGGAGAGCTCGTGGGAAAGCCACGCTCGCTCGCCCGCCAATACATCGCGCGTGTGCGAGACGTATTCGACATCTTCCAGGGCGGCGATGCCCGCGGCCTCGGCGACCGAGGAGACGGGCCACGCCTGCCCCGCCCGGCGAATCCCCTCGATGAGTTGGGCGTTTCCGCTGATCAGATACCCCAACCGCAACCCTGCCATTCCGTAGAGCTTGGTGAACGCGGAGAGCACGGCCACATGACGCGAACACGCGGCGCGTGCGGCCACGCTCCTTTCGCGGGCGTCGGGCGCAAATCCGAGGAAGCACTCGTCCACGACGAGCAGCGCGCCCACCTGCTCGCAGCGGCATGCCGCGGCATCAATCACGCGGGGGTCGACGAGGCGCCCCGTCGGGTTGTTCGGATTGCAGAGGTACGCCACGTCTCCCGGCCCCTCGATCGCGCGGGCGAAGGAGGCGGGCACGTCGAAGTCGTCCGCTTCGGAGAGCGGGAACTCCTGCACGCATGCGCCGTAGTACGATGCCGCCTCCGCATATTCAGAGAACGTCGGCGCGCACACGACGATGCGTTTCGGTCGCACCGCCGCAGCGAGTCGCCAGATGATGTCGGACGCGCCCGCGCCGCAGACGATAGTATCTTCTGGAATGCCCTGGGCGCGCGCTAGGGCGCGAACGAGGGCGAGACTTTCCCTATCGGGGTAGGCGTCGATTCGAGAAACCGCCTTGCAAGCTGCGGCGACGGCGCGCGGCGAGGGGCCTGCCGGATTCACGTTCACCGAGAAGTCGATGAGGTCGGAGGCGCCCCCTTCGCAAGCGATGCCGAGCGATTGCGAGCTGCCCCCATGCGCGCGGGCGCGCAGGATTCCCCCGGCAGCCCGGGACGCAGCGTGGTCTTCCCTCATACCATCGCCCCCACGGCGAGCACGACCGCCGCGCGCGCGGCGCCGAAGACGACGAGCGCGCATACGGACGCGGCGAGCATGAGCCTTGTCGCCTGGGCGATGTCGCCCCACTCGATTTCGCGGGACGCGTCGCCTATCGTCGGTTTCTCAACGAGCTTGCCGAAATACACCGCGGGTCCTGCCAGGCGTAGCCCGAGCGCGCCCGCGCACGCCGACTCGGTCTGCGCCGCGTTCGGGCTCGCATGGCGACGCCTGTCGCGGCGCCAAATGTGCGCCGCCCCACGCGCGTCGAGCCCGACGAACGGGCACACGGCGATCATGAGCAGGGCCGATAAGCGCGAGGGAATCCAGTTCACCGCATCGTCGAGGCGCGCCGAGGCGCAGCCGAAGTCGATGTAGCGCTCGTTTTTGTAGCCCACCATGCTGTCGAGCGTGTTCACCGCCTTGTACGCCATGCCCAAGGGCGCGCCCCCGATCATAAGGTAGAAAAGCGGCGCGATGACGCCGTCGCTCGCGTTCTCCGCCACCGTTTCCACGGCGGCGCGAGCAACGCCCTGCTCGTCGAGAACAGACGTGTCGCGTCCCACGATGAGCCCGACGGCTTCGCGCGCCGCGACAAGGCCGCCCTTCGAGAACGCGCGGGCCACGGCCAGGCTCTGGCGGCGCAGCTCGCATGCCGCGAGAATCTGATAGCTCGCCCAAGCCTCGGCCACAAAGCGCAAGCCGGGGTGAACCATGCCGGAAAGATGCAGGATTCCCCAGGTCAAAAGCCCACACGCAAGCGGAAGCGCCACGGCGAGCACAAGCCCTGCGGCGCGCGTGCCCGCGGACGTTTGCGGGAATGCGCCCCGCAGGCGGCATTCGGCCCACGTGATCGCGCGCCCCATGGCGACGACGGGATGGGGAAGCCAGCGCGGGTCGCCGAAGGCAAGGTCGGCCGCGAACCCGGCGGCGACGGCAAGAATCGTCATCACCGGGCATCGCCCCCCAAAGCGGGGCGAACGTCGCGAAGGCAGCGCCCATCCCAGGTGGCGGCCCATGCGCCGCCTGGCTCGGTATGCACGTCGAAATATCCCATTTTCGGGACAGCTAGCTCGGAGAGCAGCGCTTTCACGGTACCCGCGTGAACGACGAAGACGGCGCGCCCACTCCGCTGGGCGCGCTCCGATTCGCACGCCTCCCGAAACGCCGCGACGACGCGGCGGGTGAAATCGCTCTTGCCCTCGCCATGCGGGCAGCGCGTCTCGCACCAGGAGTCTACCCAGGCGCGGTAGCGCACATCCTCTTTAAGCTCGGCGGCGCTTCGCCCCTCGAAGTCACCGAAATCCATCTCGCGCAGACCGGGGCACGCCATAAGCTCCGCGTTCGGGAAGAGGATGCGCGCCGTCTGGTCGGTGCGGGCCATGCCGCTCGTGATAACACGGAACACGTCACGATCGCACGCGAGGTCGCGCAAAGCGCGCTCGCCCGCGCTCGACAGGGGCTCGTCGGTGCCCGCCCCGCTGTAGCGATGGTCT
The DNA here is from genome assembly GCA_937989875.1 of uncultured Collinsella sp. Lineage (GTDB taxonomy): Bacteria > Actinomycetota > Coriobacteriia > Coriobacteriales > Coriobacteriaceae > Collinsella. The sequence goes on along the minus strand of CALKBO010000029.1, from coordinate 120,930 downwards.
TCCGTGCCCGCCGTGGAACCATGGCGCACGAAGACGACTTCCAAAGGCGCGCCCGCGCCCTGCGTCCCTCGAGGCGCATCGGCAAGGTTTCCTTTGATGACCTGGGGAATCCCGCACGTCATGCGCACGACGACGTCGGCGCGCGCAGCGAGCGCGCATCCCAGGCGCCCCGCGCGCTCGCGCCATTGGGCGTCTTCCGCACGCATGGGGACGACCCCCGAGCCGACCAAGGGCAGAATCACTGCGTCGAAGCCGATCAGCCGCTCGAGCGCCCGGTCAGCGTCGAGCGCGCGTACGAATTCCTCAGCACGGTACGCGACACGGCCGGCAAAAGCCGCGGGCACGCCGCCCTCCGCAAGCTGCGTCGCGTCGACGAAATCGTCCGCCGCGAACCCGAGCTTTTCGCGCACGAAGGTCCTCTTCCCCGAATGCGCACCACCTACCACGAGAATCATAGGAGCATGCCCCCCGCCACCAGCATGGCAAGCATCGCGAGCTCGGCCCATTGCAGAAACCATCCGGCCAAATCCCCCGTCACCCCGCCGAAGCGGAACAGGGCAACATGGCGGTACCACGCGACCGCCAAAAGCCCAGCCACCGCCATAAGGGCGCCGACGGCCTGAGCGCACACGACCATCCCTGCAGCCGAAGCCGCAGCGAAAGCGCAAAGCGGCACGACGATCGCCGCGCGCTTCTTCGCAGGCGAGAGCCCCGCGGCCATGCCGTCCGCCCGCGCGGCAGGCCAGCATTCTACGGCGAGCCCCGAAAGCGCGCGGGAGAACACGAGCGAGCACAGAAGCGCGAGGAACGCCCCCGCCGTAAGCGGCAGCGCGGTAAACAGGGAAAACTGCAGAATAAGGTACACGACAACACCGATGACCCCGAAGGCGCCCGCCCGCGGGTCGTGCATGATCTCGAGCTTTCGCTCGCGCGGGGCCCAACTTGCAAGCGCATCGGAGGTGTCGCAGAGCCCGTCTAGGTGGATGCCTCCCGTCACCGCCACAGGCAACGCCACGAGCACGGCCGCGACGATGGTCGCGGGCACGCCGAGCAGGTTCGCCACGTGCCCCCACGCCGTCATGAGGAAGCCTTCCGCAAGGCCCACCAGGGGAAACGCGGCAAGCGCATGGGTTGATCCGAAATCGGTCCAGGCCGATTTCGGGACGGGGATGCGCGAGAACGTTCCGAACGCCGCGCCGATTGCCTCTGCTATCTTCACCTTGTAGGTCCTTCGCCTTTCATCCACACGGGAATCCCGCATACCACTTCGACTGCGCGGTCGGCCAGCGCCGCCACGCCCGCGTTCACGCGCGCGAGCGCGCGCCTCCATGCCTCGGTCCCCTCATCGTAGCGCATCCCATCGGCGAACACGTCGACGGAGACCACCACCGTATACGCAGCGGCCTGAGCGAGCCGTTCGATGTCTCCGAGCACCTCGCGCGCCGCAGCGTCGGGGTCACGTGGGGACAAGCCGCCTTCCGCGAAGAGCTCGTTCGCAACCAGGTTGCCCACGTCCTCCAAAAGAAGTGTGCAGCCGCGCGGAAGCCCGGACACTGCGGCGCCCACGTCACGCGTGCACTCGAGGGTGGAAAACCCCTTGCCCTCGCGCAGCGCCCGATGGCGTGCGATGCGGCGGGCGCCCTCTTCCCCGAAGGGCTCCATCGTTGCCACGTACACGCGGGGGCCGTCGTGCCCGAGGCACAGGGACTCGGCGTAGGCGCTCTTGCCGCTCGCGGCGGCGCCGATGACGAGCGTCACCGTCATTTTCCGGCCTCGAAATGCTCGTAAGCAGCCATGCCAGTCGCCGTGAACGTCTTCCCATCCCGGTACACGCGCAGCGCCGAATCCAGAAGGGGCAGATACGCCATGGCGCCCGCGCCCTCGCCCAAGTGCATGCCTGCGTCGAGGGGTGCCTTTATGCCGAGCTCGCGAAGGAGCTCCTGGCTTGCGGGTTCGCTTGATGTGTGGGTGCCCACGAGGTAGCCCAAGGCGTTGGGGCACAGGCGCGCCGCGCACAGGGCCGCCGTGCAGGATATGACCCCGTCGAGGAGCGCCGGCGCCTTCGAGGCCGCGGCCCCCAGGCAGAAGCCACACATCGCCGCGATGTCGAAGCCGCCCACCTTCGAGAGCACGTCGATCGGGTCGGCGGGATCGGGCGAGTTCGCGTCGATAGCGCGCTCGACCACGTCGCGCTTGCGCGCGAGCGAGGCGTCCGAGAGCCCCGCGCCGCGCCCGACGAGGCTCCGCGCGTCCGCCCGGAGGAGCACTGCGGCCACCGCCGCCGAGGTGGTCGTGTTGCCGATGCCCATCTCGCCCGCGGCGAGAAGGCGCACGCCGGCGCGGGCAAGCCCGCACGCGACGGCGATTCCGACCTCGATCGCGCGCACGGCCCCATCGCGAGACATAGCGGGGCCGTACGCGATGTTGCCGCTCCCCCGCCGCACGTTCGCGCGCACCATGCGCGCGTCTTCTAAGCCCCGGGCCATGCCCACGTCGACGGGCACGACCTCGGCACCCGCGAACGCCGCCATGCGGCAGGCGCTCGTGGCCCCCTCGCACATGTTGCGCGCGACGGCTCGCGTCACGTCTTGCCCGCTTTGCGACACGCCTTCGGCAACGACCCCGTTGTCGGAGAAGAATACCGCGAGCGCACGGGGAAACTCGGCCACCTCGGCGCTCCCCTGAGCTGCGGCGATACACGCGACGGCGTCTTCAAAGTCGCCCAATCCCCCCAAAGGATGCGCGATGGAATCCCACGCGTCGTACGCGGCGGCGCGGGCACACTCGTCTGCGGGCGCGATCCGGGAGAGCGCGGCTTCGAGCACGGCGCCCGGCGCCGACGAGAACGCGCGCTCGACTTCCTCGCGGATGCAGGCAAGCGCGGTTTCGGTTGCTTCAGCCATGCCGTCTCCTCTCTGCGAACGACGCTGCGGCAGACGCGAACGCGCGCGCAACGTCGGGGTTCGCAGAATAGTACACATGCGGGAAGCCCGCAACCAGGGAAGGGGTGGTCGTCATGCACGGCCAGCCCTTGTCGCGCCGGGGCTTCTGCGCCCAGAAGTCGCCGCCCGGGCAGGTGGACTGCCAGTAGTGGAACTCGTGCGCGCGGATGCGTGTGCCACGCGGCCCGTAGAGCCCGTCGCGTTGGGAAGTGAGCTCCACGTACCCGAAATGGGACAGCCTTCCCCCTTTCTCGCTTGCGCCCTCAAGGGCGCCCGCAACAGGCCAGCGCCGCCCCTCGCTATCGGAGATTTCGCGCTGCAGGTACAGAAACCCACCGCATTCGGCAACCGTCGGCATGCCGGATTCCACCGCGCGCCGCACTGCCTCGCGCATCGGCGCGTTCTCGGAGAGCTGCCGCGCATGGAGCTCCGGGTAGCCGCCTCCCAGATAGAGGGCGCTTGTCCCCCGGGGCAAATCGCTATCACACAGGGGGCTGAAAAAGGCAAGCTCGCAACCCAGGTCCTTGAGCGCGCGCAGGTTCTCCTCGTAGTAGAACGAGAACGCCTCGTCACGCGCGACGGCGACGATGGGCCGCACTCCCGCGATCGGCTCCAACCGGTAAGGTTCCTCGCGGATATCGGGTGCCGTCGCCGCTATTTCGAGCAAGCGGTCGACGTCGACGCTCTTTTCCACCAGCTCGGCCATCTTGTCGATGCGCGCGGAGAGCTGCTTGACTTCGTCGGCGGTCACAAGCCCCAGATGCCGGCTTTCGAGCGAGAACGCCTCGTCGGCGGGAATATTACCCAAAACCGCGACGCCCGTGTGCTTCTCGATCGCAGGCGCCGCGTAGGCGCAGGCAGCGGCGCTCGTCTTGTTCAGCACGACGCCGCGCACGTTCGCACAAGGCAGGAAATCGGCGATGCCGCGGATTACGGCGGCGAGCGATAAAGACGCCCCGCGCCCGTTCACCACTAAAACGACCGGCGTTTCCGTGTCGCGCGCAACCTGGTAGCTGCTCGCGTCGGCCACGCCGGGCGCCATGCCGTCGTAGAAGCCCATGACCCCCTCGAGCACCGCGACATCCGCGCCCGCAGCGCCGCGGGCGAGCAAGGCGCGCAGCGTCGGGGCGTCGGTGAAGAAGCCGTCTAAGTTGCCCGAGCGCGCACCCACGACGCGGCGATGAAAGAGCGGGTCAATGTAGTCGGGGCCGCATTTGAAGGCCGCGCATGCGAGGCCGCGGCGCGCGAGCGCGCGCAGGAGCGCGCACGTTACGACCGTCTTACCGCTCCCGCTCGAGGGCGCAGCGAACATGAAGCGCGGGATAGACGTGCTCACCGGGCGCCGCCTTCCCCACCTGCACCACGCGCGCTGACGAGGAACACGGGGTTTTGCGACTTCATAAGATGGTGCGAGCCTACAGCCTCGGCGCGAGCGGCCGACACCTGGCACGCCTCGAACCCCTTAAAGCGCGAACCCGAGAGGAGCGCGCACGCCTCGGTGAGCGTCTCAACGGTGACGCATGGCACGCACAGGCGAACCTGCGAGTTCTTCTCGAGCGCCGCCTCCACGATGGAGAGAAGCTCGCCCGCGCTCCCGCCGACGAACACGGCGTCGGGGACGGGCAGTTTCGCGAGCGCTTCGGGGGCGACACCGGGGACCGTATTCACGTTGCCGCACCCGAATGCATCCGCGTTCTCTCGGATGAGCCGCACGCCGGCCGCGTTGCGCTCAACCGCCCATACCGACCCCGCTCGCGCGACGAGCGCCGCCTCGATCGACACGCTCCCCGTGCCGGCGCCGACGTCCCAAACGGTGTCGGTCGCGGTAAGGCGCAGCTTCGCGAGCGCGACGGCGCGCACCTCTTGCTTGGTCATGGGAACGTCGCCGCGGATGAAGAGCTCGTCGGGAATGCCCGAGGAAGCGTACGGCCAGCGGGAGCTCGCGGCGCCGCCTGCGAACTCGATAAGCATCACGTTCAAGTCGTCGAACGTCTGACCTGCAATTTCACTTGCGGTCGCGCAGGTGATGCACTCGTCGGGGTACGACAGGCGCTCGGCCACCGTCACGCGCGCGTCCCCGAAGCCCGCCTGCACAAGCACGCCCGAAAGCCGCGAGGGGTCTTCCCCTCCCGACGTGACGAGGAAGAGCTCACCTGCGCGCTCGGCCTCGGCCGCGATGTCGCACGCCACGCCGTGAGCGCTCGCGAAGCGCCAATCCTGCCATGGACGCGCGAGGCGCGCGGCGAGATACGACGCTGAGCTTATGCCGGGAATGACGCGCACGTCCACCTGCGCGTCGCCGGAGAGCGCCTCCACCAGGCGGCGTGCGCCGCTGAACAGCCCCACATCGCCCGTCATCACGACCACGGCGCGCTGCCACGACGCCGCATCGGTGAGCGCGGCGACAATGTCCGCCGTCTTCACGAGCTCGCATCTCACCACGCCGGGCGGCACGTCGATGCCGGCAAGCGCGCGATGAGCGCCGATGACCACGTCGGCGATGTCGATCGCGTCGAGCGCCGCGCGCGAGAGCAAGTCGGGGTTTCCGGGCCCCGCCCCGATGATCGTTACCTTTCGCATGGAATCTCCCGATACCCGCGCGGCGTGACCATACGGCCGCCCACGCGCTTCGTGTCCGCGTTGCCGACGAACACGGTGGTGAACATGTCGGCGTCGAGCTCCCCCAGCTCGGAGAGCCTGCACATGCCCGACTGCTGCTCCTCGCGCCCGATGTTGCGTACCCAGCCGCAGAGCGTGTCGGGGGCCTTCCATTCGAGCATAATCTTCGCCGCGCGCGAGAGCCTGTCGGCGCGCTTTCTGCTGCGCGGGTTGTACAAACAGATGCAGAAGTCGGCGCTCGCCACGGCGGCGAGCCTGCGCTCGATGACCTCCCACGGCGTGAGCAGGTCGGAGAGCGACACGACCGCGAAGTCGTGGGCAAGCGGGGCGCCGAGCACCGCCGACCCGCTCTGAGCCGCGGTGGCCCCGGCAATAACCTCCACGTCTACATCGGGGTAGTCCTCCGCAAGCTCCAGCACGGGGCTCGCCATACCGTACACGCCCGCGTCACCGCTGCACACGAGCGCCACGGCTTCTCCGCTCTGCGCGCGCGAAAGCGCCAGGCGGCACCGTTCGACCTCGTGCATCATCGGCGTCGCGAGATGCGCCGCGTCGGGCACGGCGGCGAGCGCGAGCTCCACGTATTTCGTGTACCCCACAACGATGTCGGCCGCCTCGAGCGCGCGCCGAGCCGCAATCGTCATGCCGTCGGGGCCGCCCGGGCCGATCCCCACCACGAAGAGCTTTCCCATCACCGCTCCTTAAACGAAAGTTCGATAGTTACCTTGGAAAACGCGACGGTCACGCCGCCGTGAGCGAGCTTCGGGAAGATAAGTTTGCCCCCGCCCGCGAGCGCTGCGCGCTCGCACACGTTGTCGACCCCCACCATCGCGCGCACGAAATCAGATGGCGAAACGCTGCCTTCGACCTGCGACAACTCCTCTGCGGAATAGGTCGCAAGCGGGATATTGCGCGCGCGGCAGAAGGCGAGCAGACCCTCCTCGTGCGCCTTCACGTCGATCGTCGCCACCTCGCGCACGGCCGAAGGCAAGATGCCCGCCTGCCCGCACGCGAGAAGAAACGCCTCCCCGATCGCTTCGGCGCACGCACCGCGACGGCACCCTATGCCCGCAACGATGCAGGGCACGACAAGGCGAAGCGGCTCGGGCGCAGGCGCCTGCGCCCGCACGCCCGCCGGCTTCCCCGTCACACCGGCGGGTACGACCTCGCCCGTTGTCTCCGCCTCGCGAACGGACGCACCTGCATTCGCGCCAGCGAACGGCGACACGACGATATCGGCCCGAGCGCGGTCGGACGAAATATCAACCCCCTCAGGCGACTGTCCCGAAATCGGCATATCGGAATAGAGCGTCACGCGCCCGCCCGAAAGCAGCCGCGCCGACACTCGCTTGATAGCCTCGGGATTCGAAACGGCGAGCCCCGCACGGCGCGCCCACGTATCCACCGCCCACACGCCGCGGACGTCGGTCGCCGTGGTGATGACGGGGATGGCCCCTGCCGCGCGTGCCACGGTTTGCGCAAGCTCGTTCGCACCGCCCAAATGCCCCGACAAAAGCGGGACGGCAAAGCGCCCCGCCTCATCGATCGCCACAACCGCGGGATCGTTTGCCTTCGAGGCGACATGCGGCGCGATCGCCCGCACGGCGATGCCCGCCGCGCCCACGAACAGAAGCGCGTCCGACGCTTCCCACGCGAGCGCCGTCCATGCGCGCAGGTCGGCCTTCCCCTCGCCGAACCCGCGCGAAACGGAAACGTCCCAGCCAGGGTCATCTTCACCTGTCTGTGCGCAATCGGAAAGCGCGCGTGCGGTGCGCTCCGCAAACGCATATCCCCTCTCGGTGAACGCTATGCAGGAAACCCTCATCTAGCGCACCACCATCGTCGAGAAGTAGCTGCCCCGATCGGGCACATCGTCGAGCGAGCGGTACACGCGCTCGCCCGGAAGCCCACAGTCCTCTACGAGCTCGGCACCGTCGAAGGCGCCCTCCTCGCGAAGGATGCGCTTCGTGTCCGCAAGCGAGCGGCGCGCCTTCATGACCACCTTCGTCCCCGGCCAGCCGATTGCGCGGCCCACGCCGTACAGCACGCCTTTACTCATACGTCGCCCCCAATTCCCCGATAACTGCATCGGCGCCCGACGTGCGGAAAAGCTCGCGGCGCTCGGCGTCGAACACGACCGCGGCGATGTCGCATGCGCCCGCCGCGCGGCGGCGCAACCTGTCCTCGATTGCCGCAGCGAGCGAGGCGCGCGCAGCGTCCCCCACGCCGGCGGCCTCGATTACCTCGAGCGCCGCCGTGGTCGTGACCGACGACATGATCTCGCGCACGGTATTCGCGCCCGCGCCGGCCATGGCCGCGTGGGCGGCCAGAATCTCCGCGCGGCAGTCGGCGGTACGCGAATGGGTGTCCATGATGCCGCCCGCGACCTTCACCAGCTTGCCGATGTGTCCCACAAGAAGGACATTGGTAAATCCCTCACGAACGCAGTAATCAATCGCATCGCCCACAAAGTTGGAGATGAAGACCACCGGCGCACCGTTTAGGTGGAAATGCCCCGAGATGAACTGCGCGCCGTAGTTGCCGGGCGTGAGCACGACTCCGCGCCGCCCCATAGCCGCATGCTGCCGGATCTCAAGCTCGATGCTGTCGCGCAAGGCAGCGAGGCTGCGCGGCTCGACGATGCCCGTCGTGCCCAGGATGGAGATGCCGTCCTTTATCCCCAGGTGCGGGTTGAAGGTCTTTTCGGCAAGGGCAACACCCTCGGGTACCGAAATCGTCACAGCAATATCTCCAGAAAAGCCGTGCACGGCGCACACCTCGCGCACCGCAGAAGTGATCATCGCGCGCGGCGTCGCGTTGATGGCAGCCGCCCCCACCGGCTGCTCGAGCCCGGGCAACGTCACGCGCCCCACGCCCACGCCGCCATCGACGGAAACTTCCGATTCGTGCGCGGGCACGTCCTTGCTGCCCACAGCACCCGTGCCCGACCCCGCATGTTCCACGCGCGCGTACACGAGCACGCCGTCGGTCACATCGGCATCGTCGCCTGCGTCCTTTCGCACGGCGCACTGGGCGCACCTCTCGCCGATGCATGCGTCGACCACGTTCGCCTCGACGGGCAGCCCGCCGGGGGTGACGATCGAAACGAGGCCGACGGGCTTTCGTGACAAGAGCATCTCGCAGGCCGCCTTCGCCGCGAGCGCGGCGCAGCTCCCCGTAGTGTAACCGCAGCGCAGGCGGGTCGTCCCGGTATATATGTAGTGCTCGAAGGCCACGCTAGCTGCTCGCCTTCCGATACCCCGTGGCAAACGAAGGGTCGTAAAGCTTGCTGCGCTCGTACGACTCCGCTTGCGCGCCGTTGTGCGCAAGCCCGCCGCGAGCTCCGAGCACGCGCCCCACCACCACGAGCGCCGTGCGGTCGATGCTCTCTCGCGCGCCCGCATCGGCGAGCGTGCCCACTGTGCATCGCACCACGCACTCCTCAGGCCAGGTCGCCTTGTACACGAGCGCCGCCGGCTCGTCGGAGCTGCGGCCCGCGGCCAAAAGCTCGTCGGAAAGCTCGGCGAGCATACCCGAGCTCAGGAAGATGACCATAGTCGAACCGCTTTCCGCCATGGTGCGCATGCCCTCGCCCGCGGGCATGGGGGTGCGCCCGGAAAGCCGCGTGATCACGACCGACTGGCTGATTCCCGGCAGCGTGTATTCCTGGCGAAGCGCCGCCGCGGCACCGCAAAAGCTCGACACGCCGGGCACCACCTCGTAGTCCACGCCGCGCGCGTCGAGCGCGTCCATCTGCTCCTGGATGGCGCCGTACAGGCACGGGTCGCCCGTGTGCAGGCGCACCACTTCCTCGCCCCGCGCATCTGCCGCGCACATCACGTCGAGCACTTCCTCCAAGGTCATGTGCGCGCTGTCGTAGACGATGCAGGACTCCTTGCACTCAGCGAGCAGCTCGGGGTTCACAAGGCTTCCCGCCCAAACGACCACGTCGGCCGCGCGCAGAAGGCGCGCCCCGCGCAGCGTGATAAGGTCGGCGGCGCCCGAGCCTGCGCCAACGATATGAATCATCCGAGCCTTCCCTTCCCGTTTCTCATCGCAACCGTTTACGCCGCCATCCGCGCAGCGGGCAAAACACGGCGCCTGCGGCGGCAGTCGACGCAAATACGCAGGCAGGAGGCGCAATGCCGCCCACCCTAGCTTTGACACGTTCACAAGTGCCCACTATCATAGTAAAAGATTCGGCAACGAGCATATGACAATCGGATAAAAGGAAATGACCGGCGCGGCGCCCGCACAGCTCGCGCTGGCTTGCGGAGGGAACCAGGTGGGAATCCTGGGCAAGGGACATTACTGTATAGGACGCGCGGGCGAACCGCGTCGCGCCCCAAGCCAGACTGCTTCGCCTTTTCCTCACGGCATCGCCGTGGCGTTAGCTCCTTGTGAACCCCGAGGGGTGCGCTTTTCTTTCGCTTGTGCCGACAAGCAACTGTCGCCGGGGGACCGGCAAACCGAGGAAAGGAAAAACCATGTCCGACCAGATGTCACGCCGCGGCTTCATGAGCGCCGCAGCAACCGGAGCCGTCGCGCTCGCCGGAGTCGCGCTCGCGGGCTGCTCCAACACCTCCGCGAGTTCCGAGAAATCGAGTGAAAAGGAGAAGGCCGTGAAGCCGGTCATCCTCGTCACGAGCTTCGGCACGAGCTACAACGACTCGCGCCACATCACCATCGGCGCCATCGAAGACGCCATCCGCGAGAAGTACTGGCAGGACTACGACATCCGCCGCGCCTTCACCGCGCAGATTATCATCGACAAGCTGAAGAAGCGCGACGGCATCACGATCGACAACATGACCGAGGCGCTCGACCGCTGCGTGGAAGACGGCGTGAAGGAAATCGTCGTGCAGCCGACGCATCTCATGGGTGGCCTGGAATACACCGACGTGAAAGACGAGCTCGACAAGTACGCCGACAAGTTCGACAAAATCTCGCTCGGGGACCCGCTGCTCACCTCCGACAATGACTACAAGAAGGTGGCCGCAGCCATTAAGGAAAACATGGCGTCCTTCGACGACGGCAAGACGGCGCTGTGCCTCATGGGCCACGGCACCGAAGCCGATTCCAACGCCGACTATGCCAAGATGCAGGAAGTGTTCAAGAACGAGGGCTTGACGCAGTTCTTCGTCGGCACCGTCGAGGCTGAACCGACCTGCGAGGATGTTATCGCCGCCGCGAGCGCCGCAGGCTACAAGAAGGCCGTGCTCGCGCCGTTCATGGTGGTCGCGGGCGACCACGCGAACAACGACATGGCAGACGAGACCGACCCTGACAGCTGGGCTGCGAAGTTCGTGGCCGCCGGCTTCGAAGTGACGTGCCTGCTCCAGGGTCTGGGACAGAACGTCGCGGTCGACGACATCTACGTCTCGCACGTGGACGACGCCATCGCCAAGCTGTAAACTCGCCGCGCACGGGGGCGCCGGTCGCGTCCCCGTGCAACGGGCATGCGCCTTCCCCGACCGACGGCGCATGCCCGTTGCATTCGCATCCCGCCCGCCCACCGCACGGCGCGGGCGGTCGAAGCGATTGAAAGGAACCCCTCCATGTTGAAGAAAACCCTCGTCTTCGCCCTGTCGGCGGCGCTTTTCGCGTTCTCGCTCGCCGGCTGCGGCGGAAATTCAATCGACAGCGCAAAGGCAAGCGATGCCGATTCCCAGGAAAAGACCGAACAGGCGGCCGATGCGCCCGAGGGCGCAAGCGCTGCCCCCATTACCGCCGACAAGGTGGCTGACGGCACCTATCCAATCACCGTAGATTCCAGCTCGAACATGTTCAGGATTGTGGACGCCCAGCTCATCGTGGAAAACGGCTCCATGCACTGCGTGATGACACTTTCCGGCACGGGCTACGGCAAGCTCTTCATGGGCACGGGCGACGAGGCTGCCGCCGCGAGCGAGGCCGACTTCATCCCCTATGTGGAAAACGCGGAAGGCAAGTACACCTACGACGTGCCCGTTGATGCGCTCGACGAGGACACCGCCTGCGCCGCGTGGAGCATTAAAAGGGAGCGGTGGTACGACCGCACGCTCGTATTCGAATCCGCCGGCGTCGATCTGCGCGCCGACGCACTGAAGTAACGCCATGCGGTCGATTCTTCCCAAAGGGGAAAACAGGAAGCGCCGCAGCATCGCGGCGCGCGTAATCGCCTGCGTTCTCGTCGCCCTGCTCGCGCTTCCCTTCGCGGGATGCAGTGCGAGCCCGAACGCGACCGGTGCCACGGCGGGCTCTCAGGAATACACTGTGAGCGTCTCGCTTTCCGGCGGGTCAGGGCGCGCAAGCATCGCCTCACCAACCACAATTGTGAAGGATGGCGACACCTACACCGCGACCATCACCTGGTCGAGTTCGAACTACGACAAGATGACCGCCGACGGCGTGGACTACGCGCCCGTAAACGACGGCGGCAACTCCACGTTCGAGATACCCGTCACACTCGACGAGGACATCGCCGTGTCGGCCGAGACCGTCGCCATGTCGACGCCGCACACCATCGACTACACGCTCCACTTCGACTCATCCACCATGAAGGAGAAATCGGGCGCCGATGCAAGCGGCGGCTCCCCTGCGGGAACGGCTTCAAGCGCCGCGGCCGACTTCCACAACGCCGATTTGGGCTGCGGCTGGGAGCCGACGGGGGCGCTTCAGCTTGAATACGCCAAGCACTTCACTGTCGACGAGTACGAAGGCGGCCTGCGGCTTATCTGCATTTCGAACGGGGAGCGCTTCCTCGTGGTGCCGCAAGATGCGAAGGTACCTGATGGGTTGAGCTCCGACATCGCGGTCATAAGGCGCCCCGCCGACAAGGTGTACCTCGTGTCGTCGGCAACGATGTGCCTGGTCGACGCGCTCGATGCGAACGACAATATCTTAATGTCGGGCACGAAGGCCGACGATTGCTCGGTCGCGGGCTTCAAAAGCGCGCTCGAAAGTGGGGCGATTGCCTACGGCGGCAAGTACAGCGCGCCCGACTACGAGCGAATATCGGCCTCGGGCTGCACGCTCGCCATCGAGAACACCATGATCAACCACACGCCCGATGTGAAGGAAAAGCTGCAGAAGCTCGGGCTCGTCGTGCTCACCGAACAGTCGTCGAGCGAGCCCGAAGCACTCGGGCGCGTCGAGTGGATTAAGCTTTTCGGCGTCCTGTTCGACAAGGAAGACGAGGCCACGCACCTGTTCAACGAGCAGAAGGCCCGCGTCGAGCAAACGTCGGGGCTCGCGTCGTCAGGTAAAACCGTGGCGTATTTCTACATTAACTCGAACGGGGCCGCCGTCACGCGGCGGGCGGGCGACTACGTGGCGCAGATGATCGAGCTTGCAGGCGGCAGCTACGTGCTCGATGACGCACAGACGGCGTCGACGTCAGGTTCGTCAGTAACGCTCGAAATGGAGCGCTTCTATGCGACGGCGAAGGATGCCGACATCATCGTCTACAACGGCACCATCGACGAATCGGTTGCCACCTTGAACGACTTCGTAGGCAAAAACGCACTATTGTCGCAGTTCAAAGCCGTGAAGAACGGCAACGTCTGGGTCACAAGCGCCGACATGTACCAGCAGATGACTTCTACCGCCGACATTATCGACGAGCTGCACGGGGCGTTCACCGGCGATGACGCGAGCGACTTCCATTATCTGAGGAAGCTTGGCTAGCGTCATGAGAAGCCGGCTTTCCATGACATACGACGAATCGGGGCGCGCCGCGCGGTGTCGCGTCGTGACGGCGCTGCTCGCTGTTGTCCTCATCGTGCTCGTCGGGGCCAACCTGTGCATCGGGAGCGTGCTCGTGCCCGCAGACCACATCCCCGGCATCCTTTCGGGCGGCGCGGCCAATTCCATGGAAAGCCAAGTCATCTGGGAGATTCGCCTGCCGCGCGTGCTTTCAGCCGTGCTTCTCGGCGGGGCACTTTCGCTCTCCGGGTTCCTGCTGCAGACGTTTTTTAACAACCCCATCGCCGACCCGTTCATCTTGGGCGTCTCCTCGGGCGCAAAGTTCGTCGTCGCGCTTACGATGATCGTGCTTCTGGGCGCGAACCAGGCCATGTCCTCGCCGGCCATGGTGGCCGCAGCGTTTCTGGGATCGCTTATCACCATCGGCTTCGTGCTCCTCATCGCACGGCGCATAAGTTCCATGGCCATGCTCATCGTGGCGGGCGTCATGGTGGGATACATCTGCTCGGCGGCGACGAACTTTCTCATCGCCTTCGCCGACGACCAGTCCATCGTGAACCTGCACAACTGGTCTTTGGGTAGCTTCTCGGGTTCGAACTGGGACGACATCGCGGTCATCGCGGTCGTGGTGATTACCGTGAGCGCATGCGTATTCGCGATATCGAAGCCCCTTTCCGCCTTCCAGCTGGGAGAAGCCTACGCGAAAAGCGTCGGCGTGAACGTCGCACGCTTCCGCGTGGTGCTCGTCCTTCTAGCGAGCATGCTCTCCGCCTGCGTGACCGCGTTCGCTGGTCCGGTGTCGTTCGTAGGCATCGCGGTTCCGCATCTCGTGAAGTCGGCGCTGAAGTCGTCGAAGCCCATCCGCGTGATTCCTGCGTGCTTCTTGGGAGGCGCCATCTTCTGCGCGGGTTGCGATTTGATCGCGCGCACGCTGTTCTCTCCCGTCGAGCTTTCCATCAGCGCCGTCACCGCCATCTTCGGCGCGCCGGTGGTTATCGCACTCATGTTGAAGAAGCGGGTGAGGTAGATGGGGGAATTCGTGCCGCGGCCCAAAACGCTCGGAGGGGACATTCCATGCTTAGACAATCCTGAGCTCGCACGAAAGCGCCAGAATGCACTTTCGGCTCGCGCGGAACTGCGCACGGGACGCCTCCTCCGAGCGAAGTCGAACCTCGAAACCCCGGTCGCAACGCAGGCTGACGGAGCGCCGCTTTTCCGCATAAGCGACCTGTCGGCGGGCTACGACAAGAAGGTCGTAGTCGAAGGCGTCGATCTGGAGGTTCGCGCGGGCGACGACGTGGCACTCATCGGGCCGAACGGCTCGGGCAAGTCGACCATCTTGAAAACCATCACACGCCATCTGGCACCGCTTGCCGGCGCGGTCGAGCTCGACGGGCGGGAGATTTCCCGATGGAAGACGGCGGAGTTCGCAAGGAACCTTGCCGTTATGCTGACAGATCGCCCCCGGACCGAGCTCCTCACCTGCCGCGATATCGTAGAGGCGGGAAGGCATCCCTACACCGGGCGAATGGGCACACTCTCGCCCGACGACCATAGTCGGGTCGACGAGGCCATGAAAACCGCACATGTGGAAGAGCTCGCCGAGCGCGACTTCATGCAGATAAGCGACGGGCAACGCCAGCGCGTCATGCTCGCACGCGCCATCGCGCAGGATCCGCGTGTGCTCGTGCTCGACGAGCCCACATCGTATCTCGATATCCGCTACCAGATCGACCTGCTGCGAATACTTCGCCACCTTGCGAAATCGCGGAATGTGGCTGTCATCATGTCCATCCACGAACTCGAGCTCGCGCAGAAAAGCGCCGACAAGGTGATTTGCGTGAAGGACGGCCGGGTCTTCCGCGCCGGCGCACCCGAGGACATATTCACGCGCGAGACGATTGGCGAGCTCTACGGCCTTCAACATGGCACCTTCAACGAGCGCTTCGGCAGCGTGGAAATTGGGCGCCCACACGGCGATGCGCACACGTTCGTCATCGCCGGCGCAGGTACGGGGTCGGCTGTGTTTCGCCAGCTCATCCGGCAGGGCAAGGCGTTCTACGCGGGCGTTCTGCACGAAGGGGACATCGACTGCGAGCTCGCGCGCGACCTGGCGACGGAATGCGTGGCCGAGCGCGCCTTCGAGCCGATCGGGGATAAAACCATAGCCCGCGCCAAAGAGCTCCTCGTCCACTGCGTGCGCCTTATCGTGTGCCCCGCCGCCTTCGGCACCATAAACGCCCGCAACGCAGAGCTCATCGAGTTCGCACGCTCGCATGGTATCGAGGTCATGCAAGCGTGCAAAGGCGAATCGGAGGATTCCAATGTAGAGTGGGTATGATGAATTGGACACCTAGTTAAGAGCGAAAGGTGTTCAAGATGACCCAAAGAAGAAAGCGATACGACAGGCAGTTCAAGGTCTCGGCGGCAAAGGTGGTCCTGTCCGGGGAAATGACGGTCAAAGGCCTATCGGAGGAACTCGGCATAAAGGATTCGACGCTGAGAAGGTGGGCCCGCGAATACGAGGAGATGGGAGACGGCGCGTTCCCCGGAAACGGCTCCCCGAAGATCAACAAGGACTACGAGATCGTGAAGCTCAAGAAGAAGGTCGAGGAGCTCGAGCGCGAGAACGAGATACTAAAAAATTTCCGGGCCTTCTTGAGTCAAGACCATGCGTGAGGTTCGAGTTCCTCAAAGAGCATAGGGGCGAGATCGGCCCCATCAAGAAGGCATGCGGGCTGATGAGAGTCTCGAAATCCGGTTTCTACGAGTATCTCGGCCGGAAGAAGTCCGACGCCCAGATAGAGCGGGAGGCGATCGAAGGTTTCGTCGTCGAGGCCTTCGAGCGGCACAAGGGCCGTTACGGCTACCGGCGCATCAACCGCGAACTGCGAAAAAGCGGCATCGTCGTGAGCGAGAAGCGCGTGCTCCGCATCATGCAGAAGCTCGGACTTGCCGGAAAGGGCGCGACCCGAAAACACCGCATCCAGAAGAAGGTCGAGCCGGGAGACCCTCGGTTGAACCTGGTAGAGCGCGCTTTCACCGTGGGCGGGCGCAACAGGCTTTGGGTGGGCGACATCACCTACATACCCACAAGAGAAGGGTGGCTCTATCTCGCAGCCGTGATAGACGCCTTCTCCCGCAAGGTCGTGGGCTGGTCGATGTCCGAGCGCATCACCGAGAAGGTCGCGATCGACGCGATGGAGCAGGCGGTCGGCAGGGAGGGTCCGCCAGATGACGGCAGCCTCGTCTTCCATGACGATCGGGGCGCGCAGTACACCTCCCGTTCCTTCCAGCGGTGTCTGGACTCGCATGGCATAGTCCAGTCGGTATCAAGGCCCGGCACGCCGCTGGACAACGCGGTGGCCGAGTCGTTCTTCAAGACGCTGAAAAGGGAATTGGTGAAAGAGAGGAGCTATGGGACGAGGGACGAGGCCAAGCAGGACATCTTCAAGTACATAGAGCTCTATTACAATAGGGTGCGCACGCATTCCACCCTGGGCTACATGTCTCCAGTGGAATACGAGCGGCAATACGCTTGAGGATCCTTAAAAGAAAGTCCAGTTTATCCTTCCCACTCCAATGGATACGCCTAGGCGCGGTCCAAGAAATCGTCCGAATCCCCATCTGACACTATTTCACCGCAACTTAGAAGGTGTCGGCGTATAACGCTTCACCCCAAATTAAATTGATTCGTTGAATAGACACATTCCGAATCTTTAGACTTCGCTTAATCTACAAGTGGGTATTATCACACATTAAGCACACGTGAAAGGATATACCCATGTCGCTTACACAGTCAGCAGAGCGTGCAGCGCTTAACAAGCTCATCGATTATCTCGACGACAACCCGCAAGAAAACATCGACAAAATCATGGACCTCGTGAACAAGCTGGTCCCCAATCGCGTATTTCCTGTACAGCGAGAGGCATTCACCAATGTCATCAAGAGCCGCGGCAATTGGTATGACCTGATCATGCGTGTGTTCAGCCTTAATCCCCAGATGCGAACCAAACTGCTTAAGACCCTCATTGTCGACGCCAACCTGCTTGCTTGGCCAGAGCAGGAAAAGAACCGCGAAAAGTACCAGTGCAACGTTCCGTGGGCCATCCTGCTCGATCCCACGAGCGCCTGCAACCTGCATTGCACGGGCTGCTGGGCCGCCGAGTACGGCTACAAGCAGAATCTCTCGTTCGAAGACATCGACTCTATCGTTACGCAGGGCAAAGCTCTGGGTACCCACATCTATATCTACACTGGTGGCGAGCCATTGGTGCGCAAGCGGGACCTCATCCGGATTTGCGAGAAGCACCAGGACTGCGTGTTTCTCTGCTTTACCAACTCCACGCTGATCGACGAGGCCTTCTGCGACGATATGATTCGCGTAGGTAATTTTGTCCCCGCCATCAGCGCCGAGGGCAATGAGCACACCACCGACGCCCGTCGTGGCGAGGGTACCTACGCAAAGATCGAGCACGCCATGAAACTCCTGCGCGAGCGCGACTTGCCGTTTGGTATCTCCACCTGTTGGACCAGCGCCAATGCCGAGACGGTTGCTACCGAGGAGAACATGGACTGGATGATCGGCGAGGGAGCACTCTTCTGCTGGTACTTCCACTTTATGCCGGTTGGCCGCAATGCAACCCCCGAGCTCATGCCCACGCCCGAGCAGCGCGAGCAGATGTATCACTTTATCCGCGAAATGCGTGAGAAGAAGCCGCTGTTTACGCTCGACTTCCAAAACGACGGCGAGTTTGTAGGCGGATGTATCGCCGGCGGCCGCCGCTACCTGCACATCAACGCCGCCGGAGACGTGGAGCCGTGCGTGTTCATCCACTACTCAAACGCCAACATCCACGATGTGAGCTTACTCGACGCGCTGCGCTCTCCCCTCTTTATGAAGTACTACGAGAACATGCCGTTCAACGACAACTACCTCAAACCATGCCCCATGCTCGAGAATCCCGACGTGCTGCCCAAAATGGTTGCCGAGAGTGGCGCAATGAGCACCGATCTTATCGAGAAGGAGTCACCCGAGCAGCTGCGCGAAAAGACCCAGGCTGCCGCCGAGGCATGGTCACCTGTCGCCGACCGCATCTGGAACGACTCCGACGATCCGCTATACGCCAAGCGTCACGAGGACAAGTCACAGGGTATGGCCGATAGCGACATGCACAAGTTCGAAAAGCAGGGCCGCACGCTCAAAAACGGCGATTAATGCTGTTCTACACGGCAAACGCTCAGAAATGAAGCGGAGCAGTCTCGAGGCTCATCTTCGAGGCTGCTCCGCCTTACCATCAAAACAGTTTTACTAAGTTGCGGTGAAATAGGGACTAGATCGTCCTTCCAATAACCAAAACAATCCCTATTCCACCGCAACTTCTTTAAGTTGTTGAATTATCGATGCTATTCGAAGCGAGATTCCAGACTCGACAGGCCGTTGAGCGTGAGGTCGTTAGCAACCTCCGAGACACGCTCGATAGGAACCGAGCCGTCAGACAGCGCCCACGTGCGATAGATACCGATAATACCCGACAGCAAAAACGCCAGATAGTAGTCGAACATTTCGTCCTTGAGACCTTGGGGCAGCAGATCGCGCTCGGCAATCTCGTGCTCGAGCGGCGCACGAAGACGAGCCATAAAATCATCGAGCGGAATATTCTCGATCAGCTGACGATTGAGCACCAAGTTGTTGCACAGTGCCTCGTTAACGGTTTTAAAGAAGGTCGCCGCCGCGCCCAGGGCGCGCTCGTTGGTGTCGCCGTCCATGGAAGCAAGCGTTTTCTCGACCGAGTCGACAATCATCTCCACCACATCGACGGCAATGGCATCGAGCAGGCCGTCAACCGTACCAAAGTGAACGTAAAAGGTCTTGCGGTCGACATTGGCCTCGCGCGCGATGGCACTCACCGTAATGTCTGCCAGCGGCTTTTCCATGAGCAGGCGCTCGAAAGCGGAAAGGATGGCATTACGGCTGCGAACGATGCGACGATCAAGACGCGGTTTGCTGGTTGCCATGGGCGTGTCCCTTCGATATGCGAGCATTCATCAACAGATGAGAGATAATCTACGTAAGAGGATTATCCCCCATACAGCACAAATATGCCCCGCATCATGAAGAACGCACGACTGCCCTACTGCGACTTAGGGTGCTTCTTCTTATTGAGTGCCGACGGAGATACGCGAATACCATCGCCTGTCTGGCGCACATAGGCTTTATGAGCCGGCTTAGCGGTCCCAGAAGCCTTCTGAGCCTGCTTCTTGGGATCAACAGTAACAGCATTCACGGGGTGCGGCTTAGTGGGCGCAGAGGGCGTCTGAGGCGTGCGGCCGAGCTTGCGCATCACGCGATCCCAGCGCGCATGGATGCTCTCGTTGTGGGCGCTCTTAAGGCCCAGCAGGGGCGCAGCCAAAATGGTCGGCGCAATAAACGTAATGAGGCGCCACAGCAGATAGCCAGCGGTCGAAGCCGACCCAAAGAAATGACCCAAGAACAATGCAAAGCCGCCCTCAGCGCCACCAGTTCCACCGGGCAGGGGGACCGCAGAGCTCAGCAGCTGGACAAAGGCGCTCGCGGCCATGACCGAGAAAAAGTCGACCTCGTGGTGGCCAAAGGCAAGCATCAGGAAATACGGCACGAGGTAGAAAAACGCGAGTTGCAGCATGGTGATGACCACCGTGAGCAGCATGGAAGAAAAATGTCCGGCTGAAAGCTTGAACTTCTCGGAGAAGGAGTAGATCTCGCCATCGACAAACGTGCGCCATCCCTCGATCTTAGTGGCCGAGACACCAATGCGCTCAAGCCAATTGATGATGCAATGGGCGACGCGCGTGACGGTCTTAGGCATGAGCGCGACGGCGAAGATGCCAAGCAAGATGCAGCAGTGCCCACCAAAGCTAAAGACGCACAGCAGCGTCATGTCGCCATAGCGCTCGGCAAAAAACGGCATGCGAGCAAGCAGGAGGATAGCGCCCCAGGCAACGAGGCCAAACTGGTACACGATAAAGCGCGTGAACTGCGTGGCTCCGGCCTCGCCGACATTTTGGCCCGCTTTGGTCAGGCGGTAGATCTGGGCGGGAGTCGAGCCCATCATCATAGGCGTCAAGTTGCCAAAGAAGATGCCACTCGCCTCGACCGAAATGAGGTCGCGAATACCGACGGGCGAATATGGGTCGAGCCAGACGGCGATCGCATAGGCCACAATGCCAAAGAACAGATACATGAACATGCAAAGACACGCGACAACGAGCCATGGCGCCTGGACGCTTGACATAGCGGCCCAGAACTGCCCCATCTGCCCGGTTACCACCAGATAGACGATATAACCCACCAGCACGACGCCGATAAAGATGGCGCCACGGCGTGCGCTCTTATTGTCATCTCCGCCCGAGGCCTCAACCTCGACCTGGGGCTTAGACGTATGCTGAGAGGACTCCGTCATGAGACTCCTTCTAACAGTCAAAATATCTTGGATATTGTACCCGTAAGGGCCATAGGCAGAACGCAAAGCTCTGGTTCAAACGGGAATTGCAGACGGTTGTTTGAAAATAAAAAACCCGGCCTTCTATGGGAAGACCGGGTATGAGATGCATGGTAGCCCGTACCAGATTCGAACTGGTGATCTCCGCCTTGAGAGGGCGGCGTCCTAAACCGCTAGACGAACGGGCCATAGGCCTCAGCAGAAATGAAGTGGTAGCCCGTACCAGATTCGAACTGGTGATCTCCGCCTTGAGAGGGCGGCGTCCTAAACCGCTAGACGAACGGGCCACATGACATCTGCACTGCCGTGCTGCGAGGAAATATATTACGGGACAAAAAACGTCAGCGCAAGAAGAAATTCCAAATTGCCGAAAAATTGTCGGCAGGTTATGGAACACGCAGGTAAACTGAGTAGCTAATTCAAGTTGAGATGGACCAAAAGAGCTTCGCGTTCGTTGGGAATGTTGTCTTCGATCACGGCGTCGAGGGCGGAGTTGAGAAGCTGACCCAGTTCCGGCCCGGGCTTGACTCCGGCACGGATCAGGTCGCCGCCGTTGATGGCGAGCATCTTGAGCGTATAGGGCTCCCCTGCCCCCAACAGATTATGGGCGAGTGCACGCATCTCCTCGATCGTCTCGACGTAATAGAAGCACGACGGGGCCTTGCCGAGTGTGTCAGCACGCTTAAGGTCCATGAGCTCGTCAATCAGGCGGGCCGTGTCGACGCCCTCACCCGAAAGCGCGCGCATCATATTGAGCAGGCAGGAGCGCTCGGGGCGCAGCGGCTTGTCGTGATATTTGATGAGCAGGCACACGTCGCGCACCAGGTCGTGCGAGAGCGCCAGGCGATCCATAATGACGCGCGCTTTCTTGGCGCCGAGCTCGGGATGACCGTAGAAGTGTCCGCTGCCGGCGTGATCGACCGTAAAGCACTCGGGCTTGGACACATCGTGCAAAAACGCCGCCCACATAAGGCTCGATGAGGGCGCGACGCCGTCACACAGCGCCAGCTCCCCTGCCACCGTCAACACACGGGCGATATGCTCGTAGACGTTAAACGCATGATAAACGCTGCGCTGGTCAAAGCCACGGCCAGGGACAAGCTCGGGCACGGCGGCGCAAATGAGCTCGGGATAGCGGAGCATCGCGTCTCCCCCATGACCGGTCGAAAGAATGCCCTCGAGCTCAATACCCACACGCTCACTCGCCACGGCATCGAGCAGCGGCGCACACTCGGCAAGCGCGCGCTTAGTCTCGGGCTCAATCATAAAGTCCAGGCGGCAGGCAAAGCGTACCGCACGCAGCATGCGCAGGGCGTCCTCGTTAAAGCGACGCTTGGGATCGCCGACAGCGCGAATCAGCTTGCGCTCCAAGTCACCCTGGCCGTCGTAGCGGTCGACAAGACCGCGCTCGGGATGCCAGGCCATGGCGTTGACGGTAAAGTCGCGGCGCGCCAGATCGTCCTCGAGCGAGGCAGCACGCTCCACACTCTGGGGATGGCGACCATCGGTGTAAAAGCCATCCAGACGGTAGGTGGTGACCTCGATGCGCTCGCCATCGCAAATAGCCGTGATTCCGCCAAATTTAATGCCCGACTCCACGACCGCGATGCAGGCGGCCTCGAGCGCAGCTTTGGACTCCTGCCACAGGCCGCTACAGCACATATCAACATCATGGCTGGGGCACCCCATCAGGGCGTCGCGCACCCAGCCGCCCACGTACCAAGCTTCAAGACCACCAGCCTCAAGCGCGCGAAGGACGCGCAGGGAGGCATCGGACGGTTGAGTACCGTTGAGCGAAACATTGCACATGCCTATGGCCTCCTGCACTTGTGAGCGTTAATCGATGGTTCTCAAGAAGTCTAGCAAGAAACGAGAAAGCGCGCACACGCAATTGCTTCGTCGATTCGATAAAACGAGACAGCAGACGCCACATACGTTCAGCGCGCAAAAAAACACCCGCCTTGGTAATCCAAAGCGGGTGTTCGGCAACGATGTATCGATGCGGCTAGCAGACCTGGCGAACCTCGATGTGCTTCTTATATTCGTCCACCTTGGCAAAATCGCCCAGACCGGGGCACTCGACCACGTTGGCGCCGGTAGCCATCGAAAGGCGCAGGGCGTCCTCGACGCGCTCGGGGGCATCGTGCCACACGGACAGGAAGGCAGCGAGCGAGGAATCGCCGGCGCACACCGTCGACAGCAGCTTGACGTCGAAGGTGCGGTTGGCAAACCAGATGTGCTCGCCGTTGGAGAAGTACGCACCGGCGCCGCCAAGAGTCAGCAGCACATTCTTGGCGCCCTTGGCGTGCAGCTCGGCCATCGCGCCCTTGACGGACTCATCGTCGCCACCGCTCACCTTAATGCCAAAGATATCGAGCAGCTCATCGTCATTGGGCTTGATCAGCAGCGGCTCCATGGCAATGAGGTCTGCCAGCTGATGGCTCGAGATGTCGAGGACGAACTCGGCCCCCTTGGCCTTGACGCGGCGCAGGACCTCGGACAGGAAGCCCTCGGAAGTGTTAGGAGGCAGCGAGCCGCTGATGACCAAGCAGGTCATGTCATCAAGCGAATCGATAAGCTCAAACATCTCCTGCTCATTGGCTTCGTTGATGGCGGCACCGGCGTTGACCATGTTGTACTCGGTGTCGGGGCCGGCATTGAGGAACACGTTGACGCGCGTGATGCCGTCGGTCCACACGGGCTTGACGGGCACGCCCAGGGCCTCGGCGCCCTTAACGATAAACTCGCCCGAGAAGCCAGCGAAGAAACCCAGGATCGTGGTGTCGACACCGTAATGGTCAAGCGTAAACGAGACGTTGAGGCCCTTGCCGTTGGGCGTGTAGACGGCGTTGCGGGTACGCGTGACAGTGTTGGCAGCAAGGCCGTCGCAGGCGATGTTGTAGTCAATGGCGGGATTTGCAGTGAGCGTGTAAATCATGAATGTTCCTTTCACGAAGCAACGTGTTAATGAAAGTATATTCCACGCATAGACAAAAGGCTAGGACAACTCGGTGAACGGTGTGGAAGCGATGAAGTACGGCAGGACACGTCTCCCCCATGGCGGAACAAAAAAGGCGCCCCGGCCGAAACCGGGGCGCCGCATGCGCACGAATATGTCGCGTTTCGATTACTGACGATCGAGCTTGCGGACAGCAACGCGCTTGCTGTACTCATCGACGTGACCAAAGTCGCCAATACCGACAGACTCGGCAACGTTGGCGCCGGTGGCCATAGCGAGCTTCATGGCCTCCTCGACGTTGTCGCGATCCCTGTACCACTTGTGCAGGAACGCAGCGAGGGTGCAGTCGCCGGCGCAGACGGAAGAAACCAGCTTGATGTTGAACTCACGCTTGGCGTACCAGATGTCCTCGCCGTTGGAGAAGTAAGCGTCGCCGCGGCTACCACGGGTGAGCAGCACGTTCTGAACGCCGGCGTCGTGAGCCATCTTCATGGCAACGCGGACCTCGTCGTCGGTGTCAACCGGCACGCCGAAGATGGCCTTCATCTCGTGATGGTTCGGCTTGATGAGCAGCGGCTTCTTGTGAGCGAGCTCCTTGAGCTTGTCGGAGGACAGGTCCAGGACGACGTCGGCGCCACGGGCCTGAGCGTGCTCCATGACCTTAGCCAGGAAGTCAGGCGTAGCTTTGGGAGGCACGGAGCCGGAGACGATCAGGCACTCAAGATCGCCCGCGGTGTCCAGGATGTTGTAGAGCTCCTCCTGGTGCTGCGGCGTAATAGGAGCGCCAGGGTTCAGGATGCCGTACTCGTGCTGGCCATCGTTGACGTAGGTGTTGATGCGCGTGATACCGTCGGTCCAGACCGGGCGGCACAGGCAGCCCAGGTTCATGACTTCCTCGACGATAAACTTACCCGTGAAGCCAGCGAAGAAGCCGAGCGCGACGGTGTCGACGCCCATCTTCTTAAAGGCGAAGGACACGTCGAGGCCCTTGCCGTTAGCCGTGTAGCTGGCCGAGCCGGTGCGGACGTTCTCGTCGGGCTCGAGCGGAGAGCTCGAAACCGTCATGTCGACAGCCGGGTTAGCGGTTAGCGTGTAGAACATTTACAGTACCCCCTGTATATGTGAGGGCCGCGTGGCCGGCCCATTCCAACCACGCGGTTACCTCTGATACCAAATTAGCGAGCTGCGGACTCGAGCAGTGCCTTGACCTCGGCGGCGGTGTTGCAGGCGAGCGCCTTCTCGGCGAGCTCGTCGCACTCGGCCTTGGTCCACTGGCTGATGGTCTTGCGGGCGCGCAGGATCGACGGAGCGCTCATCGAGAACTCCTCCAGGCCCCAGCTGATCAGCAGCGGCTCGAGCAGCGGATCGGCAGCGGCCTCGCCGCACATACCGACCATGATGCCGGCCTTCACGCCGCTCTCGATGATGTTCTTGAGCGAGCGGAGCACGGCGGGATAGTACACCTGGTACAGGTTGGAGATGGTGTCGTTGCCACGGTCGGCGCACATGGTGTAGCCGATCAGGTCGTTGGTGCCGATGGAGAAGAAGTCGGCGACCTCGGCAAGACGGTCTGCGAGCAGCGAAGCGGCGGGCGTCTCAACCATAATGCCGACCTCGATGTTCTCGTTGAACTTGCGACCCTCTTCGGTCAGCTCGGCCTTGCACTGCTCGACGAGCTCCTTGACAGCCAAGACCTCCTCGACGCAGGTGACGAGCGGGATCATGATCTTGACGTCACCGAAGGCGCTAGCGCGCAGCAGAGCGCGGAGCTGGACCTTGTACTGGTCGGGATTGGCCAGGCAGTAACGCACGGCGCGGAAGCCCATGAAGGGGTTATCTTCCTTGACCATGTGCAGATACGGAATCTCCTTGTCGCCACCCACATCGAGCGTGCGGATGATGACCGGAGCACCCTTGAGCGCGCTGGCGACCTTACGGTAGGCGTTGAACTGCTCCTCCTCGGAAGGAAGCTCAGCAGAGTCCATGAACAGGAACTCGGAGCGGAACAGACCGATGGCCTCGGCGTCGTGATCGAGCGCGTTGGGCACGTCATCGGGGTTACCGATGTTGCAGGCGATGATCTTCTTGATGCCATCGGCAGTCACGGACGGCTTGCCACGGAAGGCCTCGAGGGCTGCCTTCTCGGCAGCGAAGGCCTCGGCCTTGGCGGTGTAGGCAGCGAGCGTCTCCTCGTCGGGATCGGCCTCGACGATACCCTTGCCACCGTCGACGACAACGGTCATACCGTTGCGCAGAGCGGTGCAGCTGTTGGAAACCGAAAGGACAGCCGGGATCTCGAGGGCGCGCGCAATGATCGCGGAGTGCGACGTGCGGCCACCGGTCTCGGTGACGATACCGGCAACGTGGGCCTTATCGATCGTGGCGGTCATGGACGGCGTGAGGTCGTGCACGACAACGACAGTGTTCTCGGGCAGGACGGAGAGGTCGACGACCTCCTTGCCCAGCAGCTCAGCCAGAATACCGGTGCGGATGTCGGCGATGTCGGCCGCACGCAGACGGAACATCTCGTCGTCCATGGACAGGAACATGTTCTCGAACATGGTCGAGGTGTCCATGAGCGCCTGCTCGGCGCAGGTACCGCCGTCAATGGCGGCGTTGATGGCGTCGGTCATCCCCGGGTCCTGAGCCAGGACAATGTGTCCGCTCATGATCTCGGCCTCGGCCTCGCCCACCGTCTCCTTCATGTGGTCGGCCTGAGCCTGGGTCTTCTCGCAGAAGACCGAAAGAGCGGACTGATAGCGCTCCTTCTCTGCTGCCGAATCGGCAACCTCGTGCGGCTCAAACGTCAAGTCGGGATCGACGGCGACCATGACGGTGCCGATACCGATGCCCTCGGAAGCGTTGACTCCCTGATACATTCCCATTCCTCTCTCCGTGTCATGTGATAAAGCGTTTTGCCATATCCATGACAAAAGAGCGCAGCTACCTTACAACAGGTCACTGCGCCCCCAAATATGAACTTAGTTGTTCAACATGCGACCCGTTTGAGTTCTACTCGCCAAGACCGCTCTTGATGAGCTCGATGGCAGCAGCCAGAGCCTCGGCCTCGTCAGCGCCGTCGCACTTGACCTCGACCTCGGTACCGCAGGGGATACCAGCAGCCATAAGTGCCATCGGGGACTTGCCGTTAACCTCCTTCTCGGGGGTAACGACCGTCACGTCACAGGCGTACTTGCCCATGGTGGAGGCGAACAGACCAGCCGGACGCATGTGCAGACCCTGAGGATTAACGAGGGTAGCCTTCTCAGAAACCATAGTTGACTCCTTTTTGTGTTTAACCCCTGTCATACATGTGGCAGGAGTCAGATTCACGACGTTGTTTATATTAACTCA
Source organism: uncultured Collinsella sp. (assembly GCA_937989875.1). GTDB lineage: Bacteria > Actinomycetota > Coriobacteriia > Coriobacteriales > Coriobacteriaceae > Collinsella. Next base: position 93,889 of record CALKBO010000029.1, on the reverse strand, counting down.
CATCAAACGGTTTTTCATTATGTTTCAGACGAATTATTGGACAGATGTGTTTGTCGTCCGCTTGCTCGCCCACAGGGGCCCGTGCGCGGCCTGTGAGATTTCCTGCTCTACAGTCCTGCTCGCACGAAGAGCACATTAAGTGCTCTTCGGCTCGTGCGGAACTCGCGATAAATCTCACAGGCCGCGCACGGGCCCCTGTGGGCGAGCAAGCTGCGGAAACCCAGTAGGTCCAAAGTAATATCGTGCGAACGGAATTCTGGCTGATGAACTGTTCGCAACAAAGGCTCGATAGGTAGCCCCCTCTATACCCTTTTATAGGTTGCGGTGAAATAGGGACTGAATTTGGGGTTGAATCGTTTAAACAGTCCTTATTTCACCGCAACTTATGGGAGGGATAGAAAAAAGGCGGAGACCCTGGAGAGGGGCTCCGCCTTTATTACAGGGGGCGATGCTATTCGCGTGTTGCGGGATTAGACCAGACGGGCGTTAATCGTCTTGGCGATCTCGGCGGCGTCGGTGGAACCCTTGACGGTGGCACGGAAGTCCTCGTCCATGAGCGCCTCGGCGACCTTGGACAGGATCTTGAGGTGCGTAGTGCCGGCCTGGGCACCGGGGATGAGCAGGGCGATAGCCACGTTGACGGGAGCGCCGTCCATGGTATCCCAACCGGTCACGCCGGACTCGTCCTTGACGACGATAACGGCAGCCTCGGTAATGGCATCGGACTTGGCATGCGGGATGGCGAAGCCCTCCATCATGCCCGTGGTGCCCTCGGCCTCGCGGGCCAGGAAGGCGTTCATCACGGCGTCGGCGTCGCTTGCGATACCGGCCTTGACGGCCTGGTTGGAAACGAAGCTCAGAGCCTCGTCACGAGAAGCGAAGTCCTCGGCGACAAAGACATTCTCGACCTTCACGAAGTCAGCAGCCTCGGCCTTGGGGGCCTCGACGGCAGCGGCCTTGGGGGCCTCAACGGGCTTGGCTACAGGAGCGGCCTTCTGGTTCTTCTCGAAGTCGTACTTCTTGAAGGCCACGAACAGGATGCCACCGACCACAGCGCCGATGAGGATCGCGAGGACCCAAAGCGGACCGTTCTCGACAACGGGCAGGACCAGGAAGCCACCGTGAGGCGCCGGATCGTGAACGTTGAACATAATGGTCAGGATCGAAGCGATAGAGGAACCGAGCATCATGATGGGCATGACGGGCCAGATGTTCTTGGTCATGAACGGAATGGCGCCCTCGGTGATGTGGGTGCAACCAAGGATGAGGTTGACGACACCGGCGTCGTGATCCTCCTGGCTGAAGTACTTCTTGCCGACAACGACGGCAAAGGTGGTGATCAGCGGCGGAACGATGCAGGCGGCGGAGACGGCAGCCATGAAGTTGGTGCCGAAGTTATAGGTATCGGTGCCAACACCGGCGGCCAGAGCCTCGGTGAGCATAGCGGTACCGGTGACGTAAGCAGCCTTGTTGACCGGGCCGCCCATGTCAAAGGCGCACATGCAGCCAATGGCAAGACCCAGGACAACGGCGCCAGAGGCGGACAGGCCCTTGAGGAAGTCCATCATGGCGGTGTTGATGGCAGCCATGGGGCCGGAAATGCCGAGCATGACCAGGCCGACGATAGCCGTCGAGAACAGCGGGTACAGGAAGATAGCCTTGAGGCCGTCCAGATTCTTGGGCAGACCGGCAAAGACCTTCTCGAGCAGCAAGATGACATAGCCGGCAAGGAAGCCGCCGACGATGCCGCCCAGGAAGCCGAAGCCCACGCCGGCGCCACCGGCATCGATCATGCCGGTCTCGGCGTTAACAGGCAGGCCCTGGATGGCGATCATACCGGCAACAAAGCCGGGGACGAGCGCCGGGCGCTTGCCGATGGATTCGGCGATGTAGGCGGAAAGCACCGGAACCATAAGGTTCATGGCGATGCCGCCGATGATCTTGAGCATCGCAGCAAAGCTGTTGTAGTCAGACGCCGTCGAATCGAAGGACGTAATGCCCCACAGGAACGAGACAGCGGTCAGAACACCACCAGCAACAACGAAGACCAGCATGTGGCTGACGCCGTTCATGAGGTGCTTGTAGATGACGTGGCCGATGGACTCCTTCTCCTCGACCTCATCCTCGACATCGGCAGCGGCTGCAACCGTGCTGTCGCCCTTGGCGGCGAGCGCGCGGTCAATCAGCTTACCGGCGGCCTCAACGGACAGGGCCTTGGAAACACCAACGGAAACCATGGGCTTGCCGGCGAAACGCTCAGCCTGGACATCCTTATCGGCTGCGACGACGACGGCCTTGGCACCAGCGATCTCACTCTTGGTGAGCTCGTTCTCGACACCGACCTGGCCATGAGTCTCGACCTTAATGGTCAGACCTCGCTCGGCAGCTGCCTTCTCCAGCGCCTCCTTCGCCATGAAGGTGTGCGCAATGCCGGTCGGGCAACCGGTCGCGGCGATGATGTCAAACTTAGCCATGTGTCCCTCCTTCTTGAGTACAGCGCCCGCGGGCGCTCCCCTACACGCGCTTCGATGCGCGTTTTTCCACACTTGAAAGATACCAACCTACCGTCCGCGTGAGAAGAGATAAGGTGCAATTCTCCGGTGAAAGGTTCTTTCATAACCGTAAACGGTAAGTGAAAGTTTACCATCAACACTTGAAACGGCAAGGTGTATCTTGTAATTGAAAATGCCCGTATACTATGGCATTGCAAATCAAGTTAGATTTTCATGCCAACCAGGAGCCATCCATGACCGATAGTAGCAAGAGCGCACTTTCCCTCATTAGCACCCATCAGGGATACAGCGAGTCCGAGCGGCGCATTGTCGACTATATATTGGAGCACCAGTCCGAGGCGCCGCGCCTCACGGCAGCTCAGCTCTCGCGCGCCGCCGCCACGTCAGAGGCGACCGTTTCGCGCTTCTGCCGCAAGCTGGGCTTTGGTAGCTTCCGCAGCTTTCAGTTTTCGTTGGCGAGGGATTTGGAAAGCCAGCGCAACGAGGGCCTGACCGACGAGGTCTCGCTCGACAATATGGAGCAGAGCCTCAAGAACATCTTGGCTGCCAAGGTGAGTGAGCTTAATGCGACCATCGACGGGATCGACCACGATACGCTGGCGGCTGTTGTGCATGCCCTTAAGCATGCAGGGGTTATTGAGTTTGCGGCTGTGGGCAATACCAACGCGGTCGCGCTCGATGCGACGTTTAAGTTTTCGCAGCTGGGCCTACGCTGCATGGCGAGCACCATTAGCGAGACATCAATCGGCTTTGCGCTCACGTTGCGCCCGGGTGACGTCATCGTGCTAATCTCAAACTCCGGCAAATCGCGCCGACTGAATCGCATGGCAAAAGCGGCTCGCAACTGCGGCGCAACCGTAGTCGTCATCAGCAGCGACAGTAAATCCCCGCTCGCGCGCCTGGCAGACTACACTTTTAACACCGTCAACCACGAAGCGCTGCTGACAACGGGCGACTTTGCGTTCTCTAAGATCAGCGCCACGATGATCATCGAAGTCATCTACAACTTCCTGCTGCCCGAGATTGAAGACGCTCGCGAGCATATCAGCTACTACGAGGAGCTCATCCAGCCGGATAAGGTCGTTGAGTAAAACGCGTAGTGGGACAAAAATTTCAGTCTATTTTGTCCCACCAACACCGCTGATACGACCTAACCTCGAGCTTCTTCGAGCATCTGCTTCGCGTGGGCCAAGCTTGCCTCGGACTGATCGCCGCTCAACATGCGGGCGATCTCGGCGGTACGCGCTTCGCCGGTCACCTCGTCCAAATGCGTCTGGGGAACATCGCCCGGTTCCTTACTGACAACATAATGCTTGTCGGCCATGACGGCGACCTGCGCCAAGTGGGTTACGACAATCACCTGATGCGTAGCGGAGAGATCTGCCAGCACGCCCGCGAGCGCACGCGCCGTGGAGCCACCGACACCAGCATCGACCTCGTCAAACACCAGCGTATCGACACCGTCCGCGTTACCGAGGACAACCTTGCTTGCCAGCATGACGCGGCTGAGCTCGCCGCCCGACGCAATGCGGCGCAGGGGGCGTGGCGTCAAGCCGGCACCGCTGCGGTATAGCAGCTCGTAACTCGAAGGACCAACCGGCGTCCACTCAGCACGGGGAAGATCGCGCGACTCCCAGACGAGCTCGGCACTACCCATCTCCAGGCGAGCCATCTGGCGGCCAACCTCGTGACAGAAGCGCGGGGCCGCCGTATTGCGAGCGCGCTTAAGCGCCTTGGCGGCAGCAAACAGTTCGTGCTCCGCCGCGCCAAGCGCTTCACGCGCCATTTTGATCTGTTCATCGCCATCATCAACCAGCGAAAGCAGCTCTTGCGAGCGATCACGCATGGCAAAAACATCGTCCATGGTCGGACCCCACTGACGCAGCAGGCCCTTGAGGTCGGAATACCGCTCGCGCATGCGAGCGAGCTCGCGAGGATCGAAGGCGACCCCATCGCGATAGGCGCGCAGCTCGTTGGCACAATCCTCAAGCGAGATGCAGGCATCCGAAAGCGTCTCGGCAATGTCGCCCAGTTTGCGATCGACGGTAGCCATTCGGGAAAGCTCTGCCACGGCGCTGTTCACGGCATCGAGCGCTCCCCCTTCGGCGGCAAGCGATGCATGGGCATCGTTAGCTGTGGCAACCAGTACCTCGGCATGTTCGGAGCGCGGCAGCAATTCCTCGAGTTCCTCATACTCGCCCGGCTTAGGGTCGACCTCGCCGATGCGCTCGAGGGCAAAGCGCGCCTCCTCGACACGACTCCCCTGCGCACGCGAGGCCTCCTCAACGCGACGGACCTCCTTGGCAGCCGCGCGCGAGGCTTTAAAGCAAGTACGGTAGTGCTCGAGTGCCTCGAGCGCAGAGCGCCCCGCCCAGGCATCGACCATGGCAACGTGATGCGCCGGGTCGAGGAGGCGCTGGTGCTCGTGCTGACCGCACAGATCCATCATCACGCCGACGCACTCCGAAAGCTCGCGCACGCTGGCGATGCGGCCGTCAATCCTCACGCGGCTGCGGCCCTCGGCAGAAAGGCTGCGCTGGACCGTGAAGCCCTCCGTGTCGTGCGGGCCGTCAAACAGGCGTGCCTCGACGCTCGCCAGCGCCTCGCCCTCGCGCACCGTCGACGAATCCGCACGCTCGCCCAAAATAAGCTTAAGGGCCGAGAGCAGCGCGGTCTTGCCGGCGCCGGTCTCGCCTGTCAGGACAGTCAGGCCGGCACTCGGCACCAGCGTCGCCTCACGAATGAGTGCAATGTTAGAAACCTGCAGCTCATCGATCATGACGGACTCCGTAGAATACGCGGCTCACCGAGTTGTAAAAACTCTCGGGGCCGTAGTCGAGCAGCAGCACATCGCCTGGGCCTCGGCGCACGGCCACGCTCTCGACCGTGCCGTCGCAGGTAATAAACTGTCCATCGATAGCAATCGCCGGAACGCTCGGGCGATCATCGGACATAAAGATTTCGACGACATCACTCGGCGAAGTCAAGAAGGCACGGGCCTGAATGGTGTGCGGCGCAATGGGTACGCAGACCATACCCGTATAGTCGGGGCTCACAATGGGGCCACCTGCACTGAGCGCGTACCCCGTAGAACCAGTCGCCGTGGACACGACCACGCCGTCGCCACGCAGTCGATCGATATGGTGGCCCGACACCGTGATGTCGAACTCAACCATATCGGACAGGGGGCCGCGCGTGAGCGCCATGTCGTTGAGGGCGAACGTGCGCACGACATCCTTCGTGCCATCGTCGCGCACGGACACGATATCCGCGGCGATGGTGGCGCGACGGCTCACGTGCAGCTCTCCGGAAAGGGCGTCGCTCACGACCTGCAGAATGTCGCGCTCCTCGGGGCTCGCAGCAGTTAAAAAGCCCAGGTGACCATAGGAAAGACCGAGGATAGGAATCTCGCGATGGTTGAGGATGCGGGCAGCGCGCAGCAACGTACCGTCGCCGCCGAGCGTAATGACCAGATCGGAGCCGTCAATATCAGGCGTGCTTTGAATCTTCGATCGCTGGTCGGCAGCCCATGCGACCTCATAGCCCTGGCGCGTCAGCCAAAGCTCGAGCATCAGGCCGCTCTCAACCGCCTCTTGCTTGTAGTAATTGGGAACCAGAAAGACCTTCATAGCGTTGCAGCTTTCTCGCTCAAAACCGATACCTGGAATTGCAGCTCGTCTTGCGTGCGGTCGCCGGGGTCAAATCTCGTGCCGTACAGGAAAAACTCAACGTTTCCCTTGGCACCATGAATGGGCGACACGCACACATCGACCGGGAACAGCCCCTTGGCAGCAAAGAGTTCAACTGCCGCAACGAGTGTATCGCGGCGCACGGCGGGATCGGTCACAATGCCGCCCTCACCCACCAGCGCCGCCGGAGCCTCAAACTGCGGCTTTACAAGCGTGCAGAATGCACCCGTAGGCGCCAGGCACGCCAGCACCGCATCGATAATGTTCGCGATGCTGGTAAACGAGACATCACACACAGCCAGGTCGATGGCGCCGGCATAGCCAAGCTCAGGCAGCTGCGTCACGTTTGTGCGCTCATGCAGCGTCACGCGATCGTCCTGACGTAACGACCAATCGAACTGGGCGCGACCAACGTCCACCGAGACAACGGTCGCAGCTCCGCGCTTGAGCAGGCAATCGGTAAAGCCGCCGGTAGAGCAGCCCACATCCAGACAGGCAAGGCCCGTCGGATTGATACCAAACGTATCAAGCGCGCCTTCGAGCTTAAGACCGCCGCGGCCAACATAGGGAATGCGCCCCTTCACGTGCAACGGCAGGCCCGGGGTCACCTTAAGGCCCGGCGAAGTCAAGCGCTCGCCGCCACTCGAGACCAAGCCAGCCATAAGAGTGCGAAGGGCATCCGCGCGATCGGCGCAGATGCCCTGTGAAATCAGTTCGTCATCAAGACGCACGCGTTTCATGAATGCCATCAACCATTCGTATCCGGAGATGCGGCCTAGCTATCCTGGGATTCGTTTGCCGCATCCTCATCGTATTCCTGCTCGAGCTTGTCGGCCTCACGCGGCGTCAGCTCAAACTTGTCGACCATGTCGACCGCACGGGAGCCCAGCTCAATCGCCTCGTCAAACAGATCGAGCGAACGCTCCAAGGACGTATCCTTAGAGCGAACGGTAGCTATGATCTGGTCCAAGCGGTCCGAAATCTCGTCGAAGTTGCGGACGGAACCCTCTGGCATGGCTACTCCTCGACGGTACCGGTCTCGGCCTCGGCGACCTCAGCAGCGTCCACGTCCTCGGACAGCACGCCAGTCTCGGCCTGGGCAACCGCAACCTTTGCGGCAGCCTCGGCAGCCTGTGCCTCCTCGCGAGCGCGATCTTCGGCCAGCAGCTCCTGGTATAGGTCCTCGCCCGGCAGCTCCTCGCTGCGAGCGATCTTACCCAGCACGCCGTTGACGAACGACGCGGACTGGTCGGTGCCATAGGCCTTGGCAAGCTCGACGGCCTCGTTAATCACGATGGCGTCAGAGACCTCCTCGTCGGTGAGGAAACGCATCTCGTAAACGGCGATACGCAGCAGGTTGCGGTCGGCGCCGGGCATGCGCATAAGATCCCAGTTCTTGGCAACAGAGCGCAGAGCACAGTCGATGCGGTCGATATGCTCGTAGGCACCGCGGCACAGCTCCAGCGCATAGGGGTCGAGGGGACCCTTCGAGATCAGAAAATCACCCTCGAGGACGCGCTCGAGCGGGCTGTCCGTGGCCTCGGCCTGGAACAGAAGCTGCAGCGCCTGACTGCGGGCAAGCGTGCGCCCGCGATAAACCTTAAGGCTCAAAGGTTACTCCTTGGGGAAAACGAGGCCGTCGATGCAAACGTCAACGCGCTCGACCTCAACGCCAACCTGGGCATCGATGGCGGCGACCACGGCGGCGCGAACGGCCTCGGCGAGTTTCTTGAACGGATAGCCAAAGAACACCACGACACGCACGGTGAGTGCGAGCTTGTCGCCGATGACCTCGGCCTCGACCGCCGGCTCGGAAGCCGGGGCCTTGGACGAGAGCATCATGGAGACAAGGTTGGTGGCAAGGTCCTTGACGCCAACGGAGGCGATGCCCTCGACATCCGACACGGCGCGCGAAACGATGGCGGTCAGAACATCGGGCGAAATGCCGATGCCGTCAATCTTGATTTCCTGGGGCATGAGTCCTCCTAGAAGAGTTGGTGCTAGACGCGGGAGACGAACTTGCCGTCGCGGGTGTCAACCTTGATGACCTCGCCCTCGTTGAGGTACATGGGGACCTGGATGACAGCGCCGGTGTCGATCGTGGCCGGCTTGGTGGAACCCTGGACGGTGTCGCCCTTAAAGCCCGGGTCGGTCTGGACGATGGTGGTCTCGATGAACATCGGCGGGGTCACGCCCATGAGCTCATCGTCGGCGAAGAGCAGCTGGCAGATGTCGTTCTCGCGCAGCCATTTGGAGTTCTCGCCCACCATGTCCTCGGGAACGGGAACCTGCTCATAGGTCTCGTTGTCCATGAAGATGTAGTCGGCGCCATCGTTGTAGAGGTACTGGAACTCACGGGTGGTGAGCATGACGCTCTCGAACTTGGTGCCGGCGTTGCAGGTGTTCTCGACGACACGGCCGCTCTTGATGTCGCGGGTCTTGTAGCGCACAAACGCGCCGCCCTTGCCCGGCTTGACATGCTGGAACTCGACGATGGTGTAGACCTTGTCCTTGATGCGGAGACCGAGGCCGTTCTTGAAGTCGGCGGTAGAAATGGTAGGCATAGCGACCTTTCTTGTTATGGGCAGAACGCACAAGCGTCCAAATTACATACGATAGAAATTATACACTTGCAGACGGCGCCTGCAGCGAGCGCATAAAAAGAGAACGCGGGGCGTCCGAATCGATCCGGACGCCCCGCCCCAAACTATCTGCCGAAGTAGACTAACAGTCGATAACGTGCAAGTCGTGAGGGGTCTTGGTGAAGGGCTCGTAGCCGTTCTCAGTGACCACGCCGTAGTCCTCCAGGCGCACGCCGCCCACGCCGGGCAGGTAGACGCCGGGCTCCATGGTGACAACCGAGCCGATCTCGATGGTGTTCTTGCTGCGGTTGAAGTTGGGCAGCTCGTGGATGTCGATACCAACGCCGTGGCCCAAGCCATGGTTATAGTAATCGCCATAGCCGGCATCGCCGATGATCTTCTTGGAGAGCTTGAAGATGTCGTTGCCCTCGACGCCCGGATGGATGGCGGCGACGCACTCCTCGTGCGTACGGCGCACGAGTGCGTACAGGTCGAGCTGCTCCTGGGTGGGCTCACCCATCACGACGGTGCGCGTCATGTCGGAGCGGTAATCGCAGTAGCCCGCGCCGTAATCCATGAGAACGAAATCGCCCTTCTCAATCACGCGGTCGCTCGGCACGGCATGCGGGTTGGCGGTGTTGGGACCGCTCGCCACGATGGAGCCGAAGGCAAGGCTGTCGGCGCCGTTGGCGAACATAAAGTTCTCGAGCTCATTGCGAACCTGCTTCTCGGTCATACCAGGCTTAATAAAGCCGAGCATGTGCTGGAAGGCGGCGTCGGTGATCGACTGTGCGTGGCGCATGAGCTCGATCTCCTCGGCATCCTTGATGGCGCGCATCTTGCGGATGTCGTCGTGCATCAGCGGCAGCATGCAGGCGACGGAGCGGTCCTCCAGGCCGCGCTGAATGCCCTGGTAGAAATTAATCTGCATATCGTCCTCGACAGCACAGACGCGGCACTTATTGGCCGCGATCTTGCCGGCGACCCAACCGGGGATGGTACCTTCATCCATGTCGTAGACCCAGGGGCTGCCGGCGGGCGTGTTCTCCTCAAAGCTGTTGAGATAGCGCGAGTCGGTGTGAAACAGGCATTGGTCGGCCGTAATAAACGCAGCGTGCGGGAACTCGAAGGTGTAGTCGAAGACGCCCTTAACGCCCGTGAGCCAACGAAGGTTGGCCTCGTCGCGCACCACGATGGCGTCGTAGCCACGCTCGGCCATCAGGGCACGGACACGCTCGATACGACCGGCAGGACCGGCAGCAAACTCAGACATGCAGATTCCTTTCTTGTTGTCTCTATATAGACGGGACGGGTCTCAACCAAACGACGGAATCGCATGCGATCCGCAACCGATTGGAAACCCGCCCCTCAACATGATACGAAAGACAATGGAAGTCAATAAATCTTAGAGAAGTTCTTTGCGAGAAGCCAAGTAGGCGTGAGCATGGCGCTCAAGAACCTCGTCCTCAACGTTCGTTAGGCGAATGGCGCCGAGTGCCGCGGGCAGCGGCAGCATGCTGCGGTTTGAGCGTGCGAACTGCTGCCTACGGAACTCCTCGATATAAGCGGCAGGCTCCAGATCGAAGGCAAGTTCCTCGATACCAAAGTCCTCCAAACAGTCATCGACCTCAAAAACGTAATCGATATCGAAGTCGCAGGCATCATGTGCTAGGCGCGCCTCAAAGCGCATGCCCTCGGACAATAGCTGGTAGGCAGGGACCCGTGAAGCGGCATCGCCCAAGCAGGCGCGCAGGGTAAGCTCCCCCGTCTTACCAAAATCGAGCGCATGGCGGGCGCTCGGGTTCGTGGCCATCAGTACGTCCTTACGGGCAGTCTGAGACCATTGAACGGCATTAACGAGCGCGACCTCCTCGCCCGCGAGAATCTCGGGGACGGTCTCAGTAAACTGATTCCAGCGGGACTTGCTGCTCGAAAGCATGGTGCCAACAAGCACCGCATAGCCGAGCTTGAGGTCCTCGGGGTCCGCCTCGCGAACAAGGTCGAGGTCACACACGACCAAGCCCGGTTCGGGACGAAACGCGATAGCGGGAAGCGCATTGGCCGACGAGGCGACAAGCGGCTTCATGGTCGTCGCGACCGTGAGCATGGCGTCGAACGTCGTCGGCAGCAGCGCGCACTCGGTGCGACCACACCACTGATTGGCACACCAGCAAACGACCGAGCAGGTCGCCGTGTCGCCGACAGCGACAACGAGATCGTCGCAGGTAATGCCGTTAGCCGACAGGGCGCCAAAGACGGTATCGGCATCGGCCAGCGTCGCGCCATCAGGCGAAACCTCAAGCAAAAGCTGCGACACAGCAAAGCCGGCGTCGACCAGCGCATGCTCGACGACCTCATCAAAACGTTCTGACGAGGCGGAGTTCCAAACCACCATCGCGCGCTTAGGCTTGCCCACAGCCGAGGCAAACATGCGCGACAGCTCATCGAACGCGCCCAATCCGACACGGACATCGACGCTGCGGTTTTGGAAATTGATCAGTTGACGGCGAATCATAGCAGCCCACGCTCCAAAAGCATCTCGGCACAAAGGTAGGAAACGTCCTCGAAGGACTTGTTGCGAATATCAAGGGTAAGGTCGGCGGCCTGGCGATACAGCGGACGGCGATGCTCAAACAAGCGCGCGGCATGCTCGGGCGAGCGGAAATCGGGGCGCGTGTCGGACCGACGAATCTGGCGAATCGAATCCTCAAAGTCGCCCTCGAGGTACACGCACGTACCCATTTCGTGCATCAGCTCAATATTCACCGGCGTCTCGACAATGCCGCCCCCGCACGAAACCAACAGGCTGCGCTCACTTTGGAGCGAACGGAGCGCCGAGGTCTCGAGCTCACGAAAACGATCCTCGCCCTCGGTCTCAAAAATCTCGGTTACCGACTTACCGCAACGGCGCACGACCAGTCGGTCGGTATCGATAAAACGCCGCTTGAACATAGTGCCGACGTTGCGCGCGAGCGTCGATTTGCCCGCGCCCAAAAAGCCGATAAAGAAGATATGGTCGCAGCCGTGTTTGGTGTGCTGGGACATGACGAGACCTATTCCTCGCAGGGAAGGTCGCGCAGGGCCCGGCGCTCAAAGATACGGAAGATCTGCGTATACCACAGGTCCTGCGTGGCCTGCGGCTTTACCAGGATGGTATCGACGCCGGCGAAGTTGCCGCTCCACACGTCCGTGTAGAGCTGATCACCGATCAGCACCGCCTCGTCGGCCGTGGCGCCGAGGCGCTTAAGACCCGCCTTGAGGGCAAACGGCGCCGGCTTCATGGCGTGGCTGATGGCCTCGAGTCCCAGCTCGCGTGCCGATGCCATGACCTGGTCGCGATGCCAGTTATTGGACACCATGCACAGCTTAAAGCCTTTGGCGCGGGCGGCGTCGAGCCAAGCGGAAACCGCAGCGGGTACCTGCTCGGTATCACGCGGCACCAAGGTGTTGTCGCGGTCGAGTAGAATGGCGCGCTTGCCGTCGGCCCACAGGGTATCGAGGTCGATGCGGTCGACTGAGGCAACATATCGTTTGGGGCTAAAAATCCTCATGATCAATTCCAAGACTGTTGATGCTCTTCGTAGGTTTGCGAGAAGTACTCCTCGTCCTGCGTAATGTAGAAATACAGGTCATCGGAGTCGGTCGGCTCAAGCGTGGCCTTGAGTGCCTCGAGCGACGGAGAGCAGATGGGCGTGGGCGGCAGGCCCTCGTGCTTATAGGTGTTATACGGACTATCGCTCTGCAGGTCGTCGGCGGTAACCTCGCCACCGGTGACATACATCATGGTCGCATCGCTGTTGAGATAGCGCAGACCGTCGAGTTTGCCGGCAAGGCGGTTGTAGAAGACCGAGGCCACGTGCGCACGTTGATCGGCGTTGAGGCCCTCGCGCTCAACGATAGAGGCCAAGTTGACGATGTCGTAGTCGGACATCTCCACACCGTAGCGCTCCTTGATCTTGGCTTCGCAGCTCGCAAAGTCAAGCGACTTGTACTCGGTCTTAAACTGATCGAGCATAGCGCGAATCACGTCATCGGCCGTCGGCGAATCGCCCAACGAATAAGTCTTGGGGAACAAGAAACCCTCAAGCGAGTCGTTGGCGGCGCCCTTAAGGAAGCTATAGTCGTCCACGTAGTTGGAGGCCTTGGCCTGGTTGAGGAAGTCTTCCTTAGAGATGCCGTCGTAGGCCTGGGCCACACGGTCGGCGACTTGATCGACCGTTAGGCCCTCAGGGATAGTCAGCGCATTGGAGCCCGCGTTGGGACCTTCCATGAGCTGCTGAACAACCTTGGTCGCATCCATGAGTGTGGTGAACGAATAGGTACCAGGCTTGAGCGACATATCGGCGTTAAGCTTTTTCACCGCCGCATAGTAATCCTTGGGATTCTCGACGATATGGTTCTCGGAGAGAATCGAGGCGATCGTATCGCCCGAAGCACCGTCGGGAATGGTCACCGTAACCTGCTGACCAGCCGTGACCTTCGTATCCTCACCGGCAAAGAAGCCCTTGACGGCCGGCACGACAAAGAAAGCAATCGCAGCAAGCGCGAGCACCGCCACCACAACGCCGATGATCATGGGAACCGGAGCACTCTTCTTTTGAGCACCGCGACGAGCATGCGTGTTATAGCTCGAGCGCGTGGCCGGAGCAACGCCGTGCGAGCCATGAGCGTGATGCGAATGCGATTGGGGGGCCTGCGTTCGCTGGGTAGGTGCCTGCTGCTTAAAGCGGGTACCGCCTACAGGCTGGGCCGTACGAGCAGTGGGCTGCGGAGCCGCGTGAGAAGCCGGATGCTGAACCGAGCGAGCAGAAGGCTGCTGACCCGTCCGTTGAACAGGTTGGCCCGAATGAGAGAAGGACTGCACCGGGCGCGCGGCAGACTGAGCTGCACGCTGCGTCGGCTGTGCTGGACGCTGTCCAGGCTGGGCAGCGCGCGACGCCGGCTGCCGTGTACGATTCTGCTGGCGCGGATCGGAAGCGCTAGGCATGCGAAACCTCCTCGTTTTTACGATCGAGCCACGTCTGCAAAAACAGGCTGGCGGCAATCATGTCGATCTTGCCCCTCATCTGCTTTTCGTTGAGGCCCTGCTCGCGCAGGATACGCTTGGCCTCTTGCGAGGACAGACGCTCGTCCTCAAACTCCAGCGGAAGATCGAGCTCGTCGGCAATCTTTTGCGCCACGGCGGCAACGCGCTCGGCCTGGGGGCCGGGCTCACCGGCCATGGTCAAGGGACGTCCGCTTACCAGGATATCGGGCTCATAGTCCTCGACCAAGTAGCGAAACGTCTTTGCCATGCCAGTGACCTCGGCAGCCGGGAGCACCTTGACGGGCATCGCCATCTTGCCATCACGGCTCGAGACGGCGATGCCGATTCTGGTCTCTCCTATGTCCAGCGCAAGCGCGACCACAGCGACTACCGGGATTCTTAGGCGCCGAGCGCGGTCTTGGCGGCCGCGAGGGCATCGGCGATGCCGGCGGCGTTCTTGCCACCGGCCTGGGCCATGTTGGGACGGCCACCACCGCGACCGTCGACCAGACCCGCGATCTGCTTGATCACGTTACCGGCGTGGAACCCGGCCTTCACGGCGTCATCGGAGCCGGCAGCGAGCAGGGCCGGAGTGCCCTTCTCAGTCACGCTGGCGACGACACAAGCGACAGGGCCGGCGACCTTCTGGTGGACGGTATCCCATACGTTGCGCAGGTCGGCAGCTTCAAGACCCTGGAGCTCAGCAACGACCAGCTTGTAGCCGCCGAGCTCGACAGCACCCTCGATGGCACTGGAAATGGCGTCGGAGGAGCCACCGGTCAGAGCCTTTTTGAGCTTGTTGGACGTCTCGCGCAGCTCGGCCTGCAGGTTCTCCACACGGGCGGGAACCTCGTCGACGCGGCACTTGAGCGCAGCGGCAGCGGCGTCAACAAGTGCCAGGCGGTCGGCCATGTAATCGAGAGCGCCCTTAGAGGTCACGGCCTCGATACGGCGGACATTGGAGCCTGTGGAGGACTCGGAAATGATCTTGAACAGGCCGATCTCGGCGGTGTTGGCAGCGTGCGTGCCACCGCAGAGCTCGCGGGAGAACGGCTGGTCCTCGGTGCCCACGGAGACGACGCGGACGACATCGCCGTACTTCTCGCCAAACAGAGCGACAGCGCCGGCAGCCTTAGCCTCGTCGATGCCCATGACACGGGTCACAACCGGCTTGGAAGTGAAGATCTGCTGGTTGACCAGGTCCTCGACAGCCTTGAGCTGCTCGGAGGACAGAGCCTCGAAGTGCGTGAAGTCAAAGCGCAGGTGCTCGGGCGTCACCAGCGAGCCGGCCTGGGAGACGTGCTCGCCCAGGACCTGCTTAAGGGCGGCGTCGAGCAGGTGCGTGGCGGTGTGGTTACGGCGCAAGAAGCCACGGCGCTCGGCGTCGAGCGCGGCGGTAACAGCGGCACCGACAGTCAGCGTGCCATCGGCAACGTGCGCGAGGTGGGCATACAGGCCGTTGTGGTTCTTGGTGTCGGCAACGGTCAGAACAACGCCCTCGGCGGAAAGCATGCCGGCATCGCCCTGCTGACCACCCATCTCGGCATAGAACGGGGTGCGGTCGAGCACAACCTCGACATCCTCGCCGGCGGCAGCGGACTCGACGGACTCGCCGTTGCGCACGATGGCGACAACCTTGGCGCCCTCGATCACATCGTTGTCATAGCCGTCGAACTCAGTCGCGGCGACCTTGTCCGAAAGCTCGACCCACACGTCATTGAAGCTGCCCCAGGCGTCGCCCTTGGCATTGGCGCGGGCGCGGGCCTTCTGGTCCTCCATGCAGGCAGTGAAGCCGTCCATGTCGACGTCGTGGCCAGCGGTGCCGGCGATCTCGACGGTCAGATCGATGGGGAAACCAAAGGTGTCGTGCAGCTTAAAGGCGACATCGCCCGGAAGCACGGCGCCCTCGGCAAGCACTGCCAGGGCCTCGTCCAGATAGACGCGGCCGTTGTCGAGCGTCGTGGAGAAGCGCTCCTCCTCGGAGGCGACGATACCCTTGACGAGCGCGACATTCTTGAGCAGCTCGGGATAAGCCTCGCCCATCTGAGCGTTAACCTCGTCGATGAACTTGGTCAGGAAGGCGCCCTCGATGCCCAACAGGCGACCGTGGAACACGGCGCGGCGGAGCAGGCGGCGAAGAACGTACTCGCGACCCTCGTTACCGGGAAGGATGCCGTCCGAGATCATAAAGTCGACAGCACGGGAGTGGTCGGCGATGATACGCAGAGAACGGCTGGCACCGGAGTAATCCTCGGCGTCATAAGTCTTGCCGCTGATCTCCTCGCCCAGCTTGATGAGATGCTGCATCAAGTCGCCGTCGTAATTGGCGGTCTTGTGCTGCATGATGGCGGCCATGCGCTCCAGGCCCATGCCCGTATCGAGGTTGCGGTGCGGCAGCTCCGGCATGGAGCCGTCCTCCTGACGGTCGTACTGGGTAAACACAAGGTTCCAGAACTCAAGGAAGCGGTCGCAGTCGCAGCCAGGCTTGCAGTCGGGGCTGCCGCAGCCGACCTCCTCGCCCATGTCAAAGTAGATCTCGGAGCACGGACCGCAGGGGCCGGTGGGGCCAGCGGCCCAGAAGTTGTCGTCCTCGCCCAGGCGGGAGATGTGGTCCTCGGCAACGCCCAGAGAACGCCACACGTCGTGGGTCTCGTCGTCCTCGGTAAAGACGGTAAAGTACAGGCGGTCGAGCGGCAGCTTGAACTCCTTGGTGATGAGCTCAAAGGCCCATGCGCAAGCCTGCTCCTTGGAGACGCCGCCAAAAGAGAAATCGCCGAGCATCTCGAAGAACGACAGGTGACGACCGTCCTCGCCGATGCAATCGATGTCGTTGGTGCGGACGCACTTCTGGCAGGAGATAGCGCCGATCTCCTTCATGGTCTTCTTGCCCTGGTAGTACTCCTTAAACTGATTCATGCCGGCGTTGGCAAGCAGCAGCGAGGGATCATCGGGGACGAGGGACGAAGAAGGATAGAGCTTAAGACCGCGCTCCTCAAAGAAGTTGAGGAACTTGGAGCGGATCTCGGCCGTAGTCATTGACGGGTAGTCAGCACTCATAGAGGGAATCTCCTCGGTTTCACATCGAAACAGTTCAAACGTAACGATATTACCATCCCACCGCGCAAGTGCAAAAAAGAGGGCCGGCACAATGCCGGCCCTTCAGCGAAATTGCATGTTAGCGCGTATGAATATTAATCCGAATTACCCCGCTAGTTGTCATCATCGTCCATGGAGCCGTCGATGCCGGTTTTGGTATCGTCGTCCGAGTTGGAGTCATCGTCCTTGGCGAAGGGGTTCTTGAAGAAACCGGTTGCATCGGGCTGCAGGCCCGAGAGCTTAATCCAGGGATTATCGAGCTCGGGCTTGGGCATGGCCTTGGCCTCGGGCGCAGTCTCGTTGCCGATGAGCTCGGACTCGTAGATGAAGGTGTCGTCGCCGAGCGCGTCGTAGGCGGCGACCGGGTTGCCATCGGCATCGCGGTACGGCGTGCCCTTAAACACGGCGCCGTCATAGGCCACAAGCTGTCGGCCGGTCTCATTCTCGAAGTAGTACACGAAGATACCTTTGAGGGCCGCACAAAGCGGGATGGCAATAATCATGCCGATGGGGCCCATGAGTGCCGAGCCAATAACGAGCGCCGTGAGGCTCATGATGGGATGCACCTGCACCGAGCTCTGCATAACCTTAGGCGAAATCACGTTATCGGTGACGTTTTGCGCGACCATCGTCACAATAAGCGTCCATAACGCCAACATGGGGCTGAACATGAAACCAAGCACTGTGGCGATTGCTGCGCTCACCCAAGGACCGACGACCGGAACCAAATGCATGACGCCGGTAAAGATAGCCATGAGCGCCGCATACGGATGGCCGATGATCATAAAACCGATAAAGGCGAGGAAACCACCACAGATGGACGTCACGACCATACCGCGCATGTAGCCGCCGACAGAGCGAGAAAGGATGGCGACCATAAAGCGGTACGAGGTCTCCTTCTCCTGACCGATGATGGTGCAAATCTCGTGATGCATGCGAGGGTAGTCGCAGGCCATCCAGTAGGCAAGCACCAGACCAAGGAAGATCACGAACAACTGCGAGGCCGTATTGGTGATGAGCGGGAACACACCGCGGCCAAGCTCGGCAGCAATCTGAGACACATACTTCGATGCCACGGCAACCAGCGACGAAAGATTATCGTCCAAATACTCCTTGAGCGGCGTGTTGTTGAGCGTCTTGGCATGCGAGATCATCTCGTTGAGATCGCCACCTGCAACACGAAGCTGCTCGGGCAGGCGGCTCAGGACTTCCATGATCTGACCAAAGAGAATCGGCGACAAGATGCAAACGACACCGACGAGCACGGCAACAACAACAATAAGCGCGATAAGCGAACCGATGCCGCGATTCACGCCATGGTGCTCGAGCCAATTGGTGATCGGGGACATCACAAAAGCAATGATGGAGCCGACGGCAAGAAACTCAATAACCGGTGCCAGGATGCCCATAAGGTTAAAGATGACAGCAGCAATAACAATGCAGCCGACAACGGCCCAAATGCGCAGCGTCAGAATGCGGGTGTCGCGCAGCACGCGATCGGTTTGTTGGGGGTGCTCACTCATGAACGAATCATCACTCCGTCGGGGTCGATCTTGTCCTGAATCTTCTTAAGCGTGCGGCGCAGCAGACGCGAAACCTGCACCTGAGAAATACCCAGCTTCTTGGCGATCTCGATCTGGGTCATGCCCTTCACAAAGCGCAGCTCGATCACCTCGCGCTCGCGCGGCGAGAAATCACGGATGGCTTCCTCGATCACTAGGCGGTCATCGGTAAAGTCGAGCTCATTGTCGTCTTCGGCGTAACGGTCGAGAATCGAGGGGGCATCGTCGGAATCGGACGCACCAGGAGCCTCGATGGGCACAGAGGTATAGGCCGAAGACGATTCCATAGCCTCGAGGACCTCATCGACAGTCACATCTAGATACTCAGCGATCTCCTCAACCTTGGGCGAACGCTGCAGCTCGTTGGTAAGTTTGTCAGTAGCCTGGTTGACCTTGGCCGAGAGCTCCTGCAGACGACGCGGTACGCGCACGCTCCAGCCCTTGTCGCGGAAATGGCGTTTGATCTCGCCCAGGATAGTGGGTGTCGCAAACGTCGTGAACTCGAGTCCGCGCTCGGGATCAAAGCGGTCGATAGCCTTGAGCAGGCCCAAATAGCCGACCTGCATGAGGTCGTCGAGCGGCTCGCCACGGTTCTTAAATTTGTTGGCAAGAAACCTTACCAGGTTCATGTGGGACATGACGAGCTGCTCGCGAGCGTCCGGGTCACCGGTCTCTTTATAGCGACGAAACAGCTCGCGGGTTTTCTCCTTGTCCCAAGCGGTCTTACCGCTCCGGGAACGTTCGGTCATATTAGATATCCGCCTTGAGGTCGAGGGAAAGCGTCAGGGGCGCCGCAGTCTTTTCGTAGGAATCGCACACGCTCGCGAGGATGAGCTCGGCATACACCGCAGCCTGGTCGTCTTCATCGACCGTAGCCTGATCGCCAAAGGTAATAGTCATGCCAACGTGGGTCTCATCGACATCGAATTTGATGGTGATGTCATCGCAGTCGACCGCGGTGCAACCAAAAATGAAAGCCTCCTCGGCAGCCATGCGGATGTCCTCGATACGATCGACAGACATAGAGCACAGGGCACCGACATTTGCCGCCGTCATGCGCACAAGGCGCGCCAGACGCGGGTCGCCGGCAACGGTCAGCGTAATGGGGCAAGTTGCTTCGCTACTCATCGCAGGACTCCTCGGTGGTCTCGGCGGGCGTGTAGGTGTAATACTGGGCTGCTTTAGCAGCAGGCTTCTGTGCATCATTGTCACCAGCAGCGACATCGTCCCCGGCTTCGCCAATCAGGACACGCTCGGTCGGCTGCTCGGCTTCTTCGGCAGCGGAAAGCTTGCGCTCGGCGTCGGCCGCGGGAGTCTTCACCTTGTTAAAGAGTTTCTGCACAGCACCAGCGGCAGAGTCGGTCACGCTCGACACAGCATTGCTGGCCTCGGCCATGCTGCCCGTAACCTCGGAAATGTCGCGAACCACGGCTTCGACCTCTACGAGATTGGAGGTAAGGGCATCAACTGCCGTCTTGCTCGACTTAAGCAGCGGCTCCATCTGGGCAAGCGCCGGCGTAAGCTCATCGACAGCGCCATCGAGCTTTACCACCACAGGCTGAGCCTCGGCGATGGTGTTGTTGAGGTCGTTCACGGTCTTATCGAGCGAGTCGACAACGTTGCGGGTCTTGCGCAGGGTAAGCGCGAGCTCAGCGATGGCCCACACGCCGGCAACGGCGAGCAGCAGCAGGGCGATTTGAATGGGACTCATACAAGCCTCCCGGAAGAATCGAAATACAGACGCTTTTCATGGTACCCCAAAGGGGACCGAACATGCCAAGAGCAGCAACGTGGGACAAAATTATCAGCAGCTACTTCGGTGCATTCCCGCTGCGGTCGCGCTCGCTTTGCTCTACGCGCCACTCTTCCCAGCCGCGCCCGGCAGGCTGCCAGAACGCACCGCGCTCCAGCCCCTCGGGCAAATAGCGCTGATCGACCCAGCCTTCGGGATAATCGTGCGGGTATTTATACACACCGTAGTCGTCGCTGCCTGGGCGATGGCGATCGCGCAGATAACTCGGTACCTCGCGAAGCCCACTAGAATGGATATCGGCCAGCGCCGCATCGATCGAAGCCTCACACGCGTTGGATTTAGGGGCCAAACACACATAGAGTGCAGCCTGAGCCAGGTTAATGCGGCACTCGGGATAGCCAATGACCTCGGCAGACTTAAAGGCGGCATGTGCCACCAAAAGCGCCTGCGGGTCGGCGTTGCCAACGTCCTCAGAAGCATGAATCATAATACGTCGAGCGATAAACTTGGGGTCCTCCCCCGCATCAATCATGCGCGCGAGCCAATAGATCGTGGCATCGGGGTCGCTACCGCGCATGGACTTAATAAACGCACTGATGATGTCGTAGTGCATGTCGCCGTTTTTGTCATACGAAAATCCACGACGCGGGTTGGCGATCTTCACGTCATCCACGGTGATGGGATAGCGCTCCCCCGCCGCGGGCGCTGGCGTTCCCTCGGTATCGGGACGCGTGACGGCAATCTCGCTCGCAAGTTCGAGCGTCGTGAGCGCCGAGCGAGCGTCACCCGCTGCAAGCGTGCAGATGGTCTTAACCGTATCCTCATCGGCCGAGAACTTGCCGTTCAAACCCTGCGGCGCCTCGAGCGCACGCTCGATAAGCGTGGCGATATCCTCGTCTTTAAGATGCTCAAGCTCCACCACGCGACCGCGCGAGAGCAATGCCGAGTTGACCTCAAAGTACGGATTCTCCGTCGTGGCGCCAATCATAATGACGGTACGGTTCTCAACCGCATGCAGCAAGGCATCCTGCTGCGACTTGGAGAAGCGGTGAATCTCGTCGATAAACAGGATAGTGCGGCGGTCGTAGGTATTCAGGCGCGTCTTGGCCTCGTCAATCACGCGGCGCAAGTCCTTTACGGTGCCCGTCACGGCGCTGACCTCGACAAACTCGCTCTTGGTATGGTTGGCGATAATATGGGCCAGCGTCGTCTTACCCGTACCGGCCGGCCCGTACAGAATCACGCTCGAAAGCACATCGTGCTCGATCGCGGCACGCAACCATGAACCCTTACCGACGGCCTTTTGCTGGCCCACATACTCGTCAAGCGAATTGGGGCGCATGCGCACCGCAAGCGGCGCATTCTGAAAGGAACGCTCGCGCGTCGAAGCAGAAAAAAGGTCGTCCATAGCCATCCCGTGCATCAATCAAAATCGTTGTTGACCAACAGTATACCGAAAGGATACGAACTACCGTTCGTTAATATAGGTACGATGCGGAAACTTTAGACCCGGGAACAGCTTGCTCGTCAGCTCACAGAAATAACCGTCCGTCATGCTCGCGATGTAATCCACCACGGCTTGATCCTTGTCGTCCTGCCAGTCATAGGTGCGATCGTAGTAGGAAAGCTGCTGCTCAATGCGCGAAATATGGTGCTTAAAGATGTAAGAGGACTCGTCGCCACTGTTTAGATCCCGCAGACAACGGTCGTAGAGCTTTACGAACGCCTCGCGCAGCTCCGCCTCGGAATCGCCCTCGATACCGCCCTTGCTATAGATCCTCTCGTAGTTCTCCCGCTTGGCACGGCGAATTTCCTCAAACAGGTCCTCGCTCATCTCGATGCGCGGCTTACCATAGCTGTGCTCAACGATATCGATGGAGGCATGCGTGAGGATCCAACTGTTGTAGGCACCGCCCCGGCCATCATCAAAAGCGTCGGGCGAAAGCAGGCCCGCCGCAATCGCATCCTGACGGTCACGACCGACGTAGGCAAGGATATCCGAGATGCGAACCACGCAGCCCTCGAGCGTCATGGGACGCAGGTGTCCAATGGCGCCATAGCCCGTGGCAATACAGTCCTCAACCGTCTGATCGAACTGGTCAAAGGAGCCCATGTCCGAGAGCTCAAACACGCGCTGCTCGTACTCGCCGTTATGGCATAGCACGCCGTCGAGCGTCTGGAGCGACACGTTGCGGCCATACAACGCGTCGAGCACGCGGACCGACTGCACGTTATGGAAAAAATAACGCCCCGTACGCTCATGAAAGATATCGTTGAGGAAGCGCTCGCCGGCATGGCCGAAAGGCGTGTGTCCCAAGTCGTGACCCAGGCCAATCGCCTCGATCAGATCGCAATTGAGCCCCAGGGCGCGACCGATATCGCGCGCAATGCGCGAGACAAGCTGCACGTGCAAACCGCGGCGCGACAGATCGTCATTGCTACGGAAGCTAAAGACCTGCGTTTTGCCCGCATAACGGGTGTACGCCGGAAGATGAAGTATCTTTTCGGTATCGCGCATAAACGCCGGACGCATAAGCGTGCCTTTGTCGGCGGCGCGATCAATACGACGAATGACCTGATCGTCGTTGCAACGATACGGGTTGACATGGCCCGAAGCGCGATCGGCGGCAATGCGCTCGACAAGTTCGGGCGACAACGCCGAGGGAATACGGTCCATGCGCGCCTTAATGACGGCCGTTTCTTGATTAGTTGCCATGGCATGCTCCTTAAGAAGGATGCGCAATCGGTTACAAAGTGCAGCCCACGACCTCGATTATGGCAAAAATCGGCACCAAAAACGGGAGCAATGGCAGGGAGCGCGATTTCGTGATGAGGCAGGAGAGGGCAAGGACCAGGAGCGCGGCGGCAAATGACACGATGCCACCCATAGGATCGAGCGTGCAAAGCGCGAAGAGTGCCTTAGCATCTCCCATGCAGATGCCGGGAGCGCAGCGAACACGACGCCAAAACGACTCAGTGAGCACAAGGGCAAGGTAGACGATGACCGCAAGACCGGCGTGGTCAAGCGCCGTGTTAACGCCTTTGTCGAGCCAAACGCCTGCTAATGCCGCCACCGCGCACGCAGCGGCAAGCTCATTGGGAAAACGTCGCTCACGGGCATCAATCGCCGCGCCGGCAAAGATGCAAATCCAAAACGGGATATAGAACATCGGACTCCTCCTCGAGCTGCATAGCAAAAGCAAAAACCACCACAAAGGTGCCTCTCCCCTTTGTGGTGGTTTTGGTGGTGATTATTTGGCGCCTTGCATGACCTCGTCAAGGGTGACGTTGACGGCGTGCTGCGTCGGCACCCAGTCGACCTTCAGGAACAGCGCAGCCACCGTGATGGGGATATAGCTGAACATAAAGATCGGGAAGGTAAACAGGTTAGTCACCAGGCGCCACTTTTGCGCGCAGTGAATATGCTTGTACTCAAAGATAGTCGTGAGCAGCGCTAGGATGAAGAAAGTCTGATACATCATCGCGAAGGTCATAATGAGCGAAGCAGCGCACGCCTGCATCTCGACTTCGGTTGCCAAGAAACCATGCGAGAGGCCACCCACAATCAAGAACGTCGCATTAGCGAGCATCGAGATCAAGGACAGCAGCATACCCGGGGCGATGGTCATAAACATGTCGTAGGCGGCAAAGCGATGATAGCGGAAGGTCGATTTGACCAGGTGCTTACCGTAGGTAAAGAACACCTGGTAGAAGCCCTTGGTCCAGCGCATGCGCTGTTTCCAGGACGCCTTAAACGTCACGGGCTGCTCGTCAAAGAACTCCGCAGGCGCATAACCGATGCGAATGCCGTGAATGGCGCAGAACGTGGTGAACTGAATATCCTCGGTCAGCGTATGGAACTGCCAACCGTGCATGCCCTCGATAACGCTGGCGGAGATGAGGTAGCCCGAACCAGAGACAGCGCAAGAAGTCTTGCAAATGTTGCGCGCGTTGTTGAGAAAGCGCGCCTCGCGCAGATACCACGTAGCATTAGCCGCCGAAATCCACGAGCTGCCGAAGTTTTTGGAATTGCGATAGCTCGTGACCACATGGAAGCCCTGGTCAAAGGCATCGTTCATCTTGGAGACGTAATCGCGGGAGATGACGTTATCGGCATCGAAGATAAAGTAACCTTCAAACGTATCCGGATACTCGTTAAGGATACGGTCGAAACCAAAGTCCATGACCCAGCTCTTACCCTTGCGGGCAAGGTCGTTGCGCTCATAGACAATGGCGCCCGCCTCGCGCGCAAGCTGTGCCGTGTTGTCGGTGCAGGCATCGGCGACCACAAAGACCTTGATAAGCTCGGACGGATAATCCTGGTCCTTGATGGAGCGAACGAGGTTGGCGATCACGGCCTCCTCGTTATGCGCCGCGATAAAGAAGGCATAGCGGTGGAGTTTTTTGGCCTTGGGAGGCGCGACCTCGCCACGAAGAGCACCGATGACAAAGAAGACCACCTGGTACAGAAAGCAGACCGTGAGCAGCGTGACGACAATCTGGTTGAAGATCACGATGGGCGTGTTGGTTTGTAAAAAGGCGAGCATGCAGGCTCCCAGGAACGCGTTACGTAAACAATCGTATATCTTACCGCAGGCTAGGGGCGTTCAAGAAACCACCTAATACTGACTAGGCTTCGAGAAGACCGAGCTGAGGAACGATCTCGTCGCCGGCAGCGGTGCGACCAAGCGAGCGCGGGGCCAGGTCGTCAAGAACCGCAGCGAGATCCCACGGCAGCTCGTCGCGGCACTCAATGCGCTCCCCCGTCACGGGATGGTCGAATGCAACACGCCAGGAATGAAGGAATTGCCTGGTCAGACCCTGATCGGCGCGTGCATCGCACTTGCCGTAGAGCGGATCGCCCACGCAGGCGTGGTTGATATGGCGCATATGCACGCGAATCTGATGTGTGCGGCCCGTAAACAGGTGGCACTCGACGAGCGTATAGCCGTCGTCAAAACGCGTGGAATCGAAGCGCTCGAGGACATTAAAGGTCGTAATGGCCTGGCGCGCGAAAGGATCGTCCGAAACCGCCATCTTGACACGGTCACGCGTAGAACGGGCAATGCCGGTGTTAATGGTGCCCTCATCCATAGCGATATGTCCGTGAACGAGCGTGATATAGCGACGATCGAGCGTGCGCGTGCGAATGAGATTTTGGAGTGCGCGCTGCGTGTCGTCGTCTTTTGCCGCAAGCATGAGGCCCGAGGTATCGCAATCTAAACGATGCACGATGCCGGGGCGGTCCTCACCCTGCACGGTACCCAGATGGTCAATGCCGCAGTGGTAGACCAGAGCGTTCGCAAGCGTGCCGCTCTCGTGGCCATGGGCGGGATGGCACACCAGGCCGCGCTGCTTGGAGAGCACGATGAGGTAGTCGTCCTCGTAACGGATATCGAGGGGGATGGCCTCGGGAATCACATCAGTGGGATCATGCGGCTCGGGCAGGTCGACCGAGATACGGTCACCGGAGCGCACAGCATATTTTTTTGATAGGCAGGTCTCGCCGTTCACGATTACGGCGCCGCCCTCGATCAGATGCGCGCAGGCAGAGCGCGTGGGGCAGCCGTCGTTGGCACCCAGAAAGGCGTCGAGACGCTGGCCAGAGCAATCGTCGGCAACAAGAATATGGATGTCGGCCATTAACGCTCATTCCTTTCGCGAATCTTGCGGGCACGCTCCCCACGCTGCTTGGCTTTGCGCTTGGCGCGGGCCTCATCACGGGCATTGAGCTCGGCAGTCGCATCGACTTCGCGGGCCGCAGGGCTCAAGAACATGTAGCCGATGAGGGCAAGCACAACGCCTACGGTGATGCCGATATCGGCCACGTTAAAGACGGGAAAGTCGATGAAGGTGGTGGCAATAAAATCGGTCACAAAGCCAAAAGTCAGACGGTCGATCGCGTTGCCAATGGCGCCGCCCGCGACCATAGCCATGCCCACAACCTCCAAGCGAGCAAGCTGGGGCGCGCGAAGCAAGTACACGGCAATAGCGATAATGACCGCCAACGCCAGCACGGCAAACGCGATGCCATGCCCCTCGCCCATGCTAAAGGCAGCACCGATATTGCGGACAAATAGAAAGTCGATCACACCGGGGATAACAGTCACATGCAAAGCGTCGCCCGCGGCACGAACCGCAAGCTTGGTCAGCTGGTCAACAAGCAGCACAACCAGCGCCACCCCACCAGCAACACCCAACCGCCAACGCAAAGGCGGCGTCATATCCCCAGCACGACCCAAATCAATCCCCTACCCTCAAGAACATCGAATTCCGTTTAACGCAATTAACCATCTTATATTGCCACACGCAGAGCGCACGACATATTCGCTAACGCCAGATAAATAACCAGCATAAAAAGAAAGCGGCATTCCGAAAAACAGAATGCCGCTTTTATTCAGCGGAGCAAATGGGCCGAAGGCGTCCAAATTCTCCCAATAACTAAAATGCCGAGTTACCGTGCCTTAAAGGGCATTCGCGCAGCGCTTGCAGATATGCGCGTGGCCGTTGTACTCGCCGACGGTGGTGCGGTAGTTCCAGCAACGGTCACAGCACTCGCCCTCGGCTGCCTCGATGGCAACGGAGAGTTCCTCGCCCTGGGTCAGCTCAACATCGGAAACGATGTAGAACTCGGCCAGGTCGACGGCCTTATCACCGGTCAGCAGCGCGTACATCTCGGCGGGAACGACCGCCTTGACGCGGACCTGCTGGCTCTTGGTGAAGGTGCCGGCAGAACGGGCATCCTCAAGGGCCTTGGTCACGGCGCTACGGAGCTCGAGCGAAGCCTCGAGCACGCCCTCAAACTCATTGGCCTCGTCGACCGTGATGGGCGACTTGTACCAATCGAGCAGCGCGGCGTACTTCTGGTGATCGACGCAGCCAGCGGGCGCATATGCCATGGCCTCGTCAACCGTGTAGGACAGGATCGGCTGCAGGTCGCGCATGAGCATCGAGAAGAGCTCGGCCAGCACGGTCTGGGCGCTGCGACGCTCGAGCGAGCCGGGCTTATCGCAGTACAGACGGTCCTTCAGGGCGTCGAGGTACACGTTGGAGAGCTCGGTAACCACGAAGTCGTAGAGCGCACGGTAGGCGCGCGGGAACTCGTAGCTGGCGTAGGCATCGTCGACTTCGGCCTGAACCTGGGTTAGGCGGGCAACCATGAGCTTGTCGAGCGGCAGCAGGTCGGCAAAGGCGACGCCGTCGGTCTCGGGCTCAAACTGACCCTCGAGCTCGGAGAGCAAGAAGCGCAGTGTGTTGCGGAAACGACGGTAGGCATCGGACGTACGAGCAAGGATCTCGTGGTCGATGGACACGTCGGAGCTGGTATCGACGGACGCAACCCACAGACGGATGATGTCAGCGCCCATCTCGTCGCAGACCTTATTGGGGTCGATGACATTGCCGAGCGACTTGGACATCTTGCGGCCCTGACCGTCGAGCGTGAAGCCCTGTGAGACGACCGCCTTGTACGGAGCGTGGCCGTTGGCACCCACCGAGGTGAGCAGCGAGCTCTGGAACCAACCGCGGTGCTGGTCGGAGCCCTCGAGGTACACATCCGCCGGATACTCCAGCTCGGGACGGTACTCGCAGACGGCCTTCCAGGAGACGCCGGAATCCCACCACACGTCGAGGATGTCCTTATCGGCCTTGAGGTGATGGCCGCCGCACTTGGGGCAAACGCAAGCCTCGCCCAGGTAACTCTCGGGAGCGTCGGTGAACCAGGCGTCGGAGCCCTTCTCGTGGAAGAGCTTGATGACGGCGTCGAGCGTAGCGTCGTTCATGACCTTCTCGCCGCAGTCGGCACAGGTGTAGCTGGGGATAGGCACGCCCCAGTTGCGCTGACGGCTGATGCACCAGTCGGGACGCTGCTCGACCATGGCACCGATGCGGTTTGCCGCGTGGGCCGGATACCACTTGACGTTCTCGCGGACCTCTTTGCCAGCCTGCTCGCGCAAACCGGTCTTATCCATCGAGACGAACCACTGGTCGGTAGCACGGAAGAGCACCGGGTGCTTGCAGCGCCAGCAGTGCGGATAGCTGTGCGTGATCTTCTTCTCGAGGACTAGGGTGCCGCGCTCGCGCAGGAATTCGATGATATGCGGGTTGGCCTCGTCGGTATCCATGCCGCTGAAGGGGCCACCGGTGCCAAACTCCTCACCGGTGTAGAACTTGCCGTCGTCATCGACCGGCATGCAGATGTCGGTGATGCCCTCCTTGAGGCAGGCAAAGTAGTCGTCGACGCCGTGGCCGGGCGAGTTGTGGACGATACCGGTACCGTCATCGACACCGACGTAATCGGCCAGCAGCGCCACACCCTCGACACCGTCAAAGATCGGCTGCTTGTAGTGGATGTGGTGGAAGGTCTCGGCGGGAACCACATAGGGCTTGCCGTCGACCATAACCGGGGTGTACTCCCAGCCAAACTCCTCACAGCACTTGGGAGCCAGGTCCTCGAGCATGACCTCGGCACGACCATCGTGCTCAACGGCAACGTAGGCGGCGCCGGGCTTGAGGGAAACGGCCTGGTCGGAGGGGATGGTCCACGGCGTGGTCGTCCAGATGATAAAGTCAACCGGGCCGTCGAAGTTCTCGAGGCCGGCGGGCTTGGAAGTCATCTCGAAGCGCACGAAAATGGACGGGCTCGTCTCGTCGGAGTACTCAATCTCGGCCTCGGCTAGCGCGGTGTGGCAGTGCTTGCACCAGTGAACCGGCTTGTGGCCGCGATAGATCATGCCCTTATCGAACATGGCCTTGAAGACCTCGATGTCGGCGGCATCGTGCTGGTGATAGAGCGTCAGGTAGGGGTTGTCCCAGTCGCCGAGCACGCCCAGACGACGGAAGCCGGCCTTCTGCAGCTCGATGTTCTCGACAGCGAACTCGTTGCAGAGCTCACGGATCTTGGCCGTGGGGGTCTGGTTGAACTTCTCGGTGCCGAGCTTCTCCTCGACCTTGTGCTCGATCGGCTGGCCGTGGCAGTCCCAACCGGGGACATAGGGAACCTCATAACCCTGCATCATCCAGTAGCGGTTGATCATGTCCTTGGAGATCTTGTTCATGGCATGGCCGATGTGGATCGGGCCGTTGGCGTACGGAGGGCCGTCGTGCAGCACGAACTTCTTGTGACCCTCGTTCTTCTTTAGAACTTGCTCGTAGACCTTGTTGTCCTGCCAGTCCTTGAGTCGCTTGGGCTCGGACTTGGAAAGACCGGCACGCATGGGAAAACCGGTCTTGGGCAGATTCATCGTCTGCTTGTACTCGTTTGCCACGGTACCCCTTTCATGTCGTGGGCGCGCACGCCCATTGGGCACCAAAAAAGCGCCCGTCCCTACAAGCTGGGACGAAGCGCCACAAAACGAGCTGTACGCCCGCAAAAGCTCTTCGCTTAACCACCCAGCTTAGATGCCCTCGCCCGCGTAATCGCGCGCTCGCATCCGTTACTCGGCTGGCCTGTATCGACGACCATCTCGGCGATATCTACTAAGATGTGCCTGTGCGGCACATCCGTTGGGACCGCAGCTCCGGGGTGATTTTCATCGGTCGCATGCACGGGTTCTCAGCGCTCCCCGCTCTCTGTAGCATGCGGACGGCCGACTACTCGTCCCCATCAATGCTCATGCGGTGTATGCTAGCACGTTCCGCGCCGGCGAAAAACCCTCAACATTGGTTTCATATTTTAGAAATTTATCGTGGTCGCGAGCATTCTCTAGGAGCAAAATACCTGAAAGCACTCCATCTCACGAAAGAAGGTACCTATGCGCACAATTGGAATGAGCGACTATACCGTCGGCGAAGATTGCTTTGACGAACTGCCCGGCGCGCTGGCCGAGTACGGAGCGACCAAGGTCGCGATCATCGGTGGCAAGCGGGCACTGGCTGCAGCGCTGCCGGGCATCGAGGCGGCGCTTGAAGGTACCGATGTCGAGATTCTAGAGACGCGTGTCTATGGCACCAACAGCACGCGGGCCAATATCGCCAAGGTCGTAAACTCCCCCGCCTGCCAGGAAGCCGACGTGCTCATTGCCTGTGGCGGCGGCAAGGCGCTCGATACCGTCAAGACGGCGGCCATCGAGCTCAAGAAGATCGTCTTTACCGTGCCGACGATCTGCTCCAACTGCTCGGCCGCGACCGCCATTGCCGTTGTCTACAACGACGACGGCTCGCTCGAGGGCTATTCGTACCCCAACCGACCCGCGCACATCTTCATCAATCCCAAGATCATCGCCGAGGCTCCGGCGGAGTACTTCTGGGCTGGCGTGGGCGATGCCCTGTCCAAGCAGCCCGAGGTTGAGTACGCCACGAGCGCCGGTAATTTGGAGCACACCGCCGGTCTTGGCCTGGCACTCGCCCACACCTGCTCCGAGCCGCTGTTTACCTACGGCGTCCAGGGTCTTGAGGACGTACGCCAGAACCAGTCGACCGAAGCCGTCAAACAGATCGCGCTCGACATCGTAGTCAACACGGGCTACGTTTCCAACCTGACCAACCAGAACGATTACTACTACAACTCGAGCGTAGCGCACGCGTTCTACAACGCCACCTGCAGCATTCCACGCGAGGGCTCCTACCTACACGGCGAGGTCGTGAGCCTGGGCGTGCTGGTACTGTTTGCCTATACGGGCGATACCGAGAACCTCGAGCGCTACGCCGCCTTTAACAAGCAGATGGGCCTGCCCGTGACGCTTGAGCAGGTCGGGCTTTCCGAGTCCGATATCCCGGCCCTGTGCGAGTACGCGCACGCCGCCAACGAGTGGAAGCAGGGCAACCCCGAGCCCTTCACCGACGAAAAGTTCGCCGCCGCCATCAAGGCCGCAAACGCCTACGGCCACACCCTCTAGTTCTAACCCAAAACCACCACAAGGGAGCAGCACCTTTGTGGTGGTTTTTTATTGCTCCAGCATGCTGGGGTCGAACTCGCTTGCCGGGATCACACGGTAGCCGTGGCGCAGGAGCAGGTCGACGAAAACACCGTTGCCCGCGGTGAGCGTGCCGCTGAAGGTTCCGTCGTAGATACGGCCGACGCCGCACGAGGGACTGCGATCTTGCAGGATGCACGCGACTATCTCTTCCGGTCCGCCTGCCTGCTCGCACATATCAAACGCGCGCTGAGCACCCTGGCGAAACTCGCGATCGACTGAGGTACCCTCGCAGGTACGGACCTCGCCGTTCACAATTTCGGACGGCTTGCGCGGCGTGGGCAGGCCCCCAAAGACCTCAGGGCACACCAAGAGGACCTCGGTCCCAGTACGCTCGCAGGCCTCGACCAACTCGCGATGATAGTTGTCGAGCCCGTTATACTTGCAGCTCTCGCCCATCAAGCAGGCGCTCACCACGATCTTCATTTCCATCCCTCTCAAGCAAAACGCCCCATTTGAGGAAGCTGCTCAAATGGGGCGTCGGCGTTTACTGGTTCGACCGCGGCTTTACTGTTGCTTGGGCATCAGCGGATTCTCGCGCGTAAGGAGGTTCATGAACTCCTCGCCCGTGATGGTCTCCTTCTTGTACAGATAACGAGCCAGCTCATGGAGCTTGAACTTGTTCTCCTTGAGGATCTGCAGAGCGCGATCGTGCGCGTCCTCGATCAACTTAGCGACAATCGCGTCCACACGCTCAGCCGTGCCGGGGGCGCAGGTGAGCGACGTGTCCTGGTTGAGGTACGCATTCTGAACGGTACCGAGCGCCATCATGCCAAACTCATCGGACATACCAAAACGCGTCACCATGTTGCGGGCGAGCTTGGTTGCCTGCTCGATATCGTTGGCGGCGCCGGTCGTCATCTCACCAAAGATGAGCTCCTCGGCCGCACGGCCACCGCAGTAGACGGCGAGCTTGTCCAGGACCTCCTGGCGTGTGGTCAGGAAGCGCTCATCCTCCTCGACCTGCATGGTGTAGCCCAGAGCACCGCTCGTGCGTGGCACGATGGTGATCTTCGTGACCGGCGCAGAGCCCTTCTGGCGAGCGGCAACAATGGCATGGCCGATCTCATGGTAGGAAACGACCTGCTTCTCGTGGTCGGAAAGCACCGTGGACTTACGCTGTTGGCCGGCAATGACGACCTCCACCGACTCCTCGAAGTCGTCCTGGGTTGCACGCTTGCGACCTTCGCGAACGGCGCGCAGGGCGCCCTCGTTGATGATATTGGCCAGGTCGGCGCCCGAGGCACCGGGCGTGGCACGGGCAATCGCGGTC
The DNA here is from genome assembly GCA_937989875.1 of uncultured Collinsella sp. GTDB lineage: Bacteria > Actinomycetota > Coriobacteriia > Coriobacteriales > Coriobacteriaceae > Collinsella. The sequence continues at coordinate 61,482 of CALKBO010000029.1, read as the reverse complement.
AGATCGATCGGCGGCTCGGTCTTCACACTCTTGGCGTGGAGCTCGAGGATGTTCTTACGGCCGGTCAGATCGGGCAACTCGACGGGGATGCGGCGGTCAAAACGACCGGGGCGCAGTAGAGCGGGATCGAGACTGTCGGGGCGGTTGGTTGCGGCAAGGACAACGATACCCTTGTGGTTATCGAAGCCATCCATCTCGGTCAGCAACTGATTGAGCGTCTGCTCGCGCTCGTCGTTGCCGCTAAAGCCGCCGCCATCGCGCTTCTTACCGATGGTATCGATCTCATCGATAAAGACGATACACGGGGCCTTTTCCTTGGCCTGCTTAAACAGGTCACGAACCTTTGCAGCGCCGCGACCAACAAACATCTCAACGAACTCAGAGCCCGAAATGCTAAAGAACGGAACACCGGCCTCGCCGGCAACAGCCTTGGCAAGCAGGGTCTTACCGGTACCCGGAGGGCCAACAAGGAGAGCACCGCGCGGCAGCTTGGCGCCGATCTCCTCGTAGCGCTGCGGCTTCTCCAGAAAGTCGACGACCTCCTTGAGAGACTCCTTGGCCTCTTCCTGGCCGGCGACGTCCTTAAAGGTCACGCCCACGTCCTTGGAGGCGATCACGCGCGCGCCGGACTTACCCAGTCCGCCGCCGCCAAAACCGCCGCCACCAAAGTTCATCGACGGGCCGTCATCGCCCATAGCCTTCTTCATGCGGCGGTTAAGCCACCAACCGATGAGGAAGAAAATCGCCATGGGAAGAATGAGAGTGAGCAGGTAGTAGGTCATCAAACCCGAGTTTTTATCGGGAACGACCGACTCCAGCGAAGCGCCAGACTCAAGCACGCGATCGGTAAAGCCCGCATCATTCGGCACACCGGTCGTCTTATAGGCGATGTTCTCGTCCTCGCCCTTCTTGGTGTAATAAATGGTGTAATCGTCCGTGTTGTACTCGACCTTGTCGACGCTCTTCTTATCGAGCGCTTTGACAAACGTCGAGTAGTCGGTCTTCGTAATCTGCTGCGTGTGACCGATGTTGGGGAACAGAACGGTCGAGAGCACGAGGTAGACGACGAAGGCGATGAGCACGTAGAGGATCATATTCCGTCTACGCTTGTTGTCATCCATCTCCATCTGTTTGAACTCCATCTACTGGGGTTGATAATGGTTTCTAGAATACCCAACCCAAGCGACGATAAACCGACGCCGGGCACGAAAGGACAGAGATGGCATCACTGGAAGTCGGCAAGGTTCAGATCTATACGGGCGACGGCAAGGGCAAGACGACGGCTGCGCTGGGGCTCGCGCTGCGCGCCACGGGCTATGGACTCAACGTGCTTATGCTGCAATTTGCCAAGAAGCTGCACTGCGCCGAACACGATGCCGCGCCGCGCCTGGGACTGCGCATTGTACAGGCCAACCGTGACACGCCCGAGGCTTGCGCCGCACAGATCATGGAGCTCGCACGCGAGCAGATATCACAGGTCGACGTTCTGATTTTGGATGAACTCGGCGAGACCATGCGCCGCGGCTTCGTGACGCGCGAGGATGTCGAAGCGCTGATCGCGATAAAGCCCGCCACCACGGAACTCGTGCTCACCGGCCGCGGCTTGCTACCCCTCGCCGACCTTGCCGACCTAGTAACCGAAATGCGCCCCGTCAAACACTACTTCGATGAAGGTCTCCTAGCCCGCCAAGGCATCGAATACTAATTTGATTCGTTTTCCGCCAACACCTACAGCTCATAAGGAAGTTGCGGTGGAATAGTACTTGTTTGACGGTCCGCAAGGGCTTTTCAGGAACTATTTCACCGCAACTTATCAGGGGTATCCGACGGATGAGCTAGGCGGTGGCGCGGCCTAGCCAGTTGCCGCTGTGGTGGTAGATGGTGAACATGGTTGCGGTGATGAGCCAGGTTACGGGGTAGACCAGCAGTAGATGCTCGAGCGACGGATCGAAGGGCATGATCGCAAACACCCAAATCACTCTGAGTACGACGGTGCCAAAGATGGTGAGCATCATAGGCTGCAGACTCACGCCGGCGCCGCGGATGGAACCCGAGGCGTTCTCGATAATCGAGAAAATCGCATAGAACGGCGCAATGAAATGGAGGATGGTCGTGGTGTACGCCGAAATCGAAGCATCGTCGACAAACAAACGCGACAGCGGGCCCGAGAACACCAGCAGCACGGCAGACAGGCCACCAATGAGCATAAACGACAGCACGAGCGACGTATGGTAGCCCTTGCGCATGCGCTCGTAGTTGCGCGCGCCAAAGTTCTGCGCCGAGAACGTAGTGATCGATACGCCTAGCGCCTCGGTCACCATCCAGATAATGCCATCCAGGCGCCCAGATAGACCCCAAGCAGTCGTGACATCGGCGCCAAACGAGTTGACCGACACCTGAATCAAAACGTTGGAAATCGAATACGCAGCAGACTGAAAGCCAAGCGGCAGACCACACGAGATCATGCTCTTGCAAATACCGCGATCGATACCGAGCTTAGACAGCGAAAGACGCCATGCACCCGGAGCGCGCATCATGCGCAACACGATCATCGTTGCATTGGAGCAAATGGTCAGCGCCACTGCGATGCCACAGCCCAGCGCCTCCATATGCAACACAGCGACAAAGATGATATCCAGCACCACGTTAACCAGGCAGCCAGAGGCAATGATCACGGCGGGCCCGCGTGTGTCGCCCACGGCACGCAGCAGTGCGGTTCCCATATTAAGCAGCAGTGCCGCAACCATCGCGGCAAAATAACAGCGAGCATAGGCCACGCCCTCGGCCAATAGTTCATGCGGCGTGTTCATAAGCACCAGCATGGGCTCAACGAACACTATGCCAAGAATCGAGAAAACGATACCGCCCACCAGCGCAAGCGTCATGGCCGTATGGACCGAACGGCTCAGACGCTCATCATCGTGCTGGCCAAAAAACTGACCCGTGATAACGGCACAACCAGCGCCAACGCCAACGCAAAAGCCAATGCAGAGCTCGGTGAGGACCATCGTGGCTTGAATGCCGCCCAGCGCGAGCTTGCCGCCAAACTGACCGACAATATAGGTACCGATAAGCGTGTAGGCCTGCTGAAAAAACGAACTAAAAAAGATGGGAACGCACAGCGAAAGCAGCTGCTGCCAAATAACACCCTGCGTTACATCGATAGCCGTAGATTTCTTAGCCACACGCCCTCCCCACACGCATACGTCAAACAACAAAACAGCAATTTAAAACCAAAGCCAAAACCAGCTTAGCACCGACTGGCGGCGACCGAAACACCCCGAATTAGAGCGCGGTGCGAAATATCTGCCTAGTGATACAAACCCGGCTGATAGTGATACTCATTGCTCACGTGCGGGCACAGCTGCCAAAAGGCGACGGCGCTCGCCGCGGCCACGTTGAGCGAATCGACCCCGTGCGCCATCGGAATGCGCACGGCGCGGTCACAGCCCTCAATGGTCTTGGCTCCCAGGCCGGCACCCTCGGTACCCATAAAGATCGCCAGGCGATCAATCTTCTGCAGTACAGGATCATCAAGCGAAACAGAGTCGTCCGTCAACGCCATAGCGGCACACGAAAAACCGGCATCGTGCAACGCGCTCAGACCATCATGCGGCCACACACGAGCCTCGCTGCCAATGCGCGTCCACGGCACCTGAAACACGGTGCCCATGCTCACGCGGGCCGAGCGACGGTACAGCGGGTCGCAGCACGTCGGGCTGACCAAAATACCGTCAACGTTCAATGCGGCAGCCGAGCGGAAAATCGCGCCAACATTGGTGTGATCAACAATACCCTCAAGCACGCACACGCGCACCGGACGATCCCCCGCCGCCTCGACGACGCCGCCCAAGAACTCATCAACCGGAATCTGACGCGGGCGACGGAACGCCGCCAGCGCGCCGCGCGTCACATTAAAGCCCGTCAACTGCTCCATGAGCTCCATGGAGGCCACGAACACGGGAACCGGACCCGCTCCCTCGCGCACGACAAGCTGGTCAAACAGCGGCATCATCTGGTCGAGCCAGCGCTCGCCCAGAAGAAAGCTCACCGGCTCATATCCGGCGCGCACGGCACGCTCGATGACCTTGGCGCTCTCCGCAATAAAGATGCCCTTTTGCGGCTCCAGCACGCAGCGAAGCTCACGCTCGGTCAGTCGCACGTAGGCATCGAGCCGCTCGTCCTCGAGCGAATCAATTCGCAGAACCTCAACGGCATCAGTCATAGCAGCCAGCCCGCACCCTTCTTTACAGCACATCTATACCAAACGAGGCGACGCTAAGCGCCGCCCCATGCATTCAATCAACCCGATGATACCGTTCACGCCAGACGATTTACGCCTCGATGCGACGATACGTCACGAACTCATAATTGACGCCCTCGTCACCCTCACCGGCGGCAATCGTCGCGACCCCGCTACGCTGCGCAATCTCCCACGCGGGATCGACGTCCAAGTCGGGAAAGTACGTGTCCACGGGGTGGACGCAGTGGTCATGAGTGACCTCGGCCTCCACGCAGTACGGCAAAAACTGCCGATAGACATCGCCGCCACCGATCACCCAGGCAACGAGCTCATCGGCAACCGCAGAGAGCGCTTCGTCAACGCTATGCACCACGTCGACGCCCTCGTGGGTAAAGCCCATATCGCGCGTAAGCACGATATTGCGGCGGTTCTTGAGAGGACGCCCGCCGGGAAAACTCAGCAGCGTCTTGCGTCCCATGATAACCGGGCAGCCCTTGGTGCAGGCCACAAAATGGCGCATATCGGCGCGATTGGACACCACCATGTCGCCCTCGCACCCAATGCCCCAATCGTCACACACGGCGACGATAGCAGATAGCTTACACGTCATGAGCACCACCTACACCGCAATGGGAATGTTCTTGACCTGCGGGCCGTGCTCGTAGCCCTCGACGATCAGGTCATCGGTCGTAAACGCATAGAAGTCATGCACATCGGGGTTGAGCGTTACCTTGGGTGCCGCAAACTGCGGACGCTCGATAAGCTCGCGGACGATATCGACATGACGATCATAGATATGGGCGTCGGCGATCACGTGCAGCAGCTCACCGGGAATCATATCGACCGACTGCGCGACCATCATCAGCAAAATGGCGTACTGGCACACGTTCCAGTTGTTCGCGGCCAAAATGTCCTGGCTGCGCTGGTTGAGAATCATGTTGAGCGTCGGCTTGTCGTCCTGAGGACGCTGCGTCACGTTATAGGTCACGCTATAGGCGCACGGATAAAGGTGCATCTCGGACAGATCGCTAAACACGTACGTATTGGTCATAATGCGACGACTATACGGCGTGTGCTTAAGGTCGTACAGCACACGGTCCATCTGGTCGAAGTCGCCCTCGGCGTAATGGCTCTTCTGACCAATCTGATAGCCGTAGGCTTTACCGATGGAACCGGTCTCATCGGCCCACTCATCCCAGATATGGCTGTTGAGATCATGCACGTTATTGGACTTCTTTTGATAGATCCACAGAATCTCGTCCATGGCAGACTTAAGCGCTGTACGACGCAGGGTGAGCGCGGGGAACTCCTCGCGCAGATCATAGCGCGCCGTGACACCAAAGTTTTTAATGGTATAGGCAGGGGTGCCGTCCTCCCACACCGGACGGACCTTTTGGCCCTCGGTGGTGGTGCCATGGTCCAAGATATCGCGGCACATGGTTACAAACTGCTGATCAGCTTTGCTCATTGACCCTCCTGTCAGTCGCCTATAAGCGAGATTTATTGTAGCCCAGGCGCACGCGGCCCCACAGCCCAAACATAAGCCCTCATTTTCTGACATATGCCAGAAATTCCTTGCGCAAATCCGCACGTTCGCTATTCTATTGTTGACATATGTCAGATTTGGAGAGTGTATGGCTGGAAGACGCGAAAAACTGCGCCGCGTTGGGATCATCCCCGAATATCGCGGTTTTACCCCCGATGGCCTGGCGAGCGGCGATGCCATCGATATGACAGTCGACGAGCTCGAGGTGCTGCGCCTGTGCGACTTGGAAGGCCTTAACCAAGAGGCAGTCGCCCAGCACATGGGCATTGCCCGCGCCACGGTGACGGCAATCTGCAGCCGCGCGCATCGCAAGGTGGCCGATGCGCTGGTCAACGGACGGGCGCTCGTTATCGAGGGCGGCAATATCGCATACTCCCCCATCACCACGACAACGGCCGCATGGCCAGCAAAGGAGGTCGACACCATGAGGGTGGCAACGACGTACGACAACGGCAACATCTTTATGCACTTTGGCCGCAGCGAGCAGTTCAAGATCTACGACATCCAGGATGGCAAGGTGCTCAACGAGCAGGTCGTAGGCACCGGCGGCACCGGCCACGGCGCCTTGGCGGGCCTGCTTGCCAACGGTGGCGTTGACACGCTCATTTGCGGCGGTATCGGCGGCGGCGCTATCAACGCGCTTGCCCAAGCCGGCATCACGGTCTATGCGGGCGCCCAGGGCAGCTGCGATGCCTGCGTCGAGGCCCTCATTGCCGGCACGCTCGCACAGAACGGCGAGGCCACCTGCGACTGCCATGGACATGATCACGAGCACATCCACGAGCAGCGCGAGTCCTGCGGCTGCCACGGTCACCACGACCATGACGGGCACGAAGGCTGCGGCTGCCACTAGCGGCAAGCACCTCGTCGAGAACGCGCTTCCACGCGTGCGACAACCAGCGAACAAACGGCGAAGGCCGCCTGGAATACCATCCAGGCGGCCTTCGCCATACACGACTCAACTAGTCGTTACTTCTTGTTGCGCATCTGCGCTTCCATCTGGCGCAGCAGGTCCATATCGGACTTGGGGCCGCCCGTTCCCAGGCCGCCCATGCCGCCCAGCCCCATGGCATCCAGACCGGGAATATTGGGCATGCGCATCTTCTTGCCCTTCTTACCCTTCTTGCCCTTCTTGCCGCCGGCCTGCGCCTGATTGGCCATCGTGCGCATGCGGCCCATCATCTTATTCATCTCGCCCCACTGCTTCATAAGGCTATTGACCTCGGTGGGGGTCACGCCGGCACCCTTGGCAATGCGGGCACGGCGCTGGCCGTTGATGATGGAGGGGCGAAGGCGCTCCTCCTTGGTCATCGACATGATGATGGCCTCGTTCTTATCGAAGATACCTTCGTCCAGGTTACCACCCATCTGGTTAAGCGCACGCTGGCCACCGGGGAGCATGCCCAGAATGCCCTTCATGCCGCCCATCTTCTTGACGGCCTTCATCTGGTCGAGCATGTCGTTCATGGTAAAGCCCTCGCGCAGCATGCGCTCGGCGGCCTCGAGCTGCTCGGCGTCGGCCGCCTCTTGGGCCTTCTCGATAATGCCGACAACGTCGCCCATACCCAGAATGCGCTTGGCCATACGATCGGGGTAGAACGGCTCCAGCGAATCGGGCTTCTCGCCCATGCTCACAAACTTGATGGGCTTGCCGGTCACCTGGCGCACGGAAAGCGCGCCGCCGCCACGAGCGTCGCCGTCGAGCTTAGAGATGATCACGCCGTCAAAGTCGGTGCGCTCGGCGAAGGTCGAGACGACGTTGACGATATCCTGACCGGTCATGGCATCGACGACCATCAGCACCTGATCGGGCTTGACGGCCTTCTTGATGTCCACGGCCTCCTGCATCATCTGCTCATCGATCTGAAGACGTCCGGCGGTATCGACGATGACCACGTCGCGCAGGTGGTCGACGGCCTCCTGGATGGCGCCCTTGGCGATATCGACCGGGTGCGCACCGTCGCCGCGGAAGACCGGTACGCCGATCTCGCCACCGAGCGTGGCCAGCTGGTCGGCAGCAGCGGGACGGTAGACGTCGCACGCGGCGAGCAACGGCGAGCGGCCCTGCTTCTTGAGCAGGTAGGCCAGCTTTACGGCAGCCGTGGTCTTACCGGAGCCCTGCAGACCCACAAGCATGATGACATTGGGAATGCGGTTGCTAAAGACGAGCTTGCTCTCGGTTGAGCCAAGCATCTCGGTGAGCTCGTCGAGCACAATCTTGACGACGTTTTGCGCCGGCGACAGCGACTCCATAACCTCGGCGGTCATGCAGCGCTCCTTGGTCTTGGCGACGAACTCCTTGACGACCTTAAAGTTGACGTCGGCCTCGAGCAGCGCCATGCGAATATCGCGCATGGCCGAGGTGATATCGGCCTCGGTCAGCTTGCCCTTGCCGCGCAGGCGGTCAAATGTGTCGTTGAGGCGATCGCTCAGGGAATCAAACACTAGTCACTCCTTAATTGGACTCGCCCACTAGGGCGCGGCAGAAATCTTTGGCATTGAACTCCTGCAGATCATCGACCTGCTCGCCCACGCCCACGCGCAGGATCGGGAGCTTGAGTTTCTCGGCCACGGCCATGGCGATACCGCCCTTAGCCGTGCCGTCGAGCTTAGTCATGATAATACCGTCCAGGCCCAGCGCCTCGTTAAACTCGAGCGCCTGGTTCAGACCGTTTTGGCCCGTCGCGGCGTCGATCACAAGCACGACCGAAACCGGCATGGGACCGGCGGCCATATTTGCGGCGCGCTTACGGGTCACATTGACCACCTTGGCAAGCTCGCGCATGAGCTCAGGGCTCGTGTGCAGACGGCCGGCGGTATCGATAAGCACCAGGTCGCTGCCGCGCTTGTCGGCCTCGTCGAGCACGTCGTAGCAAACACTTGCCGGGTCGGAGCCGCGGTCGCGCTTGATGACGGGGACGCCAGCGCGCTGGCCCCACACATCGAGCTGCTCGATAGCGGCAGCACGGAAGGTATCGGCCGAACCGATCACGACGTTCTTGCCGCGGGCGGCCATGGCGCTCGCGATCTTACCGACCGTCGTGGTCTTGCCGGCACCGTTAATGCCCACAAACAGCACGCAGCTCGGCGTATCGGAAAACGGATCGCGCTCGATGGGCACAAAGTGCTGCTCGAGCTGCTCGGCCAGGGCACGGCGAAGCTGAGGAGCGGTCTTGAGGTTCTTCTTGGCCGCGGCATCGCGTAGGTCATCGGAGACCTGAATGGCGACCTCGGCACCCATGTCACCCATAACGAGGGTGTCCTCCAAGTCCTCCCAAAAATCCTCGTCGACCTCGCCGCCAAAGTAAAAGACCTCGTTGAGGGCCTCGCGACTGCGCTCAAGTCCGCGCGAGAGAGCGTCAAAGAATCCCATTATGCATTCACGACCTTTCCGGTTTCGCGATCGAGTTTTTGCGAGACGACGCGACTGACGCCGTCGGCTTGCATCGAGACGCCATAGAGGACGTCAGCGTCCTCCATAGTACGGCGCTGATGCGAAATGACCAAGAGCTGCGTATCGGAACGCAGTACATCAAGGGCGCCGATGAGCTTGGACAAGTTGGCGTCGTCGAGCGCCGCCTCGACCTCGTCCAGCACATAGAACGGCACCGTACGCGTGCGGTACACGGCAAAGAGCAGGGCGAGCGCCGTCAGGCTCTTCTCGCCACCCGACATGAGCATCATCTTGGTGATGCGCTTGCCGCGCGGCTGCGCCACGACCTCGATACCCGTATCAGCCGGGTGCTCGGGGTCGGTCATCTCCAGATGCGCCTGTCCACCCGGGAACAGCATGGCGAAGATCTCGCGGAAGTTCGCGTCGACCTTCTCAAACGTCACCAGGAAGGCCTTCCGCATCTTGCGATCAATGGCCACCGTGATCTTGGTGAGCGCCTTGCGCGCGCTCTCCAGATCGGCCAGCTGCTCCTCGATGTAGTCGGCGCGGCGCTTGAGCTGCTCGTACTCCTCCATGGCAACTTGGTTAACGGGACCAAGGTTGTTGATCTGGCGCACAAGCTGGTTGAGCTCGCGCTCGGCGGCGTCGCGGTCGGTGGGCGCGGGAAGCATGAGCGCTTCCTCGAGTACCGTGGTGCCATCGGCGGTGATGGCCTTGATGGCCGCCTCCACCTGCACCTCGAGCTTGCCGCGTGCGACCTTGAACTCGTTTTGCGTGGCAGAGGCGGTATCGACTCGCTCCTTAGCGCGGGCAACCTCTGCCTTGGCATCCTCGATGGTCTTCTTGAGCGAAGCGGAGTCCGCCTCCTCCAGAGAGGCCTGGTCACGCAGGCGCGCTGCCCAATCCGACGCGCGTTCCAACAGGGCAGAATAGCGTTCGTGCATGGGATCGACGCGCAGGCGCAGCAGCTCGAGCGAGCGCGAGGCCTGGCGTGTTCCGCGGATACGACGGTCGATGCCCTCAAGACGATGCTCCAGGTCGGGCACGCGGCCCTTCAGCGAACGCAGGCGTTCACTCGTCTGGGCTAGGCGAACCTTGGCGTCGGCGAGCTTGCCGGCAGCCTCGGAATCGTCACGGCGAACGCGGTCGAGTTCGTCGTTGGCCTCGGCAATCTGCAAGCCCAGATCGCTTGCCTGCGCACGGGCCTCGTCACGCGAACGGGTGAGCTCGTCCACGCGCGGGCGCGCGGCGCGAACGGCCTCGGCAGCCTGCTCACGGCGCTTGGAGATACGCACGCGCTCGACCTCGGCATTGTTGGCGCTTTGCTCCAGACGGCCGATCTCGGACAACAGGGAGCGGCGCTCGCCCTCAAGGCGGGCAATCTCACCGGCGGCATCGCCCTCAGCGGCACGCGCTTCCTCAACGGCCGCATTGGCCTCGACGACCTGATCCGACACATGCTCAAACACAGCGGACAAATCGGGCTCAAGCCCCTCCAGCTCGCGAATGCGACGCTTACGCTCCAGAGCACCCGACGCCTCGCCGGCATCGAGGCCCACACGCACCAGGCCGCCGCAGGCGACGCGGGCGCCATCGGGGGTCACGTAAGTCACGCCGTCAACGACCGGCGCCGACAGCGCGGCAGAAAGATCGTCCACTACGTAATAGCCGCCGAGCAGCGCCTCGACGACGGGTCCGTAGCCTGCGCGCACGGACAGACGATCAACCAGGCGGGTACCGGCAGCGCCCTCAGCGGCGGTAGAGCCGCTCACGCCGCGCGCCACCAGCAGTGCCTCGCCCGAGGCCTTCTTTTGGTCCAGAGCCGCACGACCGGCACGCTCAAGCGTGGCGGCGTCATCAAACAGCAGCGCATCGATATCGCCGGCGAGCAATTGCTCAACCAGGCCCTCAAGCTCGCGCGGGGCTTCGAGCACGTCACCCAGGCGGCCCGAAACATCATCGCCCAGCGCACCCACCAGACGGCTCACGAGCGGCGAGCTGTCGGCCATGCGGGCATCGAGTTTCTTTTGGCTGGCAAGCTCCGAGCGCACCTCGGACAGCTTGTTGCGCGCCTCACTCTCACGATTACGCAAGTCCTTCAGGGCTGCACGGGCGACCTCGGTGGCCTCACGCGCATCGGCCTGGGCCTGGCGCGCTTCCTCAAGAGCGCCCTCAAGCTCCTCGGCGCGGTCGCGACGGCTCTCGAGCGAGGCCGTGACCTCCTCGAGCTGTTCATCGATCTGCTCCAGGCGCGAGGCATACATGTTGTCCTCGACCTCGGCATTGCTCAAGGAATCCTTCACCTTGGCGAGCTCGAGCGCGGCGTTATCGGCTACGCGCTGCACATCGCGTTGTTCGCGCGTAAGCTTCGAAATCTGATTGTCGAGCGCCACGCGCCGCTCGTGGAGCTCGGCGGCGGCAGGACCAGCGGCGTCAACGTCCTCCTGGGCCTGCATATGCGCACCGGTCACTTCCTCAAGCTGCGCACGCGCGTCCTCAAGCTCCTCGACCACGCGACGACGCTGATGCTCGGAGCTCGAAATCTGACCGCGCATGTCAGACAGGCGCGACACCATGTTGTGGCCCTTTTCTTCGAGCAGGCGCATGTCGGAGTTAATGCGGCCGACCACATCTTGCATATGGCGGCGTTGCTCGCCCAGGTCGCCCACAAACAGGCCCTTTTCCTCGAGCATGACCTGGAGCTTCTCGAGCTCGCGCTCCTTTTCGCCCAAGCGGTACTGCGCAAGCTCAAGCTCGGCCGCGCCCTCCTTGGAGCGGCTCTCCAGGTCGTTCCACTGCGACTGCAGCGAACGCAGCTCATCGACGGCCAGCATCTGCGTAAGCTCGTTCGCGCGCGAGGACAACTCTTTGTACTTGCGCGCACGATCGACCTGACGCTCCAGCGGTCGCAGCTGACGGGCGATTTCCTTATTGATGTCGCGGGCACGCGTCAGGTGCTCGTCCATCGACTTAATCTTTTTGAGCGCACGCTCCTTGCGGCGCTTGTGCTTGGAGATGCCGGCGGCCTCCTCGATGAGGGCGCGGCGCTCCTCGGGGCGGCTCTGCAAAATGGCGTCGAGCTTGCCCTGGCTGATGATGGAATGCGTATCCTTGCCCAGGCCCGAATCGTGCAGGATGTCCTGAATGTCCATCAGGCGGCACGGACTCGAGTTGATGAGGTACTCGCTTTCGCCCGAGCGATACATGCGACGGGTGATGGCGACTTCGTCAAAATCGACGGGCAGCATATGGTCCGAGTTATCGAGCACCAGCGTGACCTCGGCGACACCCACCGGCTTGCGCGCTGACGAGCCCGAGAAGATGACGTCCTCCATGGCCTGGCCGCGCAGCTGCTTGGCGCTCTGCTCGCCCAGGACCCACAGAATTGAGTCGGAGATGTTCGATTTTCCCGAGCCGTTGGGACCGACGATGACGGTCAGGCCCGGCTCAAACGTCATATGGGCGCGGTCGGCAAACGACTTGAACCCTTTGAGCGTGAGGGACTTGAGATACACGGTTCCTCGCTTACACGTGCTTCTTGTTCAGAATCACGCCGTTGGTGGTGTAACCCATGCGGTCGAGCGCTTCGAGCGCGGCGGCTCCCTCGGCTTCCTTCTTAGAGGAACCGGTGCCGCGACCCTGGCGAATGCCATCGATGAGCACCACGGCGGTAAAGGTGGGCGCATGCGCCGGGCCCTCGGAGCCAACGAGCTTATACGCCGGGGGCTCGTGACCGTCGGCTTGCACGCACTCCTGCAAAAACGACTTGGGGTTTGCAGGATGCTCGGCACGCTCGGAAGCCAAATGCGGCTTAAGCGTACGATGGATAAACACCGCTGCGGCATCCCAGCCGGCATCCAGGTACAGTGCGCCCACGAGCGACTCGTAGACGTTCTCGAGGGCCGAATGCAGGCCGCGCGCACCGGTACCGGTCTCGGAGGCACCAAAGATGATGATGTCGTCAATGCCCAGCTCGTGAGAAACCTCGGACAGCGTAGCGCCCGAGACAAGCGACACCTTCAGGCGTGTGAGCTTGCCCTCGTCAAACTCCGGATAGGACTCAAACAGGGAGCGTGCGACCACAGCGCCCAAAATGGAATCGCCCAAGAACTCAAGGCGCTCATAGCTGGCAGAAACCGGCTGGCCCTCGACTGCCGAGGGATGCGTAAGGGCCGCACGCAGCAGCACCTTATTATTGAACTCGTGGCCCAGAATTTCCTGGGCGCGCGTAAGTCGTTCAGACAAAGCCAAGACCTAAGCCTCCCTGGCGTTTTCGATCGCGTCGACGGCGTCGGCGACAGAGTTAAGCGAGAGCAGAGTCTCGTCATCGATCTCGAGGTTGAACTCGTCCTCGATGGCCGTAACCAGCTGCAAACGCTCGAGCGAGTTGGCATCGAGGTCGTCAAAGGTGGTCTCATCGCTAATTTCGGCAACATCGACGCCCAGAACGTCAGCAGCGACCTCGGCGATCTTGTCGAAGATTTCGGAGCGGTCCATAGCGCTTCCTCTCATAGTGCATGAATACCAAAAGAATGGTACCGCCCGGGCGGTACCAAGACACGGTTCTGATTCTACCCCACGACGTGCGCCCCAAGACGCATAACGCCGCTGTTATAAAACGATACCGTCCATAGAGTTGGCGACATTCTCGACCAGCCCGGCGCGCACGGCTTCGGCCGCCGAGAGCGTACCGTTTTTAACAGCCTCGACCGAGGTGGCGCCATGGCCGATCAGGACCACGCCGCGCAGGCCCAGAAGAATCGCGCCGCCCTTGGCGTCGCCAGAGAGCTTGGCCTTAATCTCGCGCATTTGCTTTTTGATGAGCAGCGCGGCAATCTTGGTGCCGAGCGAAGACATAAAGACACCCTTGAGCTCCTGCAGCAAAAACTTGGCAGCGCCCTCGGTGGCCTTGAGCGCAATATTGCCCGACATGCCATCGGCAACGACGACATCGAAGTTACCTGAGGTGATGTCCGTTCCCTCGCAGTTACCAACAAAGCCGGGAACGGCGGCTTTCATGGCCGGGAAGCAGGCCTTGGTAAAGTTGGAGCCCTTCTCGTCCTCGGTGCCGTTGGCAAGCAGGCCCACGCGGGGATGCTCGATTCCCAGGACGACGCGGGCATAGGCGCTACCCATCTGGGCAAAACGCACCATGTCATCGACCTCGACATCGGGGTTGGCGCCCATATCGCACAGCACCGTCAGACCGCCGGCGCGATTGGGCAGCGCATTGGTCAGACAGGGGCGCACCGGCTGCTTTTTGCCTTCGGCCTGATACCTAAACGGCGTCACGTAGGCGGTGGCAGCGGCGGTCATGGCACCGGTCGAACCGGCAGAGAAGAACGCGTCCGCATTTCCCTTCTTGATGGCGCGGCACGACAGCACGATCGAAGACTTGCGTTTGGTCATCACGGCGCGAATGGGATCGTCATCCATGGCGATAACGTCGGGTGCCTCCAGGGCCTCGACGCGCGCATGGGAGGCGGCAAAGGGATTGACGATTTCGGCGGGGCCAGCTGCCAAGACCTCGATATCGGGATCGGCGGCAAGCGCAGCCTCGATACCATCGAGAACAACCTGAGGTTTCTCGTCTCCGCCCACAACGTCTACACAAACGCGAACGTTACTCATATACATGCTCCTTATACAAAAATGGCCGACTCATTGAGCCGGCCATTGTGGTTCCATTTGGAACGGCATCGCATCCAGAGTATACCGTTACTCGGTAACGATAACCTCGCGGTCCTTGTAGAAACCGCAGCTGGGGCACACGTGATGCGGGAGCTTGACAGCACCGCAACGGGGGCACGTGGACTGAGCCGCAGCCGAGATCTTCATGTTGGCGGAACGACGGGTGTGAGTGCGGATACGACCCTGCTTTTGTTTAGGTACGGGCATAGTGACCTTCCTTATGAACTATCCAGTGTGGCGATTACGCGCAAGTAGCGATACTACCACAGTTTTACTCATCAAGCTTGAGATTCTTCAATGCTGCAAATGGATTTTCCGTGGCAGCGGCCCATTCTGCCTCTGCCTGGGCGGCGCAATCGCATTGCTCGACGTTGAGATTGCAACCGCATGTGGGGCACAGACCACGGCAATCGGGCTTGCAGAGCACCACAAACGGCGTGTCCATAACGACCGCGTCATTGATAGGCTCACCCAGATCAACGATACGGTCCTCACCCAGGAGCTCGTAGCCGTCCTCGTAGGCCTCGGGATCCTCGGGCTCCTCAAAGAGGTAGAACTCCTCGATCTCGCCGGCGATATCAAACGAGGCGGGCTCCAGGCAACGGTCGCACTCGCCGGTGGCGTGCGCGCGAACCATGCCCGTGAGCAAGACACCGGTACCGGCATTGGTAAAGACAACGTCGTAGTCGATGCCGTCCTGTAGCTGGTACTCCTTCTCGCCCACCGTGTAGGTGGCGACATCGACCTTACCGGTCAGCGGATACGAATCTCCAGGAAACTCGAGCTGCTCGGAAAGATCGACGGTAACGCTCGGGAACTCAGCCATTACCACTGACCATTCTGTTGGGCGGCACCCTCGTTGAGCTGCTGACGGCAACGGGTAACGGTGCCGGTCAGGCTCTTGAGGTTCTCCTCCAGGTGCGTAAAGACCTGCTCTGCGTAGTCCTCGGCAGCATAACGCGTCTCGCGCTCGTACTGCTGGGCACGATCGCGGATGTCGTCGGCCTGCTGTTGCGCAAGGCGGACGATCTCCTGCTCACCGGCAATGGTGAGGGCCTGCTGCTGAGCGTCAGCGATGATGGAATCGGCCTGAGCGGCGGCGGAAGCCATAAGCTCCTCGCGCTCCTTAAGGATACGGCGGGACTTCTGCCACTCCTCGGGATAGCTCATGCGGATCTCGTCGAGGATGTTGAAGAACACGTCGGCGTCGATGACCTTGAACTGAGCGTTCTTGCCGAAAGGCGGCTTGGCTTCCTCGATCAGCCCTTCGAGCTCATCGACCAAGCTGACGATCCTATCGCCAGGAAAATTCTCGCCCGGCATCCGGTCTCCTTTCATAGGTAACATATCATCGTGCTAGTTTACCACATGCCACCAGGCAATAAGAAACGTCACGAAAAGCGATGTTTGAGCGCTTCGACCACGTTGGGCGGGACAAACGTCGATACATCGCTGCCGAGCGAGGCGATCTGGCGAACAACCGAGCTCGAGATATAGCCGTACTGCGGCGCACTCATGACAAAGATGGACTCCAGCTCGCTATCCAGGCGATAGTTAAGGTCGGCCTGCTGCAGCTCATACTCAAAGTCGGTCATGGCGCGCAGGCCCTTGACCACGGCACCCGCCCCCTGCTCACGAGCGAAGTCGACCAAGAGGCCGGTAAAGGGCAGGACCTCGACACCGTCGATATCACCGAGCGCCTCGCGGGCCAGCGCCACGCGCTCATCGAGCATAAACGTGGTGCCTACACCGTTTTTACCTTGCGACTCGGCAACAGCGACGATCACGCTGGGAAAGATGCGGCGGGCACGGCGGATCACATCGATATGGCCAAACGTGATGGGATCGAAGGTGCCCGGGACGATCACGCGGTTGATGGTGTCATTCATGGGCGTCCTCCTGAAACGTCGTGGCATCGTTGTTGTCGGCATCTGCGCCGGCGTTGTCGCCTTCACCATCGTTATCGTCGACCCAGCGAAGCAGGTCGACCGAGGTAATGCCGTAGCGCTTCTCACGTACAGTCTCAAAGCCTGCCGGATGCGCGCCCGCATCGGCGGCGGCATGCTCAAACAGGACGTAAGCGCCAGACGCAAGTAAACCCTGCTGAGCCAGGTCCTGCAGCAGTTCCTCGACCGGCTCGGCACCAAAAGCATAGGGCGGGTCGAGCAGGACCAGATCAAAGGGGCCGCCCGGTACACGACCGCGCGAGGCACTCGCCAGCATGTCGCCCGTGACCACGCGCCAACGCGCACGGTCACGGCAGAGCGACTCGATATTCTTGGTAATGAGCCGCGCGGCGTTGCGATCGATCTCAAACGTCGTGAGCGAGCGGGCCCCACGAGAGAGCATCTCTAACCCTAAGGCACCGGAGCCGCCAAAGGCGTCCAGCACACGGACCTCGTCCAGATCGAAGTCGAATGCCGACATGACCATAGATGCGCATGCCTCGCGCACGCGATCGGTCGTGGGGCGGGTAACATCGCGACCACGGGGCTCCTCGATCTTACGACCGCGCCATTCGCCGCCGATGATTCTCATCCTCCGCTGACCTCCTTAAATATGTGTCGATATCGCATGGCGACCGCATCGCGCAGGGGACGCGTCGCCACAGAGTCAAGGTTGCAAGCATACCGCAAGAGCTCGACCGCGTCCAAATGAGCCCACTCGATCAGCTCCTCGTCGGCATCCAGGTCGACAAAGCGCAGGGTCACACCGCCATGCTGACGGTACCCCAGGATTTCGCCCTCGTGGCGCAGACGCAGGTCCATCTGGGCGAGCGTAAAGCCATCCGAGGTTTTTTCGAGCGATTGCAGACGATCTTGCGCCGCCGATGCGCCGCCGTTGCCCTTGGAGTGCGTCATGACCAGGCACGTGCCCGACACGCCGCCACGGCCCACGCGGCCTCGCAGCTGGTGCAGGGCAGCCAAACCAAAGCGCTCGCCGTTTTCGATGACCATGACGGTGGCGTTGGGCACGTCAACGCCCACCTCGACCACCGTAGTCGAGACGAGCACGTCAATCTCGCCACGCTTGAAGGCGTCGATCACGCGGTCCTTCTCCCCCGCTGGCATACGGCCGTGAAGGCGCTCGATGGCAAGACCCGGCAACGCCAGACGCAGGCGATCGAGCTCGGTCGCCGTATCGTGCAGCGGCACGGGGACCGTCACGCGGCCCTCGTCGTCGCGGGCGATACCGGGCACGTCTTCCAGCTCATCGGCCGAGTCACTCGGCTCCACGAGCGGGCAAATCACGTAGGCCTGCTGCCCCTTCTCGTGCGCCTCGCGAATGGCGCCATAGGCGAGGTCACGGCTCGACTCGGTGAGCACGCGTGTCGTCACGCCAGCACCAGGGACGGGCCGATGGCGGATGATACTCGTGTCCAGATCGCCGTAGACCGAAAGCGCCAGCGTACGCGGGATGGGCGTTGCCGTCATAACAAGCAGATCGGCACCGGGGCCCTTCGCGCGCAGGGCGTTGCGCTGGCCTACGCCAAAGCGGTGTTGCTCGTCGATGACAACAAGCGACAGATGCTTGAACGTAACGTCATCCGAAAGGACCGCATGGGTGCCAAAGAGGACATCGAGCTCGCCGGACTGCAGCTGCTCATGGATCCGCTCGCGCTCGGCCGCCGGAGTGGCACCCGTCAGCAGCGCCCACGTTATACCGGCCTGAGAGAGCAAGGGGCCGGTCTTATCAGCATATTGGCGCGCCAGCACGCCCGTGGGCGCCATAACGCAGGCCTGCGTGCCGCTATCGGCAGCCACAGCCAGCGCGCAGGCGGCAACGGCGGTCTTACCGGTACCGACATCGCCCAGCAGCAGACGGTTCATCACGCGCCCGCCATCGCACATGTCATGCAGGATGTCTTGGAATGCGGCCTCCTGCTCGTCGCTCAGCGAAAACGGAAGGGCCTGTTTAAGCGCGCCCAGATGCTCGCCCGCGGTGTGGGCATAGGGCACCACATCGACCAGGCCGCCGTCGTTGCGCAGACGCAGCGCCAGCTGCAGGTAGAGGCACTCCTCGTAGGCAAGACGCCGGCGTGCGATGTCGCGCTCAGCCATGCTCGAGGGAAAGTGGATCGAACGCAACGCGCGGGCATTGCTCATGAGCTTCCGCTTTGCGCGCAGCGGCGCGGGAATCGGATCAAAGGGATTACCGACGACCTCGAGCGCGCCGCTTACGATGCGGCGCATCCACGCCTGGCTCACGCCATCACTCACGTAATGGACCGGCAGGATAGTGCCCGCGGCACGCCCTTCCTCGAGCTTTTCAAAGTGCGGTGAGGCCATCTGCTTAA
The DNA here is from genome assembly GCA_937989875.1 of uncultured Collinsella sp. Lineage (GTDB taxonomy): Bacteria > Actinomycetota > Coriobacteriia > Coriobacteriales > Coriobacteriaceae > Collinsella. Next base: position 42,311 of record CALKBO010000029.1, on the reverse strand, counting down.
AACCGTAGGCAAACTCGACTTTGCCCATCACGGCCAGGCGGTCGCCCTGCCTAAGCTGCTGGGCAATCCAGGGCTGGCGGAAAAAGGCGACCTGCAGCACGCCCGTCTCGTCCACAAGCGAGACCTCGGTCACCTGCATGCGCGGACGCGGCTGCTTTTGGACGATGCGGTCGACCGTGGCGATGATGGTGCACACGGTACCGATGGGCGCCATCTCGATGGACCACGAACGGGTAAAGTCGAGGTATCGATGAGGGATATGGAGAAGGAGGTCCCCCACCGTCCGAATTCCCAGACGGCGAAGGGCCTCCTCACGTTTACGCGAAACATATTTGAGTCGCGCGATATCCTCGTCAAGCGCATTGCTCTGGGCAAAGCGCTCCGAGACGCGCGGCACGGAGCACAGCTCGGACATGGGCAGATGCCTACTCGATCGAGAAGATCACGGGATAGAGCGGCTGCTCGCCACGATGGGCGTCGATCTCCAAATCGGGCTGAGCCTCCTCGATAGCGTCGACAATCTCCTGGAAGGCCTCATCGGACAGCTCCTCGCCGGCCAGAATCGTCAGCGCGTCGCCCTCCTCTTCCTCCTGCATGCGGTTGATGCAGTCGAGCGTGACCTGCTTCACGTCGGAGCCGACCACATCGATGGAGCCGGCAATGATGCCCATGACGTCACCGGAGTGAATGGGAGAGCCGTCAGAGGCGCTGGAATCGCGCACGGCGCGGGTAACCTCGCCATCGCGAACCTCGCTGATGGCGTCGACCATAGCGGCAACGGCGTCCTCGAGCTCGGAATCGGGCAGGACCGCGAACAGCGCGGAGAACGCCTGCGGGACGGTTTTAGTGGGAACGACGGCGACCTTCTTGTCCGTGCAAGCAGAGGCGGCAGCCTCGGCAGCCATGCGGATGTTGCCGTTGTTGGGCAGAATGATGACCGAGGTCGCGTTGACCTGGTCCACCGCGCCCAGCAGGTCTGCAGTCGAGGGGTTCATGGTCTGACCACCCGAGACGATAACGTCAACGCCGAGGGACTTGAGGATGTCGGCCTCGCCCGAACCGGCGGCAACGGCGACAAAGCCCAGCGCCTTGGCGGGCTCGGCGGCCTTCTCCTGATCCTCGTGAATCTTGGCGGTACGGTCGTGGGCCTCCATCTCCATGTTGTGGATAAAGACCTCGTAGATCTGACCGAGCTGCAGCATGTGCTCGAGCACCAGGTTGGGGGTGTTGGAGTGCACGTGGATCTTGTAGTCGGGGTAGGCGCCCACGAGCAGCTCGCAGTCGCCCATGGAGCCCAGGAACTTCAGACACTCGTCCTCGTCAAAGGGAGCATCGGCCTTAAAGAGGAACTCATTGCAGTAGCGGAACTCCGAGCCCTCCCAGTCGTCGTTGGCCTCGATCTCAACGCGGCCAAGAGCGGCATCGCGGGCAGAGCCGGCGGAGTCAAACGTAGCGGAGAAATCCTCGACAACGGTGCTACGGCCAAGAGCAGCGGCAACAAAGTTCTCAAGGAAAATAGCAAAGCCAAAGGCGCCCGAGTCGACCACGCCGTTCTCCTTCAGAACGGGCAGCAAGTCGGGCGTGCGGGCGACGGACTGATAGGCCTCGACGACGATGGCATCGAGCGCGTCCTCGACCGAGAACTTCTTCTTCTCGCACTCGTCGGCCTTGGTCGAGACATCGCGCAGGACTGTGAGGATCGTGCCCTCGATGGGCTTGCGGACAGCCTGGAAGGCGACCTTGACGGCACGACGGAAGGCGAAGGCAATGTTGGCGGACGTAATGGGCTCGTCGGCAGAGACAAGGCCCTCGGCCACGCCGCGCAGAATCTGCGACGTGATGACGCCGGAGTTGCCGCGGGCACCCATCAGGGAGCCGTGGGTGATGGCGCCGGCGATGGCTTCCATGTCGGCGTCGGCAGGAAGAGCAGAAAGCTCCTTGGTCACCGAGGCGAGCGTGAGCGACATGTTGGTGCCGGTATCGCCATCGGGTACGGGGAAGACGTTGAGCTTGTTGATCTCCTCGGCCTTGTCGGAAACGGCAGCCGCAGCGATCGGAAAACAGGTGCGAATGGTCTTTGCAATCATGGGTATTTGAATCTCCGTTTTCGGATGCTAGTTCAGACGGCTCTTGAGCGCGTCGATGTGGATGCCGATCTTAAGGCTGGCGGGATCGATCTGGGCGATCTCCTGCAGGGTGAAGGCAACGGAACTCGAAAGATTGTGGCAGACGGACTTCATGTTGACGCCGTTCTCGAGCACGACGTGAAGATCGACCGTAAGGCCGTTCTCGTCGGCGGAGACAAGCACGCCCTTGCGGAGGCGCTGACCGGCAAGCAGGCGCACGCTCTCGGCGCCTTGGAGCTGCTCAGCCATACCGACGACGCCATAGCACGTCATCGCGGCATAACCGGCAATATCGGCAATAACGTCGTTCGAGACGCTCAGGCTGCCGTTAATGGTCTCAGACACAAGAATCTCCTTATCTGGTGCTCGCGGCACCATGTCGTGGGAGCAATCATTGCAATATTCTACAACGACCGCGCCATGTTGAGGTGGTGGGTCGCGGGATTACATCCTCGACACGAAATGTTGATATGGCAACGTTCGAGTCAAGTGGTCGCGGCATGAAAAAACCCGCCGCAAAAGCGACGGGTTTTACAACCTGGCTCCCCGGGTAGGACTCGAACCTACAACAGCGCGGTTAACAGCCGCGTGCTCTACCATTGAGCTACCGAGGAATTTAAAAGCCCAGCGGAATGGGCTGAGAAATTCTGGCTCCCCGGGTAGGACTCGAACCTACAACAGCGCGGTTAACAGCCGCGTGCTCTACCATTGAGCTACCGAGGAATAGGTGCGTGCTCTCAAGCAACGAAGTTTATTATACGGACGAATCAGCTCAGGGCAAGAACTTTTTTAAGAATTTTTCCGACCTAGTCATTGGGGGTGTTCTTAAACGACTAGTCATTCAAGAACATCCCCAACGACTACATGAAAGCGCCCCCAAGCGGATGTGCTTGAGGGCGCTTCTTGCTTGCGAGGTTATGACTCGATGTAGTCCTTCAGCTTGCTGCTGCGGCTCGGGTGGCGGAGCTTGGCCAGGGTCTTGGACTCGATCTGGCGGATACGCTCGCGCGTGACGCCAAACTCGCGGCCGACTTCCTCGAGCGTACGAGGATGCCCGTCGATAAGGCCAAAGCGCAGCTCGATAACCTTGCGCTCACGATCGGCAAGCGAGTCGAGCACCTGAGTGAGCTGCTCCTGCAGCATGGAGAAGCTGGCGGCATCGGGCGGAACGATTGCCTGGGAGTCCTCGATGAAGTCTCCCAGCTGGGAATCCTCTTCCTCGCCAATGGGAGTCTCGAGCGACACGGGCTCCTGCGAGATCTTCTGGATCTCGCGGACGCGGTCGGCGCTCATGTCCATCTCGGCACCGATCTCCTCGGGGGTCGGGTCGCGGCCCAGGTCCTGAAGGAGCTGGCGCTGCACGCGGACGAGCTTGTTGATGGTCTCGACCATGTGTACGGGAATACGGATGGTACGGGCCTGGTCGGCAATGGCGCGCGTAATGGCCTGACGGATCCACCACGTGGCGTACGTGGAGAACTTGAAACCCTTCTGGTAGTCGAACTTCTCGACGGCGCGAATCAGACCGAGGTTGCCCTCCTGGATCAGGTCAAGGAACAGCATGCCGCGGCCAACATAGCGCTTGGCGATGGAGACAACCAGACGCAGGTTTGCGCTGATGAGTGCCTGCTTGGCTTCGAGGCCGACGTTCTCAATGCGCGTAAGACGACGCATCTCGGCACGCGTGAGCTCGAGCTCACCGGCATCGGCAGCCTCGAGCTTCTCGGTGGCCTCAAGACCGGCCTCGATCTTCATAGCCAGATCGACCTCTTCGGAAGCGGTCAGCAGGTCGACCTTGCCGATCTCCTTGAGGTACATACGAACCGGATCGCCGGTCAGCATCACCGTGGAGGCATCGATGCCACGCACGCGCGAGCGTGAACGGGACGTGCGCACGGTGCGCTTCTTCTTGCTCTTGGAAGAACCCATCTCGGCGTCGGCCTGACGGGCCATCTTGAGCTCATGATCGTCGAGCGAGCGGGAATCATGCTCGTCGTCGTCATCGAAATCGTCGGTATCGGTATCGTTATCATCATCGTCGACGTCCATGGGGGCGTCGTCGTTACCGCTCGCGGAGATAATCTGGATGCCGCTGTTGCGCAGCGCGGAATACACCGCGGTGAGCTGCTCGTCAGAAACATCGATATCCTTCAGGGCGACCTGAATCTCGTCCTCGGTTACCGAAGTCCTGTTTGAGCCGTTGCCCATGAGCTTTGCAACGTAGGATTCCAGCCCAGTACCCGTGCTCTCAGTCTTTTTTGGCACAGATTCTCCCTTCATAGTCCACAGGACTCAATACTTTAGCACACACATAGACGTCTATACCCAAAAAGAGGACTGGATATAGGCGAGAATACGCTGGTTGACCACAACATCTAGGCCTGTTCGGTGCCTGCGGCCTCCAGACCGATCAAACGGAACGGATCCGCCACGCCGCCGATCGACTTTTGCAGTTCGCGTTGACGCTGCGAATCCTGCGCGGCCTGCACGGTCAGCGCGCGGCGGGCCTCATCATCGAGCGAACGGTCCTGGCGCAGCTTGGCCTGTGCGGCACGCATGCGGCGCTTGATGGTGTAGAGCTCGAGCGTATCGAGCATAAACACGATGTTCGTCTCGGTGGGGTGCTTGCTCGTCGCCGAGATGCGCCCGGCACTCACAAGCGTTGCCGCCTCGGGACACACCGAGCGCGCCGCATCCATGCAGGCTGCCGGATCGGTTCCCGGCGGCGTTGCCAGAACGGCCCATGCGATGGACTCGTGACGCGGGTCAACCCACTCGATGGAGCAAATGCGGTCGGCATACGCGCGGAACAGGTCGGGGTAGCTCGCAAGCATCGTCAACAGCTCGCGCTCCCCTGCCAAGGACTTGCGTTCCAAATCGGTCAGGACCATAGGGGCCGAGGCGTCTGCCGGGCCATCGGCGGGCTCAGCACCCATACCATCAGGCACATCGATCGGCGGAAGATCTTCGACGACCTCCACGGGCGCGGCACCGTAGGCATCGAGCGGGACGTAGTCGTACGGCTCTTCTTCGACCGGCGCGGACACCGGCGGCGTCGCGCCCGATGCCCAAGCACCGCGACCGGCATCGCGAGAACCCGACGCCCGACCGCCCGCGCTACCGGAGCGCTCGGCCTGCGCCCGCTGGCGCTCATAGTTCTGCTCACGGCGGCGTTCCGCATCTTCGCGCTTGGCGACATCACGAAACACACGGCCCGAGCTCGCACGCACGGTCTCCAGATCCAAACCCAGCAGGTCGGCAATCTGGATAAAGTACGTGTCGATCATATAGCTATCGCGCAGCGGATAGATGAGCGTCAGCGCATCCTCGAGCGCCTTAGCGCGACCGCCCGGCGTGGTGATGTCGCTCGACTCCTGCAGCGAACGGTACACAAAGTCCATGAGGGGCTCGGCAGCGTCAATGCGTTTCTGCAGCTCCTCTCCGCCGCGCGCCGTGATGAACTCCATGGGATCGTTGCCGTCGGGGAGCACCACGCAGCGCAGATCCATCGAATCCTGCTCAATAAACTGAATCGCACGACGAGCGGCCTTCTGGCCCGCGGCATCGCCATCAAACATATAGACGATGCGCTTGGCAAAGCGGGTGAGCGTCTTGACGTGATGCTCCGTGAGCGCGGTGCCCAGCGTGGCGACAACGTTTTTAATCCCCGCCTCCCAACAGGCGATGCAGTCGGTATAGCCCTCTACCACGATGGCGGTATCCTGCGCGACGATAAACTCCTTGGCCCAATTAAAGCCGTAGAGATTTCGCTTTTTATGAAACACGCTCGTCTCGGCGGTATTGAGGTACTTGGGTTGCCCGTCACCCATGATACGACCGCCAAAGGCAATGTTGTGACCCTGCTCGTCAAAGATGGGGAACATCACGCGGTCGTAGAAGCGGTCGGCAAGCTGCCCGCGCCCGCGGCTCACGGCAACGTTGGCGTCGATCATCTCCTGCGGGGTAAAACCCGCCTGGGACAGGTGCGACACCAGCGCGTTGCGACCCGGTGCGAAGCCCAGGCAGTAGCGGCGGCAGACGTCGCCACCCATGCCGCGGCTGGCAAAGTACTCGCGCGGACGGCCGTCCTTACCGCGCATAAGCATGGTGTGGTAGAACTGGGCGGTCTCGGCGCACAGATCGTAGATTCGGGCACGCTTAGTACCGCGCTCGCGGCGATCTCCGGTGTTGTGCAGCTCAATACCCGCGCGATCGGCCAAATAACGGATTGACTCGGGAAAGCTCAGGTTCTCGCGCTTCATGATATAGGTGAAGACGTCGCCACCCTCGCCGCAGCCAAAGCAATGCCACACCTGCGTAGCGGGAATAATGTGGAAGGACGGCGTCTTTTCGCCATGAAAAGGGCAGCAGCCCCAAAACTCATGGCCGCGGGGCTTGAGCTCAACCGTTTCCTGCACGATGGCAACGAGGTCGGACGCAGCGCGTACCTGGTCTTTTTCCTCATCACTAATCACGGATGCTCACCCCCTGCTCACCCAAGTTATGACGAATGTCCTCGATATTACCCTCGACGGTCGCGATCAACTCATCCAGCGAATCGAACACACGCGAGGGACGCAGCCAGCGCGTAAACGCAAGCGAAACGGAAGCGCCGTACAGGTCGCCCGTATAACCAATTAAGTTAGCCTCAAGATGTGCAGATGCCGCATCGTCGGCATACGTCGGCGGCAGTCCGACGTTAACGGCAGCGGGCCACACGGTGTCATCGACCAGCACCAGACCCTCATACACGCCATCGGCAGGCACCTGAATGCCGTCGGGAACCTGCAGGTTTGCCGTGGGAAAGCCCATGCCAGAACCCTCGTGACGGCCGCGAATAACACCGCCACGCACCATATACGGGCGGCCGAGTAACTCAGCAGCAAGCTCCACATGGCCCTGTCCGAGCTCATGACGGATACGGGTGGCGCAAATGGCCTCACCGCCCTCGCAAAGCAGGTCGTGACCGTACACGTCAAAGCCGTGCTCGGAACCCCAGGCGCGCATCTCGGCAACACCAGAAGCACCGCCACGACCCAGCCTAAAGTCACTGCCAACGCGAATCGATCGAATGTCGACCAGACGCGACACCAGCGAGAGAAAATCAACATGGTCAAGCGCCGCAACCTCAGGCGTAAAGGGAACGGCCACCACCGCATCGACCCCAGTTTGAGCCAGGGCATGCAGACGGTCGGCCGTCGTCATCAATTTTTGAGCGGGCGAAGAGCTCACCACAACGTCCGGGTCGGGATCGAAGGTAACCACGACCGCCTTACAGCCATGGGCACGGGCATCACGGACAAGCGCCGTAATGAGCTCCTGGTGTCCACGGTGCACGCCGTCGAACACACCGATGGCAATCGATGCGGCGCCCAGGTGCTCGAACTCATCAAACGCATCGGCAGCAACGATGCGAGCCTCGTCCGACCCGCCCACGAAAAAAATACGCGCGAGCTCGCGAGCGGACAACATCATCGAACACCGCCGATTGCCTGAGGAAATACGTGCTCCATGACAAAGCGGCCACCCTCAATACGGGCGAGCGCCTTGAGTCCCCCATCGAGCACCAACGCAAACGGCGCCTTCGAGGCATCGAAATCGGCAAGCGCATGCTCAACGGGAATGCGACGGCCGCAGAGCAGGTCGTCGGCAAGATTGCCCGGCAAGTCAACACGCGTAGCGCCCAGGGCCGCAATGGGATCCAGTGCAAACCCCGCCGCGGACTCGGGAGAAAGCTCCTCAACCGCATGACAGGCGCCAACGGAAACAATACCGGAGGCCGTGCGGCGCAGCGCGGAAATGTGCGCGGCGCTCTCGCAGGCGCGGCCCAGGTCGCGAGCGAGCGCTCGGATATAGGTTCCCTTGCTCACCGAGAACGCCACGGTCCACACGCACGTATCACCTTCGCCGCCCACGGCGATCAGGTCGGCGGCATAGACCTCGACGGGACGCGGAGGTAGGTCCACCGCATTGCCCTCGCGAGCAGACTTGTAGGCACGAACGCCATTGACCGAGATAGCCGAAAACGCCGGCGGCACCTGCATCTGCGGACCCAGCATGGAGGCCAATTGCTCACGCGCATAGGCAGGATCGCGGAGCTCGTCGGCAACAGCCACCGTGCGGACCGCCTCGCCCTCCGCATCATCGGTATTGGTCTCGGCGCCAAACGAAATGTCGGCGACGTAGTTTTTCGTATCGAGCGTGAGCATACCCAGCAAACGGGTGGCCTGACCCACGCCCACAACCATGACACCCGATGCCATGGGGTCGAGCGTACCGGCATGGCCGACGCGCCGCTCATGGAGGGCGCGTCGGCATTGCGAGACCACGTCATGGGACGTGCAGCCCACCGGCTTATCGACGGCGAGCAGCATATTCAATTGAGAAGGCGTTCGACGAGCCATGTACCATCCAATAAGTTAGAGCTCGACGGTCACCGAAGCGGGATCCTCCCCCACCAGCTCGGCCAGCATGGGAAGTGCCACGGCGAGCGTCTCGCGAATTGTTCCGTTGTTGGAAAAGCCGGCGGCGGCATGATGCCCGCCACCGCCAAAGTTGGCAGCAATCTCGGACACATCGAGGTCGCCCTTGGAGCGCAGGTTGCCACGCACCTTGGTATCGCCCTCAATGCCCTTTAAGAACATGCAGACCTCGACGCCCATCACCGAACGCACCACGTCAACCAGGCCGTCGCACTCATCCGAGGTGACACCGCAAGCCTCAAGGTCGCTCTGGTACGCATAGCTATACGCGACGCGCCCGTGGGCCACCGTCTTGATGCGGCCCATAACGATGGACTTGAGGTGCAAAAACTCAACGCGCATGCTCTGATATACCTCGAGTGCCACACGCGCCGGATCGGCACCGTGGGCAACCAGACGCGAGGCCGCATGGAACGCGGCGGCATCGGCGTTTTGGTACTGAAAACGGCCGGTATCGGTAACCAAGCCGCACAGCAGGCAGGTCGCAACGCCATCACGTGCGACAATGCCGCAATTGTCCAAGAAGCGATCGATGATCATCGCGCAGGCCGCGGCATCGACGCGCCTCAGGCTGAGCTCGGCAAACTCCTCGCGCGCCGGATGGTGATCGAAGCACACCACATGCTTGGAGCGGCGAAGCACCTCGGCCGAGTTGTTGAGGCGCTCGACGACCGGCACGTCCACCGAGATGAACAAGTCCGGATTGCCAGTGTACGCAGATGCCGGCACCAGGCGATCGGAGCCTTCCATAAAGCGGTAGATGCGCGGAACCGGGTCATCGTCTGCCAGCAACAGCGCAATGTCCTTGTTGGGAAAAAACTTCATGAGCGAAAGGCCCAGACCCAACACGGAGCCCAAGGCATCGCCATCGGGAGAAGTATGTCCCGAAATCGCAATGGAGGACGCACCCTCGATGAGCTCGAGGATGCGTCGCTGAATATCTGCAGACTCGCACGAGGCGAGGTCGGCGGAATTAGTCATCTAAAGCTGCCTCCTGGGCGGCATCCGCTATCGGATAGCCGTCCTCGTCCTTTTCGATCGCAAGCGTGGCGGGAACGTTTTCCAGCGCACGCGTGATGCGCTCGGCCTCATCGGTCGAGCGATCGATGCGAAAATCGAGCTCGGGCGTGACACGCCAATCGAGCGAGCGAGCCAACAGGCTGCGAATGCGGCCCTTGGCGCTTGCGAGCGCCTCCATGACCTCATCGTAGCGGCTCGCATCGCACGACACGTACACGCGCGCGAACGAACGGTCCACCGCGACCTCGACCGCAGTCAAAGTAACCAGGTCGAGACGCGGATCGGAAACCTCAAAGAGCAGGATATAACCGAGCTTCTCGCGAAGCTGCTCGCCCAGACGGCGGGTTGCCTGCGTTTGCTTCATAGCGCTACCCCCTACTCGGTACGGGCAACCTGGTCGATGCGGTAACCCTCGATCTGGTCGCCGGGCTTGATGTCCTGGAAGTTCTCCAGGCCAATGCCGCCCTCGGAACCGCTCTTGAGGCTCTTGGCCTCGTCCTTGTAGTGGCGCATCGAGGCGATCTTGCCGTTGAAGACCACGATGCCGTCGCGCACCAGGCGCACGGAATCGGTCGCGGCGATCTCGCCCTCTTCGACGCGGACACCGGCGGCGATACCGACTTTGGGCACCTTGAAGGTGTCCAGGACGGTCGCGGTACCCGTGGCGACCTCGACCTCGGTGGGCTTGAGCATGCCGATACGGGCGGCGTCGAGCTCCTCGAGGCACTTGTAGATGACGTCGTAGCAACGGATCTCGACACCCTCGCGCTCGGCGGCGGAGCGGGCCTTACCGTCGGGACGGACGCCAAAGCCGATGATGATGGCGTTGGAGGCGTCGGCCAGGACGACGTCGGTCTCGTTGATGGCGCCAACAGCGGAGTGGATCGTGTTGATGCGAACCTCGGACTGATCCATCTTGTCGAGCGAGTCCTGAAGGGCCTCGATGGAACCCTGGACGTCGGCCTTGATGATCAGGTTGAGCTCCTTGACCTCGGCATCGGCAATGGTCTCAAAGAGGTTCTCGAGCGTGACGTGCTTGACGCGGCTCTGCTCCTCGATACGGGCCTTGAGCGAACGCTCGTCGGCCAGGGCGCGAGCCTCGCGCTCGTCCTCAAAAACGCGGAACTCGTCACCGGCGTTGGGTACGGACTGCAGGCCCAGGATCTCGACGGCGTCGGAGGGACCAGCCTCGGTGACGGCGCGGCCCTTGGGGTCGAGCATGGCACGGACGCGGCCGTAGGTAAGGCCGGCGACCAGCGTATCGCCCACGTGCAGGGTACCGCGGGTCACGAGCACGGTAGCGACCGAGCCGCGGCCCTTGTCGAGCTTGGCCTCGAGGACGTTGCCCGAGGCAAAGGTGTCCGGGTTGGCCTTGAGCTCGAGCACGTCGGCCTGAAGCAGCACGGTCTCCAGAAGGTCGTCGATACCGATCTTCTGCTTGGCCGAGATGTTGACGAACATGTTCTGTCCGCCCCACTCCTCGGGGATGACGCCATACTCGGTGAGCTCCTGACGCACACGGTCGGGGTTGGCGCCGGGCTTATCGATCTTGTTGACGGCGACGACGATGGGTACGCCGGCAGCCTTGGCGTGGTTGATCGACTCGACGGTCTGGGGCATGACGCCGTCGTCGGCAGCCACGATCAGAATGACGATGTCGGTCACCTTGGCGCCACGGGCACGCATAGCCGTAAAGGTGGCGTGACCCGGGGTATCGATAAAGGTGATCTTGCGGTCGTTGATCATAACCTGCGAAGCGCCGATGGCCTGCGTAATGCCGCCCGCCTCGCCGGCAGCAACGCCGGTGTGACGGATGGCGTCGAGCAGCGACGTCTTGCCGTGGTCGACATGGCCCATGACGGTGACGACTGGGGCGCGCGGCTTGAGGTCGGCGGGATCGTCGTAGAACGAGAAGGTGTTCTCCTCCTCGGGGGTGATGATCTTGATCTGGCGGCCCAGGTCGTCAGCGACGAGCTCGACAAGGTCATCGGACATGGACTGCGTCATAGTGAGCGGCGTACCCAGCAAGAACAGGCGCTTGATGATGTCGTTGGCCGGAACGTCGAGCGCCTCGGCAAGCTCCTGGACGGTAACGCCCTGGGAGACCTTGATGGCGTCGAGGTCCTCGGGGTTCACGCCCTGGGCCAGCGCCTCCTCTATCTTGCGCTCCTCCTGAGCCTTGGCAGCCTCGCGCTCGCGCTTCTCCTTGCGCTTCTTGCGGCGACCGGTGGACTCGCGAGAGGCCTCCTCGACGGCGGCACGAGCCTCCTCGAGCACCTTCTCGCGGCTGTACTCCTCGGCCTCGCGAGCCATACGGCTGTAGTGGTCCTCTTCGTTGTTGTGACCGCCCTTGCGCTTCTTACCCTTGCCCTGCTTATCGGGGTTGGGGAAGTCCATGCCGGCAGCGACGTTGTTGCTGGCGTTGGTGCGATGGCTGTGCGGACGGCTCTCGGAGGCATTGCGCTCGGAGTTGTTGTCTGAGGCGTTGCGATCGTTACGACGGCCACCGCGGCGGTCGTTGTTGCCGCCACGACGGTTACCGCGCTCTGCGGCGCGCTCGGCCTTGGCCTTGTCCTCGGCGTCCTTCTTCTCCTTGAGCACGGTCTCCTGTGCGGCGATCTGATCGAGCAGCGAACGGAAGCGCGAACCGGAGTCGGAAGCGGGAACGGCGCGGCGCTGGGCCTCGCGGGCAGCCTCCTCCTTCTCGCGGGCAAGGCGCTCCTGCTCGGCCTTCTTCTTGGCCTCGGCCTCGGCGCGGGCAGCCTCCTCGGCAGCCTGGGCTGCGGCAAACTGGCGGCGCTCCTCCTCGCGGGCCTTCTCGGCGGCGATGCGCTCGCGCTCGGCCTCGGCGGCGCGAGCGGCCTCCTCGGCGGCGGCTGCCTGCTCCTCGGCCTGCTTGGCGGCCTCGACTTCCTGGGCGCGGGCCTCGATCACCGAGGCGAGCTGCTTGCGGACCATAGCGACATAAGCGTCCTCCAAGGTGGAGGAAGCGGACTTAGCGGGAATCTTCATTTCGGCGAGATGACCCATCAGTTCCTTGGAGGTCATGCCGAACTCTTTGGCCAGGGTGGACACACGGACTTTTGCCATATGACTTCACCTACCCTTTCTGGCACCTTGGGTGCCTAGAGACTGAACGAGCGTGGGAGACGCGCCGGGACCCGCCCGGCGCGACCGCGCGCTAGATCAGGTCCTCCGCATCATCGAAGGCGTCGGTGTCGTGGACACCGCAGAAACGGGAGCCGGGACGAGCCTGGTTGCGGCACTGGATGCCGTCCTCGGACACGTACTCGCAGCGGCGGACGTCCTCGTCCTCCTCGTCACCGATCAGGTCGGCGGCGGGCTCCTCGTGAACGGGAACGTTCTTGAGGATGTCGGCGGCAAGCGTCTCGGACTTGATGTCGATGTGCCAGCCGGTCAGGCGCGCGGCGAGGCGGGCGTTCTGGCCCTCCTTGCCGATGGCGAGGGACAACTGGTCGTCGGGCACGATGACGCCGGCGTAGGCCTTCTCCTCGTCGATGAGGACGCGGGTGACCTTAGCGGGCGACAGGGCGTTGGCGACGTAGACGGCAGGATCGGCATCCCACAGGATGACGTCGACGCGCTCGCCACGGAGCTCGCCCACGACAGCGCGGACACGGCTGCCCTTGGGGCCGACGCAGGCGCCCACGGGATCCAAACGGTCGTCGAGCGAGTGAACGGCGACCTTGGAGCGCTGGCCGGGCTCGCGGGCGATCGACTTGATCTGGACGGTGCCCTCATAGATCTCGGGCACCTCCTGCTCAAACAGACGACGCATGAGCTCGGGGTGGGTACGGGAGATGACAATCGGCGGACGGCTGTGCTCGCCACGAACCGGCTGCAGGTTGGAGTTGGGGTCGCGAACGTCGATGATCACGGCCTTGATGTGCTGGTTGTGCAGGTAGCGCTCGCCCATCGGACGCTCGTTGCGCTCGTTCTCGTAACGGCGCTGGTCGAAGTGCGGAAGCTCGGCCTCGACGCCCTCGCGAATCTTGACGATCGTGAAGTCGGGCGTGGACTGCAGCACGGTACCGCTGATGAGGTCACCGATGCGGCCGGAGAACTCCTCGTAGATCTGCTCGCGGGCGGAGTTGCGCACGATGGCGTTGATCTCGGCCTTGGCGTGCTGGGCGGCGATGCGGCTCGTGTTCTTGGGGGTGACGTCGATCTCCTCGAACTCGGTGAAGTTGCCCTCCTCGTCCATGGAATCGTCGATCGGCTCCAGGCGGTAGACGTATATCTTGCCGGTGGTGCGGTCGATGGTCACCTTGGCGCCCCACTCAAGATGCAGGATCTCGGCATAGCTCTTGGCGAGCGACTGCTCCAGGCGGTCGATCAGGTAGAGCTGGTCGATGTGCTTCTCCTGGCAAAGCTCCATCAGGGCGGACATCATGTCGGATGCTGCCATCTTACTTTCCTTCCTTCGCGGGCTTGAAGTCGTAGGTGGGCTTCAACTTGCACTTTTTAACATCAGAGAAATCGAGGGTAACGGACTCGCCGCCCTCGAGCTCAAGGGTCACGTTCGTCTCGGTGGCGGCGGCAATCTTGCCGGCGTACTTGCGACGACCCTCGGTGGCGGTGGAGGTGAGCTCGCAGTTCTCGCCCACAAAGCGGGCAAAGTCGCACGGGCGGCGTAGCGGGCGCGCCATGCCCGGGCTCGACACCTCGAGCGTATAACTCGAAGAGATGGGGTCGAGCTCCTCAATCACATCGCCGACCCATTTGGTGTTGGCCGTGACGTCGTTGAGCGACAGGCTCTGACCCTCGGCACCCTCGATACGCACGCGCACGCAGGGGGCCTTGGTGGCACCCACGAGCTCGACGTCGACGATGTCGACATCGTGCTGGGGAGCGACGGCCTCGAGCGCGTCGATGATCGCCTGCTCGGTCTTGGTCTTGACCATTGCGGCACCTCCATCCATACAAAAAAGAAGCGGGGCCGAAACCCCACTTCTTTCAATTACAACTTCATTTGCAAGCAAACTATACCAATAGCTGCGGAAACGTGCAAGCACAGTACGAATCTGCAGGTCAGCGTGCGCACAGCTTCTCCACAAGAATAGGACAATTGACCGCAGACATCAGGGCAGGTACATGAAAAACGAGGGACGACCCAACCGGATCGCCCCTCGTCTTTTATGCGTCAGTTAAGCGCGCAATGCTTACTTGACCACCAGGTTAACCAGCTTGCCGGGCACGCAGATGGCCTTGACGACTGTCTTGCCCTCGAGCCACTTGGCGACGGCGGCCTCGGCGGCAGCCTGCATATCCTCATTGGAGGCATCGCGGGCAACGTCGACGCGGCCGCGGACCTTGCCGAGTACCTGGACCACGATCTGCACCGTGTCCTCAACGGACTCGGCCAGGTCGAACTCGGGCCAGGCGGCGGTGTAGGCGTTGCCCTCGCAGCCGAGGGCCTCGTGCCACAGCTCGTCGGCCCAGAACGGGCAGATGGGGGCAAGGACGCTCACGATATCCTTAGCCACGCCGTAGCACAGCGCCTTGTCGCGGGCGGTACCCTCAGTGGCATTGAGGTAGGCGCTCGCCGCGTTGACGAGCTCCATGACGGCCGAGATCGCGGTGTTAAACTGGCCGCGATCGAAGTCCTCGGTGCACTTGGCGATGGTGCGGTGACGCTCGCGATAGAGCTTCATCGCGACCTCGTCGAGCGCGGACTTGTCGAAGGCCACGTTGGCGTCGCCGGACTGGACGAGCTGCCAAACGATACGCCAGGCGCGCTTGATGAAGCGGTTGGCGCCCTCAACGGCCTTGGGATCCCAGTCGAAGTCCTTCTCGGGCGGGGCGATAAACAGGATCGCCAAACGCATGGTGTCGGCGCCGTAGGGCTCGATGACTGAGCTCGGGGGCACGACATTGCCCTTGGACTTGGACATGGTGTCGCCGTTCTCGTCCTTGACCATGCCCTGGCACAGCAGGTTGGTAAAGGGCTCGTCCACGCTCAGCAGGCCCAGGTCGCGCAGTGCCTTGGTAAAGAAGCGGCTGTAGAGCAGGTGCAGAATGGCGTGCTCGATGCCGCCGATGTAGTTATCGACGGGCATCCAACGATCGGCGGCCTCTCGGGAGAAAGGCAGCTCCGTGTTGTGCGGATCGGTATAGCGCAGGTAATACCAGCTGGAGCAGGTGAAGGTGTCCATGGTATCGGTCTCGCGCTTGGCCGGGCGGCCGCAGACCGGGCAGGTGGTCTCGTAGAACTCCTTGCACTCGGCGAGGGTTTCGCCGGCGCCCAGGTCCAGGTTCTCGGGCAGCGTCACCGGCAGCTGATCCTCGGGCACGGGCACGATGCCGCAGTGCTCGCAGTGGATGGCCGGGATGGGGTTGCCCCAATAGCGCTGGCGGGAAATGAGCCAGTCGCGCAGACGGAACTCGACCTTGCGACGACCGCAGCCCATGGCCTCGAGGTCGGCCACGATCGCAGCCTCGCCCTCGGAGTGCTTGCCGCCGCGCATGCCGGTGTACTTGCCGGACTGGACGAGCGTGCCCTCGGCAGCGTGAGCGCAATCCCAGTCGACGGTCTCGGCATGGAAGGTATCGATGGTCTCACCGCTGGCCTCGACGGCAGCGCGATCGTCATCGTCCAGGATGATCGGCACGATCGGCAGGTCGTACTTACGGGCGAACTCAAAGTCGCGCTGGTCGCCACAGGGAACGGCCATGACGGCACCGGTTCCGTAATCGGCGACGACATAATCGGCAACCCACACGGGGACCTTCTCGCCGTTCACGGGGTTCACCACGTAGCGGCCGGTAAAAGCGCCGTGCTTCTCGATGGTGCCCTGGGCACGCTCGACGGCAGAGATATGCTTGGCGTCCTCGACGATCTTGGTCACGGCCTCCTCGTACTCCGTGCCCTCGACGAGCTCGTGCAGACGGGCGCACTCGGGAGCCAGGACAAAGAAGGAAACGCCAAAGAGCGTGTCGGCTCGCGTGGTGAAGACGGTGATCTTACCCTCGTCGCCCTCGATGGGCTCGCCATCCTGGTCGCACAGGGTAAAGTCGACCTCGGCGCCCTCGGAGCGACCGATCCAGTTGGCCTGCATCTGCTTAACGCGCTCAGGCCAGCCGGGGAGCTTCTCCAGGTCGTCGAGCAGCTCCTGAGAGTACTCGGTGATCTTGTAGTACCACTGCTCAAGGTCGCGCTTCTCAGGCTCGGTGCCGCAGCGCCAGCACTTACCCTCGGTCACCTGCTCGTTGGCCAGAACGGTCTTGCAGGTGGGACACCAGTTGACCGGGTTCTTCTTGCGGTAGACCAGGCCCTTTTCCCACATCTTCTCAAAGATCCACTGACCCCAGCGGTAGTAGTCGGGGCTGCAGGTCTTGACCATGCGATCCAGATCGTAGGAGAAGCCCATGCGCTTCATCGTGGCGAGCGCCTGATCCATGTTCTTATACGTCCAGGCGGCAGCCTGCGTGTTGTGCTTGATGGCGGCGTTCTCGGCAGGCAGGCCAAAGGCGTCAAAGCCGATGGGATGCAGCACGTCGTAGCCGCGCATGCGGGCCTGACGGGCCATGGCATCGCCGATGGTATAGTTACGCGCGTGGCCCATGTGCAGGTCACCCGACGGATACGGGAACATCTCGAGCACATACTTCTTGGGCTTGCTCTCGTCGGTGTCGACGGCAAAGAGGTTGGAGTCCTCCCAGGCCTTCATCCACCTGGACTCAATGGCCTGCGCGTCGTAGGCAGGGATCTCATCCTTATGATCTGTGCAATCGCACATATCAACTCCTTTGTTAGCTGGGTTGGGGCGGGGCGCTCTTACCTTTACTCGCTGCTGCGGACAGTCCTGCTCGCACGAAGAGCACATTAAGTGCTCTTCGGCTCGTGCGGAACTTGCAGCGAGCAAAGGTAAGAGCGCCCCGCCACATCGTTAACTCGCATGATGATAGCAAATACAACAAGCGAGATGCCTGCGACTTGCAGGCATCTCGCTTTATCTAAATAACGTGGTTGGGAATCAACCTTTGTCTGAAACTCGTTCTAGCACGAACGGGTTTTCCAAGTGCCGCAGATTGCCGTGAAAGAGGAGCGACGCGTACTTTGGTACGCGAGCGACGGTTTGAACGGCAAGGTGCGGTGCTTGGGAAAGCCGCTTATCGATAGGAAACGCTCTGCTGGGAATCCTTGACGACTACATCGTGGGCGCCGCCTTCGACGATGGAGGTCGAGCTGACCAGAGTCAGGCGCGCCTTCTCCTGGAGCTCGGGGATCGAGAGGGCGCCGCAGTTGCACATCGTGGACTTGACCTTGTAGAGCGTGCCGCCCACGCCGTCTTTGAGGGAGCCGGCATAGGGAACATAGGAGTCGACGCCCTCGACGAAGCTGAGCTTCGCGGCGCCGCCCAGGTCGTAGCGCTGCCAGTTGCGGGCACGTGCAGAACCCTCGCCCCAGTACTCCTTCATGTACTGGCCGTTGACGTTGACGCGCTCGGTCGGGCTCTCGTCGAAGCGGGCGAAGTAACGGCCCAGCATCATAAAGTCTGCACCCATGGCCAGGGCGAGCGTCATGTGGTAGTCGTAGACGATGCCGCCGTCGGAGCACACGGGCACGTAGACACCGGTCTCCTCGTAGTACTCGTCACGGGCGCGGCAGACGTCGATCAGCGCGGTGGCCTGGCCACGACCGATGCCCTTGGTCTCGCGGGTGATGCAGATGGAACCGCCGCCGATACCGACCTTGATGAAGTCGGCACCGCAGTCTGCCAAAAAGCGGAAGCCCTCGGCGTCGACGACGTTACCGGCACCGACCTTGACGTCCTCGCCGTAGTTGGCGCGGATCCACTCGATGGTGCGCTTCTGCCACTCGCTGAAGCCCTCGGAGGAGTCGATGCACAGAACGTCGGCACCGGCCTCGATGAGCAGCGGCACGCGCTCGGCATAGTCGCGGGTGTTGATACCGGCGCCGACCATGTAGCGCTTGTCGTTATCGAGCAGCTCGTTAGGGTTGGTCTTGTGGCTGTCGTAGTCCTTGCGGAAGACGATGCCCATCAGGTGATCGTAGTCGTCGACGATGGGCAGGGCGTTGAGCTTGTTGTCCCAGATGACGTCGTTGGCAACCTTGAGGCTGATGTTCTTGTCGCCCACGATGAGCTGCTCGCGCGGGGTCATGAACTCGGAGACCTTCGTCTGGTGGTCATCGCGGCTGGGGCGATAGTCACGGCTGGTGACGATGCCCAGGAGCTTGCCCTTGGGGGTGCCGTCGTCGGTGACCGGCATGGTGGAGTGACCGGTCTTCTCCTTGAGCTCGATGACCTGCTCCATAGTCATGTCGGGGGTCAGCGTGGAATCGGACTGAACGAAGCCAGCCTTGTGATCCTTGACGGCCTTGACCATAGCGGCCTCGGACTCGGCGCTCTGGGAACCGTAAATGAAGGACAGGCCACCCTCGGTAGCGAGCGCGACACCCATGTCGACGCCCGAGACGGACTGCATGATGGCGGAAACCATGGGGATGTTCAGGGTGATTGCCGGCTTCTCACCGCGCTTAAAGCGGGTTAGCGGCGTCTTAAGAGAGACGTTGTTGGGGATGCACTGCGAGGACGAGTAACCAGGGACCAGCAGATACTCCGAAAACGTGTGGGACTCACCGGGAAAGAACGTAGCCATGTTTCTCCTTTTTCCATGCGACCGGTCGGCTGCAGGCCTCGTAGGACCCAGCCCAACCTTGGGCGCCCAATACTGGGGAAGTATCTTAACGCACTTTGACTGCTACAATGCATGATTTAAGAAGAGCACACGAGGGTTTGACGCAGGCTTTGCGTTTGCCCAGCAAACACTTTAGCGGGAAGACGTGGAGCGTATGGAGTACAAGACGACGGCAAAGTTGGTCATTCAAGCGTGCGACAAGGATTTGCCGGGCGTGTTCGGCCACGGCTGCGTCTTGCTGCTGCAGGGGATTGCCCGCGAGCACTCGCTCAACCGCGCCGCCAAAAGCATGGGCATGGCGTATTCCAAGGCCTGGCGCATCGTAAACGAGGCCGAAGGCCAGCTGGGCTGCAAGCTCATCGAGCGCGACGGCGCCCGCGGATCCACCCTCACCCCCGCCGGCAAGCGAGCCATAGCGGTCTACGAGGAGCTGCAGGCCGACATCAACAACGTCATCGCCGCCAAAGCAAACGACCTCATCGCAAGTATTAAAAAGTAGCTAATTTACGAAGGGCGTTGTCTAGGGCGGACGCTACGACCAGGGGGTCGTCGGTGCCGGCGAAGAGGCGGATGGTGCTCCCCTGCTTGCCGCGTGGGGCCGAAAGGCGCGTCGCTGCGCCGCCGGCGGGCGATGTGCGGAACTCCCCCGACAAAGCATCGAACAGCTCCCCTGCGCTTAGCTCGATAAGATCAAATTCAACTGCCGGGCCAAAGCCGTGCTCGAGGATTCCCGTTGCAACCACATGGTCGGGATGCGAGCTCAGTCCGGGATAGCGCACGTTGCGCATCATCTCGTTGGCGGCCAGATACTCGGCCAGCGCACGGGCGCGGTCGAAGTGTGCCTGCATGCGGGTATTGAGCGAGTCCAGCCCGCGCTCCAGCGCACCGGCCTCCTCGGTAGAAAGGTCGAGCGCCAAAGCACCGCAGCCCGCAAACAACGCATGCGCGCACTCGGCAGCAGCATCCACGCGATGGCGCTTGAGCTGCGAGCGCGCCACCGAAGCGGCAACGAGCTTGCGTGGAGCTTTGCCGGCGCACACGCGATCGAGCGCCTCGAGCGACAGCGCAGCACCCAGCCGCAGCGGATCGCAGCCAAAAGCCGACGCCACGGTGTTGTCCACAACCAACAGCGCGCGGGCATCGCGAGCCGCGCGACCCAGGGCGCGAAGATCGGGCACGCGCAGACCAAACCCGCCGATGGAGTTGACAAACCACCACAGGTGCGGCCCCTCGGCATCAAACGAAGCATCAAAGTTCTCGGACGCGGCGACAAACGCTGCAACCGACGGCTCACCCACCATAGCCACGTCGCAGGCATCAAAGCCGCTCGCAAACGCATCGGCAAAGTCATCGGCAAACGCAACCAGGCGGTCACCAGGACGCACGATCCCCAGCTGCGACAGCGCTGCCGGCACATGCGGGGCCGCAAGCAACCGCGCCTCACGCGCGCCGGCCCTCAAAGCCCAAGTCTCTTCTAGCTGCTGCACATCCACACGGCACCGTCCCTTCAAAACAAAAACCCACGATGCGGGTGTTCCCCGCATCGTGGGCAACGGCTGCAGTATAGCGCCGATATGCGACGAATCGCCTAGATCTTGAGCGTGTGATAGGTCACGCTCGCACCCGGGGCGTCAACGGTCACGCCATAGGCCTCAGGATAGATGCGCGTCGAGAACACGAGCGCGCCATCGTTCACAAACACCTCGACCGACGAGACATCGCCGACAATGCGCACGTTACGAACCTCCTCGACGGGCTCCCAACGCACGGTGCGACCGCAGCCGGCAGAAGCGCGACCCTCATCGGTAAATCGCATCTCAAAGCGCGCGGGCAGCTCGCCCTCGGCGGGCACAAACGCCAGCTTCAGCTCGCCATCAACGATCGCGGTAAATGCGCCGTCGACACCGTCGACAACAACGTCAAAGCAGGTATCGCCGGCAACCTCCAACGAGCCCTCCCCCACACGCACCGAGGCATAATGGTGCTCGATCTCGCGCACCGGCAGCTGCAGCACCACGCCGCCGGCACCGGCTGTAAGCTCACGCGGCACCGTCATGCAGTGCTGCCAGCCGCACACCACGGTGGGTGCGTTGCCATAGGTCGGCTCATCGGGCATGCCCATCCAGCCGATTAGAATATGGCGACCGTCCTCGGACGTAAACTCCTGCGGAGCATAGAAGTCAAAACCGGCGTCCCACAGGCGGAACTCACCCAGCTCATAGGCACCGTCACCACCGGTAATGTCGCCCGTTACAGGCATGTAGCCAGCAGCGTATACGTTGCCGCGGTCCCAACGGCCGCCCTCAAGACCCTGAGGCGAGAACGACAGAAACGCCGCCGTATCGCCATTCGAATCGAGCTCGATGTAGCCGGGGCACTCCCACATAAAGCCAAAACGCTCGGGCGTAGACACGCGGCTCTCGAGCTCCCAACTCAGCATATCGGCCGAGCCATACACCAGGATCTCGCCCACATCGCGCCCGGCACCCTCGCCGTGCATGGCGCAAAATCGACTATCGACATGCGGACCATCCACGCGACGACGCGCGCCCAGCACCATGTGATAACGCCCGTCCGTGTCACGCCACGCCTTGGGATCGCGCACATGGCAAGTCAAATCCTCGGGATAATCCTCGGACGCCAGCACCACGCGCTTTTGGCTGAACTCACGACCGGCAAAGCCATCAACGCTCTCGACATAGACGGTATCGGCGCGGCGGCCGGTATTGACGTAGTCGTACGTGCCGTCTGCATCGGAAAGCTTAACGTTGCCTGTGTACAGTACGCGAATGCGGCCGTCCTCGGCAAGCGCGGAGCCCGAATACACGCCATGGCAATCGAACGGCTCGTCGGGCAGCAGCGGGGCGCCAACGTAGTCCCACGTCATAAGATCGCGACTCGTCGCATGACCCCAGACCTTAACGCCACCCTCAACAGCAAACGGCGCATATTGAAAATAAGCGTGGAACACGCCGCCCGCCTGGCAAAGACCGTTGGGGTCGTTGAGCCAGCCCGCCGGCGGCATAATGTGGAAGCGCTGGCCATACGCGCCATGACCGCACTCAGAGGCGGCGGCGTCAACAGCGGCGACTAGCTTTGCAAGATCGCGACCAAGGGCATTAGACATATCAAAGTCCTAACGGATCGAAAGTAACAAGGCACCAGAAATCGGCACCAGATACGGGAAACGCCCGCGAGCATACAACCCGCGGGCACCCCTCAAACAAAAGCTCTTAGGCCTGCTCGGAAGACTTGGGCTCGTCCTTGTACAGGACAAACGAGACGCCAAAGGAAACCAGCGCGGCGACCGCAAACATGATCGCGTACTGCACGGGCTGGGCTAGGCACAGCAAGATACCGAAGATGCCGGTAACGCCCGTGCCGGAAGCGGCAAGCGAGGTAAGCGCGCAGACCAGGGCGCCGCAGCCACCGCCGATGCAGCCGGCGATGAAGGGCTTAAAGAAGCGCAGGTTCACACCAAAGATGGCAGGCTCGGTAATGCCCATGAAGGCGGACAGGGCCGAAGGAAGCGCCAGACCCTTGATCTTGGCATCGCGGGTCTTAAAGGCAACGGCGAGTGCGGCGCCACCCTGGGCGATGTTGGCGGCACTGGCGATGGGCAGCCAATAGGTCACGCCGTACTGGGCGAGCTGGCCGAGGTCGATGGCGGTGTACATCTGGTGGATACCGGTAACGACCGTGGGAGCATAGAACAGGCCGACGATAAAGGAACCGATGCCGAAGGGCAGGGTCAGCAGGGCCTGGATCAGACCGAGGATGGCGTTCTCGGCCCACACGAAGATGGGGCCGACGGCAACGAGCGTCACGAGCACGGTCACGAACACCGAGACGAGCGGGGTCACAAAGAGGTCGAACATCTCGGGAACGATCTTGTGCAGGCGCTTCTCGAGGAAGGCCAGAATGGCACAGGCGATAACGATGGGGATCACATGGCCCTGATAGCCGACCCACTCAAAGCTGTACACACCGGGAATGACGGTAACCATGGTCTGTACGCCCTCGGAGGCAACCGTGTAGGCGCTCTGCAGCGAGGAGTTAATGAACGCACCGCCGACGACGGCACCCAGATACGGGTTGGCGCCAAAGGCCTTGGCGGCGGAATAGCCGATCAGGATCTGCAGAATGCCAAAGGACGTGCCCGAGACCAGGTCGGCAATCTTGTAAATAAAGTTATTGGTGTCGAGCGCGATAAAGCCGTTGGAGGCCATAAAGTTGAGGGCGCTCATAATGCCCAGCAGCAGACCCGAAGCCACGATGGCGGGGATGATGGGGACAAAGACGTCGCCGAGCACCTTAATGGCACGCATAAAGATGTTCTGCTGCTGTGCCGCGGCCTCCTTGACCTCGGCCTTGGTGGCAGCCTCGACTCCGCTGAGCGCAATGAACTCTTCGTAGACCTTGTTGACGGTGCCGGTGCCAAAAATAATCTGGAGCTGGCCCTGAGCCTCAAAGACGCCCTTGGCGCCGTCGATATTCTCGAGGGCCTCCTTGTTAACCTTCGCGTTATCGGCAATCACCAGGCGCAAACGCGTGGCGCAATGCGCGGCAGAGACGACGTTGTCGGCGCCACCGATATTGTCGAGCACCTCTTGGGCTGATTTGCGGTAGTCCATGACTTCCCTTTCCTCCAACGGGCACATCTGCACCCGGCAAGCTTTGACACTTACACTGTAATCGTTTTCAGTTTCATATGTCTGCAATCGTTTTCATAGTAGGGTGAACGGTAGGAATAAGCCGGCGAAAGGTAGTTATAAGGCAAAAACAGGCGACTCAGGGGCGGGCAGATGTGCTCAGAGCCTAGACATTCATAAGCTGATGGCCGAGCTTGAGCGTCTTGAGACCGCTCTCCCCCTCCACGCCATCGAGCGTGTTGAGCAACATATTGGTCGCCTCGACGCCACTGGTCAGGTAGCCATAATGCACGGTGGGAATGCCGCCCGTCAGCGCGCGCAAAAACGCGTTGTCGCCAAAACCACTCACGCGGTGTATACCCTCGCCCATACCGCGCACCTCGTCAAGCGCGCGCAAGGCGCCCGCCGCCATGGTGTCGGTCGCGCAGGCGATAAACGAAACATCGGGCACTTCGCCCAGCAGCTCGCGCGACGCACGATAGCCGGAATCGAGGGTAAAGGACCCGCGGCGAATCAGCTCGGGATCGAGCGCAACACCCGCGGCGCGTAAGCCCGCTTCAAAACCACGACGACGGTCGTAACCGGCGGCACGGTCTTCCTCGGTAACACCGATATAGGCAATCTTGCCCTCAACATGCTTCGCGAGCGCCTGGCCCAGCTCAAAGGCGGCCTCGTAATCGTCATGGTAGACGCAAGCCGCGCCCTCGACGTTTTGACCGATCAGCACAATGGGCACACGGCAAGACGCAATGGCCGCACGATGTTCGTCGGTGATCATGGTCGCCACGAGCACGATGCCATCGACCGGGTGGTTCTGGAACAGGTCGAGATACTCGAGCTCACGCTCGGCCACGTTATCAGTATTCGCGAGCAGCATCTGGTAGCCACGGCGACCGAGCACCTGGCCAATACCGGCGGTAATGCGGCTCACGGATTCCGAGTTAATCTTAGGCACGATGACGCCGATGAGCTTGGTGGAACCGGTGCGCAGCGCGCGAGCCTGACTAGATCGCACGTATCCGGTCAGCTCAATCGCCTGCTTAATGCGCTCGGCCTTGTCCGCCGAGATATATCCACCGTTGAGGTAGCGCGAGACCGCGGCGCTCGAAACGCCAGCCAACTCGGCCACATCTTTCATCTTTACCACGAGCACCCCTGTCATTGAAATCGCTTTCACCATGATACCCGTGACGGCGCTTCGGATAAATCAATATCACCCAGGTCGAGCAAACGTCAGCGAGCGGGCAGCTGCCGTGGCGAGGTGCCGCGAAAGAGGAGCGAAGCGTACTTCATGTACGCGAGCGACGGTTTGAGCGGCAGATCGCCCGGCAGATGGCCGCGCAGCGTCGAGCGGTCCGGCGTTCGTTAGAACACCGGAACATAGTTATCCATGATACTCGCCGTTGTACTGGATGAGGGTCAGGTCCTCAACGCCATCGAGCGTGCGAATCGCGTCGGCATAGGGCATGTCCACGCCGTCCGAGAATACCTCCACGGCCATCTCGACTTTGTCGCCGCGCATGGTCTTGGACTTAACGGTGAACTTGGTGCGGCCAAAGGCACGCACGATATCGTCGCCGGTGGTCTGACCCGTGTAGTGGATGACCATCATGTACACGCGCGCCTTGTCCTGGTGGCTCGCAAAGCCGGCGATCATGGCCACGATCACCACTGCCGTGAGCCCCACGAGCGCATACATGCCGGCACCCGCCGTAATGCCCGTGGTAATGGCCCAAAACAGGTACAGCAAGTCGAGAGGGTCCTTGACCGCTGTACGATAGCGGACGATGGACAGAGCACCGACCATACCGAGCGAGATGACAACGTTCGTCGAGATCGCGAGCGTGACCATGCAGGTGAGCACACACATGCCCACGAGCGTCACGGCAAAGCTGCGCGAATACACCACGCCGGTAAAAAAGCGCTTGTACACGTAGTAGATCAGGATGCCCATGGCGAGCGCCACGAGCAGCGAAAGGCCAATCTTGGCGGGGTCGACCTGGCCAAACGCCTCCAAGACGGAGTTCTTAAAAAAGTCCCTGGTGCTCATGGTCTAAATATCCCCTCGGTTCTCAAAATCCGATTCCCAGTAATTAAATCCGCGAAGGTAGGCGGTCTTTTCGTAACACAGGCAGTACTTGGAGACCGCCGTAAGCTCGGCCGCTCCCGGCGGCACCATATCGCGCACCAGCTGCGGGCAAAACTCCGTAAACTTGACCTCCATCACCTGCTTGCCGGGCTCCAGGACCGGCAGCGCGGGCAGCGTCGCGTCAAAGATATCGAAGCTTCCCACCGCGGCACGCACGTTCATGTCAAACGTGATGCGCACGGTGCCCTCATCCATCACCCACGGCTCGCGCTCGTAGTCCACGATGGTCCGCGGGCGCATCATATTGCAGATGCACTCGATGTAGAACTCGCGACAGAGCGGATAAGGACTCCTCAGCAAAAAGTCGTAGTCGCCAGCCAGAATCTGCTCAAACTCGCCACGCGTGAGCGGCGCGTCCTCCTTGTAAATCCAGCTGCCGTACTTCTTTTTGCGCTCGAGCTTAATCACCTTGTCGCTGCCGTTATAGATGCGCACGCGATACTTTTTGCGCATGAGAATGCCGGCGTCTTTTTCCTCGTAGGCCGAGTTGCAGTAGTCGTCAAAGTACAGGCTGCGAATGGTGTAACCGCCCGCCCGCGCATGCTTGTCCAGCTTAAAAACCGGCGCCATGCGACAGGCAAGCGCAGCGTGCTCGCCCTCGTTAATGAGATATTTGAGCTCGTGGCGGTAACGCTCCTGCGTGGCACGCACAGGCGGGGCCACCAAGCGCTCAAGCAGCGCGCTAGCCCTCCTCATACGTGTCCTCCACGACCTTACCGCCGTCTTGCACGTAAAAACACTTCATGCCGTAGTGCTTGCCGTCGTCGGTCACATAGTAGTCAAACGCATCTTGCGTATAGCCGTCGGAGTTGGTGGCACGCACGCGCACAAAATACTGGCCGGCATCGGGCGCATCGCAGGTAACCTCGGGAAGCAGCACGTCCTCGGCCTTAAAGACCACATCGCCAATGGCATAGTCGCGCGCCAGCTCCACGGTGTAGCGAATGTCGCGCGCCTCAAAGTCGTAGGACGCATCCCAATTAATACGCAGCTTACCGTTATCGATCTGCGGCACGCCGATGTAGAACGGCATGGGCTTTTTAAAACTCTCGCGAAAGCTCTTGTAGTTCTCCTCGATCTCGGAGGGAATCGCCGCGGCGATCTGCTCGTATTGGTCCTTGGTGACAGGCAGATTGTCGATATCGGGCGAAGCAAAGACCAGGGATTCAGTCACATCGCGGTAGTGCTTGATCATCTTGCTCAGGCGTGCCTCGGTCATATACGAGCGCAAGTCCTTGACGGCACGGTCGAGTTCGCTGCGGAACGACTTGCTGCGCAACGCGCGGTTAAACAGCACGTTGCCCCAGTAGTTACTTGCGCCGCGCTCCCAGCTCGCGTAGTCCGAAAACCCGGTAAGAGAAAGCTCCAGCTTACGCAGCATGCCGTCGTTATCCCAATCTAAAAAGTACCAGGTATTTGAGTTGAGCGGGCTGTACAGATAGCAGTTACGGTTCTGCGTATCGCAGTTGCCCGTCAGAATCTGAAACGCCAGCCAATAGACCAGATTCTCGGTATCAAAGTAGGTGTCGAGCACGTTATCGATCTATTGCGATTCGTCGTTGAGCGCATCGAGCATCTCGATGAGCTTGGTGTGGTCCGAATCGCCCTTAATCTCGAGCATGCCCTCAAATTTAGCCTGGTTGTAGTCGGGATCGTCGGCGAGCTTAATGGTATCCTCGTAGCGATGGAAATCGAAGCTGTTCACCTTGTACAGATGCCCGCTCTTATCCAAGCCGTGCGCCTTAAGCGCCGTTTTGTTGAGCTGCTCCACCTGCGTAAACAGGCCGTAGTCCTCAAAGGTGTCGTTGGACTTTTCGGTCTGGTCGCACACCCACAGATGCACAAACTGCGTGCGCAGGCCCATCATCTGGGGAATCCCACAAATCAGGTCGTAGGCCATCTTGTTGCGAAAACGCATACCCTCGCCCATGTGCTTGTTGAGCGCAATCGCGCGCTGTTGGCGCCAGGTACCCTTGCCCTTTTTGAGCTCCACCTTGTAATTCTTTTGCGAGTTGTTGCTCGATGTCTGACCGCGCACCTGCACGGTGGCATTGGGCGCTTCCTCGCCATAGCCAACCTCGCCGGCCACCGGGCCGTCTTCGTCGCCCGGCTGCAGCAGGCCCATAACCTGATAGCGCGTCACGCCCATATCGGCATAGTCATACACCGAGTACGTGTTGATCTCAGCCCAGCTGTGGTCGGTGTTCTCAGAGCTGTTGCCGCGTGAGACCGTCAAGTACATGGTCACAATACCCGAGTCATCGTAGACCTCGTACAGCTCGTCTTTATCGCGTAGGTGCTTGGTACCGTCCGAGGACTCGGCCTTTTTAATCTTGTCCTGCTTTTTAACCTTTTTAGTCGAGGATTCGTCCTGAGACGAACAGCCCGTAAGCAACAGCGCGCCGGCAGCCGCCTCGATCAGGCAGCGGCGAGACATCAACTTATCGATCATCAGAACCTCCCCAATGTTTTTGGTACAGGCGAACCACCGCGCGCTCAAACGCGCCATGCGGCTCGCCCTGCTGACGGCGTTCCTCATAGCGCTGCTCGGCACGGTCGAGCAAGCGGCCCAGCTGTGTAAAGCGACCCGTTTTGTCGGTCGCCACAATGGGCTGCTGGCTCAGGATACGATACGGAAAGTTGGCGGTATAGGTATCGAGTCGCAGCAGCGCCACGATAAAAAACACCGCCGCACCCAACAAAAAGCCAAAGCCGTAAAACTGCTGCGGCAAAAGCAACGACACCGCAGTCGCCAGCCCAGCCACACCGGCAAACAGACCCGAAGCCAGCACGGCCCCCTTATAGTCGGTAAAGTACAGCAAGATAAGCATCACCGTATTGCCCACGGCATACAGGCCATAGCCCACGCACAGCGTACGAAAATAACCGTGCATCAGGTTGTTAAAGCCCAACGGCAGGGCCGACAGCACCGTGGTCTCGAGCGAAATGACCGCAGCAGTCACAAACAGCTGCTTGAGCGCACAAAAGCGCAGTTCTCGATTGAGCGTGGCAAGCATTTCCTCCTCGGCCACCACAATGTCGCCCACCACGCCACCGTCGTTGAACAGGCTGTAGTAGTCGCGATAGCGCGGATAAAAGTTGACCTCGACCGAGACCACAAAGTTGACGGACGTGACCAGGATCGTCAAAAACGCGATGAGCGCCGGCACATCGTGGTAGGGCGCACCATAAAACAAGCCCTTGACCTGCACGCCAATGGGACCGGCCCAAATTATCACCAAGTGCGCAAAGAGACCCAGGTTGGTAAACAAGCCCGTGAGCGCCAGCGGCATAAACTGATCGAGCCACTGCAAAAAGAGCCAGGGGCTGCGGTCGCTCTGAGGAAAATAACGGTACAGCAGCACCACGTCCCAGACGAGCATGACGCCGTAGCCCAGAGCAATTGACGCCAACAGGCCCTCGACCGGCGGCAGTCCCAGCGCCAGCGCGGCCAGGGCGCACAGGCACGCCACGCCAATGGCAGCCGCAAAGCTGCATAGGATACCGCGGTAATCCTTGATGGCCGTGAGGTAACACATGCCGTTCCAGTTGACGATCATAATGTTGAACAGCCACAGGCACAGCAGCCCCTGCAGCAGCGTGGCGCCCGAGAACAGCAGGAAGACGCCGTAGAGCACCGTGCCCGCAACGAGCATGACAGCATTGGAGCCCCAAAACGAGGGCAGAATCTCGTCCTCGCGCTCGGCAAACAACATATCAGCCAAAAAGCGCGTGACCGGCATGGAGAAAAAGCTCGTGAGCGTGAGCGACGCCAGCAGCGTATAGGTCACCATGCACACCAGCAGGTCTTGGTTGGCGCGTCCCACGCCCCACAGACCGCACAGCACCAAGATACCCACCTGGAGCAGCACGCCCAGCAGCATCGGGCCCGTGCACACAATGCCGGCGTAGCCATAGGCGCGCATCGTGGCAAACAGGCCCTTGCGCCTAAACAGGCGCATGAGCTCAAAACCGATTCCGGCCACCGGCTACTCCCCCTCTCTGGGCAGGTCAAACGCTTGCGCCGTCACGTCGTACAGCGCGCGATAGTTGGCGAGCATCTGCTCGTGCAAAAAGTACGTGGCAACGCGACGCTTGCCTCGCTCCCCCATCTCAATGCGACGGGCGCGGCTTGTGCACATGCGTTCCATGGCATCGGCCAAGCCCTTGCGATACATAGGCGGCGTCACAAAACCTGCCACGCCAAAGTCATCGCCCGGAGCGCCTTCGAGCAACTCACGGCAGCAGCCCACCTCGGTCGTCACGCAGGGACGACACGCGGCAAGCGACTCCAGCACGCTGAGCGGCTGGCCCTCGGAGATGCTCGTCAAAATGGTAAAGTCGAGCTTTTCCATGTACTCGACCACGTTGACGCGGCCGGTAAAGATCAGGTCGCGCACGCCCAGGGTTTCGACCAGCGCGTGGCACTCGGCGCCGTACTCTTCGTCGTCCACGCCGCCCATGATGTGCAGGCGCACCTTGGGCAGGCGCTCGTGCAGCTCAAAAAAGGCATAGATCATAGTCTTGACGTCCTTGATGGGCGCCAGGCGCACCACCGCGCCAATGTCCACCCAGCCGTCATCGGGCTTTAAGGGAATGTCCTTAAAGCAGTCGAACTGGATGCCGTTGGGGATGACCAGACATTTGTCTGCATCGCAACCCATATCGATCTGCGTCTTGCGGGCGTTATGGAACAAACTCGTCACGCGGAAGGCGCAGCGGTAGATCTCCTCCGAAAGCAGGTAGAAAAAGCGAATCCAGCGGTCCTTAAACGACGGCACCACCCAGTCAGCGCGAATGATCTCTTCCTCGCGCTCGCGGGTATAGATGCCGTGCTCGGTGAGCAGCACCGGCGCATGGTGAACGCTTGAGCCCAGGCAGGCGAGCAGGCCGCCGTAGCCGGTCGAGATAGCGTGGTACACATCGGCAACCGGCACCTCGCTGCCCAGCAGGTAGAGCACCGGCAACAGCATAGAGCGCATGGTGTGGAATGCGTCGGCGAAGGGCGTGTAGGGGTACTCGGCAAGGCACACGTCGCGGAAGATATCCATAAACGTGCGGCTCTGCAAAAACGAGAGCGGATGCACGCGACGGCGCTGGAAGATATCGAACAGCACGTCCCAGTCCGGATTGGAGAGCGACACCAGGCGGCGTAGCGCCTCGCGCTCGCGGTCGTTAAAACTGGCTTCATGTTGCTCGCCCGAAAGCCGCAGGGCATCGTCCAGGAACACCTCGTGCACCTCGACCACGTTGCTGGGCAGCTCGTAGACAAATTTGCCGCGGTCGGCAGCATGCGCGCCAATCACCCACAGCACGAACTCGTGCTCGGGCATGGCCTGGATATAGCCATGCATCCAGGTAGATACGCCGCCGTGCACATAAGGGTAGCAACCCTCGAGTACCAAGCAGATTCTCATCTGTCGCCACCCTCCTTGCGCTCGATCGTCAGGGTATTATCATTTGCCTTGAGCAGATACAGATCGCCCGTAAGGTGCGTCAGTTCGCCACCCGTCACCGCACCCGGCTCGCCATTATTGGCGCGGAACATGAGCCACGCCTCGTCGTGGAAATTGCCCAGGCTGAGCGTCCAGGCATCCGCACCGGTATCCACGCTCACCGTAACCGACGAAAAGCGCTGAATGGCACCGGAGCACTCCGACGCCGTCTGGCGGCGCAGGTCGGGCGCAGACTTGGTAAGCCAGTCCAGGTAGTCGGTCAGGCCGCCCTTGTAGACTTCCCAGCCCTCCTTGGCGCCGCGATCGGGATCGAGCAGGTCGTCCGGGTGCATAAAGTGCGTACTCACGTAGTGCATGTTGAGCTCGGACACGGCAGCCAGGCGCATATAGGAATCGTCGACCATGCCGCCCGAGACAATACGCGGCTGCTCCACAATACCATCGCTCGCCACGCCAAACTCCTGCACGTACGGCAGGTCGGTACCGTCCTCAAAATACGTACTGGCAATAGTCTTTATGCGCGGAACATCGGTGCCGATAAGCTGGCGCGCGCGGGCCGAAAGGATATTCGACGGTGGCACGTAGACCGAGCCGTGCGCGTTGGGCAGCACCTCGTCCTGGAAGGCTATAAGCTCGTTGAGCGAAGCGACGAGCGTTTCCTTGTTCTTCCAGGTCTTGTAGTCATACAGCGTGCCATAGTCGGTATCCCAGAGCGCCAGAGGCTGATGGTTGTAGCCGTGAAAGCCCAGCTCTCCGCCCATCTGCAGCAGCATGCCGCCAAAATAGCGGAACTGCGTGGTATCGGCCTGGCGCGCGGGCTCGGTCTGGTTGACCGCGTCCTCGTAGTTTTCGATCATCACGCCGGTATAGCGAATGCCGTATTTTTGCGCAAGCTTTTGCAGATCGGGCCACCAGACCTTGGTGTAAAAATCCGCAATGGAAAGGCCGTAGTCACGCTTGATATAAGTACCATCGCCCGAGGGCACGGGGCTAGGAAAGTCGTCCAAATAGAACACGGCGCTGTTGATGACCGGATAGGCCGAGGCATCACCCAGCAAGCTTATGGCCGAAGCATAGAACCCACGCATGACCTTGTCGTAGATACCAATGTTGCACACCACGGTGTGACCACTGCCGCAATCGTTAGACCAAATGAGCGGCGTGCCCGCGTCACCGGTCTTTGCCCAGACGTGCGCCGTTTCGCGCAATGAAACCGAAAGTGAAGAATCGAAGGGATCCGAGAACTCGTAGCGCTCTCCTCCGCCCAGCATAAAGTCCTCACTCGGAACGATACTTTCGGCTGTCGCATAGTCATATCCGGCCGATTCGATCCCAAGCTTGGAAGCAATAGCCTGCAGGCAGTTCGAGTTATCTGGCGTCATGCCCAGCATGAGTGAGCCGCCCGCACTCACCCAACTCATCAGATCGGTCAGATGCGTACCCAGTCCGTCAAGCGAGGGCATAAGCACAATCACGCGATCAAACGACGTGAGCGATGGGATCGCGTCCGCACCGTCGATGGCAATATCAACATCGCGATGGGCGATCTTCATGTCCAGCAAAATCTGGTCGAACTGTTCCTTTACGTCCTTGACGCCAGCTTGATCGGAATCGGTAATGACCAGGCATGTGGGCTTTTGGCCAAAGATTGCCGAGGAGGCCGGCACCGCATCGTTGGCGGCAAGCATCCCCAGCTTATGCTGGCCCGCACTGTACTGCACGCCGGAACGCTCCACCAGCAGCACGGCGGCCATGGCAGTAAAGACCGCCCACACCACGAGGAGCCCCATCCAACGAAAGCGACCTGCACGGTCGCGGATATGTTGCGCCACGCTCATCTGGCCTCCTCCCCGTCGCGCCAAAACGCCAACTTTTCGCGGTTGTCGGCGCTCAAATACACATGTTGCCTGTCAATCGCATCGATCACACGGTGGACCTCGTCACCATCGCGGCGCATCACGGCCAGGCGCAGGCAAAGCATCCAAACCTCCTGCTCCTCGGGCACGTCGAGCACCAGCTGGTCGATCACGGCCTGCGCCTCGTCGATCTGTCCGACATCGGCCAGCGCCGTCGCGTATCGAATGCGCAGCTCAAAAGTGTCTTCGCGCTCGCAGCGACGCGCAAGCAGGCGCGCGTACTGTTGGCGCTGAATCTGAGCCACGCGCCCCTCAGCCAAACCCGAGCCCAAATATTCACCAAGAAAATCGCAGTATTCGTTGAGGTTTTGCGCGCTCGGGTCCGTCTTAAAGGCACGCTCCAGCTGCTGCAGTTTAAGGTCGGACTCCTTGGAGATCTGCGCCACCGCCGTCGCGGCATAGTGCGCCACCTCAACGTCGTCGTTAAGCTTAGCCGCCTGCAGCTGCGCCAGGTACGCGTCGGGCTCCTCGGTGAGCATGGAGAGCATTAGGCGGCGCCGGTATGCCGGGTCGTTGACGATGAGCGCCTCCTCGAGCGGGACCACGCTTACATCGGTGTCACGGTCGTGCACCAGGATGCTGCGATGCAGGTCGTCGTTGAAGCGCAGCGACTCCAGCGCAGACTCTTTCAGCCCCTCGCCAAACACCGCGCTGCGGACCGATAGCAGAACCACCAGCAACGGGCCCCACAGCGGCACCAAAACTATCACAGCCAGCATGTGCCCGCGCACCGGCAGCAGGCCCAACTTCATGAGCGTCCACAGCATCAGGCAAACCAGCGCATGAATCAGCAGCAAGACGGCAGCAACGACAAGCGAGATCAAGCGGCACCCCCCTCACCGTCACCGGTGTAAGAGATGTGCTGCAGCAGCGCCACGATGTCCTCGCCGTCGACGGGCTCCACCGCAATCTGCTTTACGCTCAGGCGCTCGCGGATAATGGGCAGATCGCACGCCTTTGCCTGGCGCATAAGCAGGTAGAGCACGTCGCCGTCGACCAAGCCCGCCGCGTCGCTCTCGCGGATTGCCGACCCAATTGCGCCCACCAGCTCGCCGACAGGCTCCATGCCCGGTACCACGCGCAGGAGCAAAAAACTCCCCATCTTGCTATCTGCGAGCGCCTGCTCCGCCGCGAGCTCTTGGCCAAAGGCAGTCTGCTTGAGCACGCAAGTTCCGTCAACGCAGCGTTTATCCTGCGCCACCGCCTCATAGTCAAAGGCACGGCCCAGCGCGCTTTCGACCAGGCCGCACAAGATGCGGAACAGATTTTGATAATAGAGGGTCATTTGGTTTTCGGCCGCACTACGCACAAAGATCAACACGGCGGGCGCCCCGTCGCGCTCGATCGTGTATCCAATCATGGGAAGCCCCGGCGTCAGCTCGCGGTTCACCCACAGGTTCGAACGGCCCCCGTCGCCCAAAAGAGGTGCAAGCTGCTCAAGCGTGAGCGAGCGTGCGGCATCTTCGGCAATCGCGGGACTTGCTGCCACCAGGCGTGCAAATACCCCGCCCGAAACATGGTAGATCGCCACCGAATCGTTCTCGAGGATCTCGCCCAGAAGCTCGCAGCACTTGCGATAGATGTCGCGTGGGTTGAGTACGTCGAGCTCCTGCGTCACGGCAAAGATCTTGCCAAAGCTGTCGTGGCGACCCACGATCTGGCGCCTGTACGCGCGCTTGTCCTCGATCGCGTCGTGGTAGAGCTGCGTAAGGAACGTATTGCGGTTGCGCACGAGCTCGTTTTGATCGCGCTCCGCCCTAATGGCTTCGCTGTTGCGCAGCTGCACATAGCCGCACACGGCACCCACCACAAAGTACGCAATAAACGGCAGCCAGTTGGACGGCTCGTAGAACAGGCCCTGGAAGGTATAGCCGTACTGAGTAAAGTAGCTCGCGGCCAAACCCACCGACGCCAGCAGCGCCGCAACCAGGCCAAAGTCCAAGCCATACAGCGTGCCGATCAACACCACGTAGAGCAGGCGATAATCGAGCACGTTGAGCTGGGCCGATTGTGAGAACAGATGCTCCAGCACCTCGAACAGGACCCAGGCAACGCCCGTCTCCAGGCATTTGATAGGCAGCGTGTGCAGCCGGATGCGGTCGATGGCGGCGCGCAAGGGGTTAACCTTCTTTGCGCGGCCAGCATCCCAACGCGCTTGAATGGTCGAAAGATCGCGCAGCAGGTCGTAGCGCTGAAACCAACCATAACGAACGCGAACGATGTCGCTGACGGGCATGGCGTAGCCGGCAGAATCGCCATAGGCAACCGAGAGCCCTAGGAACAGCGCCTTGAGAGCCTCGCCCACCTCACCCGCCGTGTGATGGAAGGCATCGGCAACGTCGAGCGTCTCAAAAGAGGCATCCCAGCTATCGAAGATACGGCGTACCAGCACCGCAAGCTCCTCGGCACACAGCAGGGGAAACGCCGCATCCCGCGCGCCCTGCAGAGCGACCGATCCGGTTGAGCACGCGTCGAACAGCGGCACCAAAAACGGGTCCTCCAGTGCGGCAGACGCGGTATACAGGAACGGCACGCGCAGGATCTTGGTTTGGACGCCCTCGCGAGCAGCATAGTAGCGGCACAGGTCGTTTGACGCACGGGCGATAATTTCCTTGCCCGTTCGCCCCGCGGCATCGGCGGCACCCTCGGCACCCGCGGGCCCCGCTACATACAGCAGTTGGATCCGTCGACCCGCGCACGCACGAAAGACCGAGCGCAGCGTCTCGATATCGCCCACGGTATCGGTATGCGGGGTAAGGTAATTGGATAGGTAGACCACGCGGTCGAACTCGTAGGCCTGATCCAGGTGTTGCAGAAGCTCTTTCCACGAGGCATGGGGTGATGACTCGTCGCGGCGCGCTTCCGCGGCAGCGACGACCTGGACATGGTCCCCGGGGAACGCCTTGGCACAAAAGTCATCGTCAACATATGCGGTGTTGCCAACAACCAGCACCTCCATGGCGCACCCCTCCCCTAAAATCCACTTCGTTCATAGTCAAACATGCGTATTTTACGCTGTCAACGCGAGCTGGAGCGCCTTTAAGGCTGTTTTAAGAACTTTTTTAAAGGATGTGGGGATGGCAACTCGTCCGACTCAGGCTCATTGAGAGACTGCTATTCGCTCTGAAAAGGCACATCGCAATCTGCTGACAGCTCTGCAGGGAGAATGGCAGGCAATGTAAGCGCTCCCATGGGCGAAAGTCCAGTAACAACCATCAAATAGCTCTTTGCATGGGCATATGCCATCGAAATAGCATTTGAAAGAAGGTAGTGACGCGCCTCGTCATCGGGAGAGTTCATAGGCATTTGCGCAGAAACCGAGATGGATACTGTAACGCCAGCGTGCATCTTCTCCTGTGCACCTTCATCTCTGTCAAGGAGGCTGCCAATTACGCACATCTTTAAACTTGCGCGAGCATCATTACCGTTTTTCCAAAGGTGGACATCTTGGTAGCTAACGTCAACTTTTAATTCCATGTTATCCGAAGGCGAATCCTCGATATGGAAATCGGAGTCAACGACGAACAAATGAACGACTTGAATCGGAGCAATAAAATCCCCACTCATGCTGCCAAACCTCCGGAAATCATCTCGAGATTCACATGCGAGGACGGACGCTCGTTCCTAAAAGACCATTGCTTGCGCAGGGATTCATTGGACGAGAGAAACGGTAGCTCTTTAGAATAGTTAACGGTAACCTTAGGAACGATATTGATACCTAAAGCGAGCTCGAACCTGGCGATCGTCTTCAGCGTCATATTGGGCTGAGAATTCAACAGCTTCGAAAGCGACTGAAGGCTCACGCCCATACGCTTTGCCAAATCGCTTTTGCTTAAACCCAAATGCTTCATCTCGCGATGAACAATAAACTCGATATCTAGCGCGTGTTCATAAGCGCGTGTTTCGTTAGTTTCTGTCTCGGCGTAAAAATCAGATAAATCTACTTTATTCATTGTGTTCTCCGTTTCGAAAGCCAAGTATAAAAGTCAACGCTCAGATTCCAGAAGTTGACGTGCTATTACGGCTAATCGCTTGGCCCGCTCGATTTCTTTACTGATATTTCCTGATCCCTGATGTCCTTTAAACCAAAACAATAGAACAATTTTGTCTACGCCCTGACATATGGCATAAATCATCTCTCGATTTGCCCCGTCAAACCCTTTTAGTTCATAGAGGCCGATCTTAGAATCAATACATCGTAGCTTTGAGGTCCCACTCGCAACCTTTAACCCATAATCATAGATTTTTGAAATCTGATCAACCATTTTACGGGCGGCAAACTTCTTTTTAGGGTCTGTCAACAGTTTCTGGAATTGAGAGTTGGCGGGAGAAGTCGTCAGCTCCCAAAACGGTCGGCCCTTGGGATCCCCATATTCGACAAGATCATATCCTTCAACCAAAGGCCACCTCCCATTTCTAGATACACTTAACTTATAAGTTAAGTGTATCTATTTAAATACAAATAACAAGGCTTATGCTAGATTCCACAGCTTCAATCGATAAACAACCCAGTCGAGCTTGTGCTAAATCCGGAAATAAGCGGCAAATTCCAAACATGCCGAACGCACTGGATAGCGGCAACGCCTCTACCTGCTGCTTCTTTACCCGAAAAAGACGGTATGCTCGAGGGTTCCAGAATTTGCCGCACACTTCCGTCGGGCAATTCCGGAAGTGTGGTGAAAATCAGAGCATTGCCGGCCAGACCCCTGTTTTGAGCTCCGCTGACCTGCGGTTTTGTTGCCGAAAAACGGGTTGCGCTCGGCAAGTTTCGATTTTTCCCGGCACTTCCGAAATAACACGCTAAAAGCGAGTGTCCGGAAGCCAAACGCGACAAATACTCCTCGGAAAATAGCCCCTTGAACGCAAAAACCGCCTATCGGCGGCTTCCACGTACATCCAAACAAATAATAAAAAGAGGCGGCCATTCAAAAGAAAAGCCGCCTCTCCGCAGGACGCAGGCCCGTAGGTTGACTGCGTCAATACCGCTAGGTTTACTCTAGTATCCTATCGGGTCCCAAAAGGTCAATCCAGTTAAAGACGGCAGGCAACCCAAAACAACATCTTTCATGAATCTCCAGTCCTATCGAGCCCGATCGAGCCCGGCTATCCAACCAGATACGGCCCAATCACATCGAAAATCTCGCCCACCTTGGTTGCGGGATTTTGCAAAGAGGGCTTGAGGTTACCCGGTTCCCTATGGTACGCGACGAGGCGCCCAGCACGCTGCAATGCTTCGCCTCGCCTATCATCCACTGCCCCAAACATCCCGTCCAGGTTCTTGCGGTACTCGATGCCCAAGTTCTTCGACATCTCCTGCGCGAGGGCATGCTGGCAGTCGGATGCGGACATATGCGAGGTCGTGTAGCGAAAGTGCAGAAGCGGCCACAGCTCGAAGCAGGGGTTGGACCACAACGCGTGGAAGGTCCTCGAACCATCAGAGAGCTCGTTGCACTTGCACTCCATCGCGTCAAAGTCGGACGCAGGGAAGTCATCCTTGTCATACACGAGCCACACGTGATCGAACGTCTCGGGCGCATAGCGGCAGTGTTCGACGGCGAAGTCAAGCAGGTCAAGCGTGTGTTTGCCGGTCCCCTTAACGACAATGGCAACCTTGCGCTCGTTCGCCGAGCCCAATGCCGCACGCACACCCTCAAAGTAGCGAGGCTCGGTCTCCTTGCCCTCGCTCACCACGAGATGACGCGTCATCTGAACCATGCGCGAGCGGCCCTCGCGCTTGCCGCTACGCCAGCCCTTCGACTTCTTCGCCACCATGCTAATCCCACTCCTCGATGCGGGTGAGATACGGATCGGCGCCGTAGCGACCGGACAGGTATTGCTTGTCGAAAGCCGCGTTCTTGCTAACCAAGTTGCCGTTAGCCTCGTGGATATCGGCGAGCGACCACAGCTGACTCGCCTCCCCCTCGCCGCGCGCAGCGAACCATATCTCGTCACGGCGGAACACATCGTTTCGCATTGTTGACACATCCTGGGACGAG
Source organism: uncultured Collinsella sp. (assembly GCA_937989875.1). Taxonomy (GTDB): domain Bacteria; phylum Actinomycetota; class Coriobacteriia; order Coriobacteriales; family Coriobacteriaceae; genus Collinsella. Next base: position 2,830 of record CALKBO010000029.1, on the reverse strand, counting down.
AAGATGAGCTGCGCGCCACTCTTGTTAACCTCAGGATCCTTAAACAGCAGAATCACATAGCGGAGAAGCTTCGGATGCAGTTTGGCGTCGAGCTCGTCTACCACAACGGTGCCACCACGCTCAAGCGCTATCATCAGATACGCAGCCAACCCCATGAGCTTCTGGGTTCCGGCAGATTCCTCGGATAAACGCAGTTCGTACGCCTTGCCGCCCACCTCGTGCCTCACGAAGACGCGCTTGCCGCGCCACTCCGGCGCCCTCTCCACTCTGAAGCCATCAATACGCACATCAACGGCGCGCAAAAAACGCGTGACCTCGCGCGAGTCGCCCTCGTCGAGCATTTGCTCGAGCATCCGCTCCAGATAGGAACTGTTATAGTTCAGAAACACTGCGTCGAGAAACCAGCTGGCCGCCTCCTGGACCACCGGCGCATCGAAGTTGATGCAGAGGAACGACAGGTACGGCAAACTAGGGTTGAACTTCGCTGCCGTCACAAGCTTGCGCAGCGTGGGACCGAGCGAAACCTCTGTACCCTCGCGCTCGAACAGCATCGCCGTGCGCGAAGCCCCCAATTTGCGCCGCCGCAGCCCTTCGGACACAATCTCATCGGCGTGTACTGACAGAACATAGCGATACTCATGCTCACCCGCGCGGTAGTAGAGCTCGAACTCGGTGGGCTCGGCAACAGACACGTCATCGAACCCGAACGCAGAACAACGGGGTATCGAAGGACGATCACCCTCTGGCGCATCAGCGCTGGCAGACAGTAATCTGATCGGTCTGGCCACCGCCGAACGAACGTAATCGAGAGCCTCGAGCAGGTTAGATTTACCGCCGGCGTTGGGCCCGTACACCGCAGCCACCGGAAGGAAACTCTGCCCGTCTGGACACTCGATGAGGGAACGCTCAAACTCCTTCATCGGCGTCGCCTGCATGGAAAGCTCAGCCTCGTCGCGATAGGACCGATAGTTCTTAAAGGTGAACTGACAAAGCATGGTACTCAACATTCCTTTCATTATTTTGAAAAGATATATCAGAGTTTTTCTTTGATTATAGACTTTATATATAGTCAAACAAGGGTTTGTAACACTCAAGGAAAGGGAATCAAGGGGATAAAACCGGAAGTATGCGGCAAATATCAAACATGCCGAGCACACACGAAGCGACAACGCAACTACTTGCGGTTTCTTTACTCGAATAGGCGGTGTGCTCAGGGGCTACGGGATTTGCCGCATACTTCCGCGAAATGCCATCCGGAAGTGCGGGGAAAATCCGAGATCTGCCGACCAGGCCCCGGTTTTGGCCTTCAGCGACCTGCGGTTTTGTTCTCAAAAAGGCATTGTGCTCTGCGGTTTTCGATTTTTCCCCGCACTTCCGGAAAACGAGGCCCTGTATCGCGTGTTCCAGCGACAATGGCGGCAACCGCGACAGCATCCAGGCGCCGCTGAAACGTTAAAGGGCCATTGCCGGAATACCGAGCAACGACCCTTCTTTGTCATCGCCTCACGTAGAGTCCGCGACGCTTCACTGAGAGAATCTTACCGTAATGATCAACAACCCAACAGGGCAATGATCAGGAATACGGTTGGTCGGCCCCAAATTCCATCTAAATTAAACTAGGGGATGCCCTCCGTTAGGAAGGAACCCCCTTGCAAAACAATGGTCTATAGCAGGCCTTCGTTTTTTATTTAGAACATCATACCGCAGCATCTCTTTTTCGAAGAGCGGTTGAACACAAATAGATTGAGAACATTAATCGCCGCAGGCACGCCTACAAGAGAACAAGCGACCGTTGTTCCTCTACTTCGAGGTCTTTACCCTTAAAGACCTCTCCGGGATGATTCTGGCCAGCAGGGCGATCCATTAGAAGCGTCTTTAGTGTACGGAATGAGCATCTACGCCTACTAGTTCTTGCCTATCTACTACATGTTCACAGCGCAAGAGAGCGACATCGTTGACAACGCTATCGCGATTACCAGGCAAATGATCGATGAGTTCAGGAACGTCGAAGGCTGCATCGGCATCGTGAGGCATGTCCGCCTTGAGCGGTTACCAAATCGAAAGATCAATTCTGGAAATGGCATTTCCCAGCACGGCCCCGTCTTTTCGACACTGTGCTCTAAGCGTAACTGGCGAGGTATTCCAAGGCATCCAGTACAACCTCATTATCAAAACGACTAAACTCGCGCCATTACACGAATGAAAAAAGGGCAACACTCTCTTGTCGAAAGCGTCACCCTTAAAGCTCCCGAAGAGCTTTTGTATTGCAGCTAGCTATGCTACACCATCTCGAGGAGATGGTGTAGCATAGCTAGCTCGACTACCACAAAAACATCATCTCAGATGGTACATGAAGCTCAGGCTATCGGGTACCACGCATCAATCATGCCTTTGAAAAAGCTAAAAGAAGATTTAACGGGATCATTTTTATCGTAATAGTGGGCATTCCGATACATGCGATTGACAGACTGGTGAAGCTGGACGCCCTTGGCCGCAACAACGCCAGGAGACGCAATCAGATGATGCAAATAAAGAGTCGTCGCAATTTGCTGAATCCTATCATTACTCAACTTCGTTGAAAGAGTGATATCCGAATAGCCAACAGCTCGCAAAGCGTTTTTAACATTTCGGCTGATCTCATGAGAAGGAGTTCCTCCCTTAAGGTCGTCGATAATGCAATTATTATGTCCGCAGGCGTTACGAAGAGCTTTGACGCTTTGAAGTTGGTAATAGCGGCTTTTCAACTTTTTATCTCGATCTTTGTTTGCGATAAATAAGAGGCTTCGGTAGTTTATGTGACAAGGGGCTAGCCTAGGCAGCAACGCTCTTC
>CALKBO010000028.1 GCA_937989875.1 uncultured Collinsella sp. | reverse complement strand
CATATAGGCACACAAGGTCAAAGGCGGCACCATGATCCTCCTGGTCGACAAGATCGAAAAAAGCTTCGGCGCGCGCGTCCTCTTTAGCGGCGCGTCCTTCCAGATCAACCCCGGCGAGCGCTTTGCGCTCGTGGGACCCAACGGCGCCGGCAAAACCACCATGCTCAAAATCATCATGGGCATCGACAGCCCTGACGCCGGCCAGGTTCAGTACGCCAAGGACTGCCAGGTGGGCTACCTAGAGCAAGAAACCAACCTGGAGCAAAAGGACACCACCATCCTTGCCGAGGTCATGGCCGCTGCCAAGGAAATCCGCCGCATGGGCGAGCGCGCCAACGAGCTGCAGGCCCAGATCACCGAGCTCTCCGAACAGGGGAAGGACGTCGACGCGCTCCTCAACGAGTACGGCCAAGTCCAGGACCGCTTTGAGCACCTGGGCGGCTACGAGCTCGAGAGCAACGCCCGCAAAATCCTATCCGGCCTGGGCTTTAAGGTCACCGACTTTGAGCGCCCGTGCTCCGAGTTCTCGGGCGGCTGGCAGATGCGCATCGCGCTTGCCAAGCTCTTCCTGCGCCACCCCGACCTGCTGCTTCTGGACGAGCCTACTAACCACCTGGACCTCGAAAGCGTCCAGTGGCTGCGCGGCTTTATCGCCAACTACGACGGCGCCGTCCTCATCGTCAGTCACGACCGCGCCTTCATGGACGCCTGCGTCGACCACGTCGCCGCTCTCGAAAACCGTCGCGTGACCACCTACACCGGCAACTACAGCAGCTACCTCAAGCAGCGCGAGGACAACCTGGAACAGATGCGCGCCAAGCGAGCCGCCCAGGAGCGTGACATCGCCCACATGCAGGTCTTCGTTGACAAATTCCGCTATAAGCCCACCAAGGCCGCCCAGGCGCAGGAGCGCATCCGTAAGATCGAGCAGATTAAAAAGGAACTTGTCATCCTGCCCGAGGGCCACAAGCACATCGACTTTAAGTTCCCTGACCCGCCGCGCTCCGGCGACATGGTCGTCGGCCTGGAGGGCGTGTCCAAGTCCTACGGCAACAAGCACATCTACAGCGACATCGACCTCAAGCTCTACCGCGGCGAGCACGTGGCGCTCGTCGGCCCCAACGGTGCCGGCAAGTCCACCCTCATGAAGATCCTCGCCGGCCTGGAGCCGCCCACTACCGGCACGCGCGACCTGGGCACCAACGTGGGCGTGGCCTATTATGCCCAGCACGCGCTCGAGGGCATGACCGAGTCCAATACCGTCCTGCAAGAGATCGACACCGTCACGCCCAAGTGGACCGTGCCGCAGCAGCGCAGCCTGCTGGGCGCCTTCCTGTTTAGCGACAACGACGCAATCGAAAAGCAGGTACGCGTCCTTTCCGGCGGCGAAAAGGCGCGCCTGGCCCTGGCCAAGATGCTCGTGGCGCCCGAGGCACTCCTGTGCCTGGACGAGCCCACCAACCACCTGGACATCGACTCGGTGGACATGCTCGAGAACGCCCTGCAGAACTTCCCCGGCACCATCGTGCTGATCAGCCACGACGAGCACTTGGTACGTGCCGTGGCAAACCGCGTCATCGACATCCGCGACGGCAAGGTCACGGTCTACGACGGCGACTACGACTACTACCTCTACAAACGCGAGGACCTCGCTGCCCGCGCCGCTGCCGAGGCGGCAGGGGAGAGCGCGCCTGCCGCGGCCAGGTCCACCAAAGCCAGCGTCGCCCAGGCCAGCAGCCCCGCCGCGGCCCCCAAGTCGGCCGAAGGCAAAAAGACCAAGGAGCAGAAGCGCGCCGAGGCCCAGGCCCGCGCCGCGCTCAACAAAAAACTCAAGGGCGTGCGCAACCAGCTCAAGAAGATCGAGGCAGAGCTCGACAAAAAGCGTGCCCGCTATGACGAGCTTATGGAATTGATGGCAAGCGAAGAGCTTTATGCCGATCAGGATAAGTTCAACGCCGCGCTGGGGGAATATAACGGCCTTAAGCAGGAGCTGCCCAAGCTCGAGGACGAATGGCTGGAGCTTTCCACCCAGATCGAAGAGGAGACCGCGCGTGAACTCTCGTAAGGCCGCTGCCGTGGCGATGAGCATCATCGCCATCGCGTGCCGCATCTCCGGCATCTTTATGAGCGCGATGACCGTGCTGCTGTGCTTTAGCGGCCTCACCGCCAAGCTGCAGATCGTGGGCTTTGTCGTTGAGCTTTCTCGCGCACTGCCGAGCGCCATTGCCGGCTACGGAATCATCACATCGCCCTTTGGCGGCGTGTTCCGCTTGGATTACGCCATCGTGGCCGTCATCCTGTTTGTGGCCGATTACCTGCTCACGCGCGCCTCGCGCCGCGTCCGCTAGGGGAGCGCCATGTCCAGCAGCTACCTCATGAACCTGCTCGCCAGCGCCGTTGCCGTCATCGTGGGTATCGTGATTCACGAGAGCGCGCACGCCGCCGCGGCCTGGGCGCTCGGCGACAAGACGGCCCGTTCTCGCGGTCGCGTTTCGCTCAACCCGCTCAACCATATCGACCCGTTTGGCACCATTCTCCTGCCGCTGCTGATGCTCGCCGCCGGCGGCCCGGTGTTCGCCTTTGCCAAGCCCGTGCCCGTCTACCTCAATAACCTCAAGCACCCCAAACGCGACGAGGTCCTGGTGAGCGCGGCCGGCCCCGCATCGAACATCGCCCTCGCGTGTCTCGCGGCCGCCCTCATGCACGCGGCATACGGCAACCTCTACGCCAGCATGTCCTTTGCCGTGGCGTCCCAAATCATGAACTTTGGCGCCACCTTTATCGTGGTCAACCTGTCGCTCGCGTTCTTTAACCTCATCCCGATCCCGCCGCTCGATGGCTCGTCGATCATCGTGCCGTTCCTCAAGGGCAAGGCGCTCGCCAACTACTATCGCCTGCAGCAATACGCCATGCCTATCCTCATCCTGGTGCTGTACCTGCTGCCCATGTTGACCGGCATCGACGTGATCGGCCGCTATTTCGACGTTACCGTGTATCCGCTGGCCGAGTGGCTGCTCAACTTCGCAATCGCCGGCATCTAAGGTAAACTTACAGGTCGATTGTGCAAAACGGTCGCAACATGCACCCAAACCGCGCCGCGAAGGCGCCGTCAAAGGAGGTCGAAGATGTCGTATCGCGTGTCGACGCAGGTCTACAGCGGACCGTTCGACCTGCTGCTGCAGCTGGTAACCCGCCAAAAAGTTGATATCGGCGCCATCTCGATTAGCGAGGTGGCCGAGCAATACCTGGCCGAGGTCGAGCGCATCGAGGCGCTGGACCTGGACGTGGCGAGCGACTTTTTGCTGGTCGCGGCAACCCTTTTGGACATTAAGGCAGCCTCGCTGGTTCCCCAGGAGGCCCCGCGCAAGACAGACGACGATGACGAGGACGACGAAGACCTCGAGGAACTCAGCGCGCTCGACGGCGACGCCCTGCGCGAAGTCCTGATCCAGCGCCTGATCGCCTACAAGCAGTTTAAGGGCGCGACGGCAGCCCTTGGCGCGCGCATGCAGGCCGAAAGCCACATGCATCCGCGCGTAGCCGGCCCCGACCCCGAGTTTCTGGGCCTTATGCCCGACTACCTGGCCGGCATTACCCTGCGCGGCCTCGCTGTCATTTGCGCCGACCTGGACGGCAAGCGCCAGACCTTCCTGCTGGAGGCCGAGCACGTGGCACCGCATCGCGTGCCGCTCGACCTGACGGTGGCCTCGGTCGACCGCTTTACCATGGCGCACCAAACCTGTACCTTCTGCGAGCTGCTGGACGGCGACGCCACCACCGAGCAGCTCGTCGTCACCTTCCTGGCCATGCTCGAGCTCGCCAAGCGCGGCTCGCTCACGCTGAGCCAGGACGAGATCTTTGGAACCATTCAAATCAACCGCGTCGAGGGCGCCGAGGCATACGTGCCTGGCGAGGGCCCCGAGCTCACCGAATAGGAGCGCCAACCATGTCAACCCTTTCCACGCTGGAGGCAAACAGCCTCAAAGGCGCCCTCGAGGCGCTGTTGCTGGTGTCGAGCGACCCCGTGAGCGCACCCGCGCTGGCAGGTGCGCTGGATATCGCCCCGGGCGAGTGTGCGTCGCTTTTGGCCGAGCTCAAGGTTGAGTACGAGGAAGCCAACCGCGGCTTTCAGCTGCGCGAGGTCGCCGGTGGCTGGCGCCTGTTTACACACCCCGCCTACCACGACGTGGTCGAGGCCTATGTGCTGAGCTGGGACACGCAAAAACTGTCGCAGGCGGCGCTCGAGACCCTTGCCGTCATCGCCTACCACCAGCCCGTCACGCGCGAGGTGGTCAAGGGCATCCGCGGCGTCAACTCCGACGGCGTCATCGCGTCGCTCGTGGACAAGGGCCTGGTGCGCGAGCTCGGCCGCGACCCCGAGCGCGGTCAGGCCATCATCTACGGCACGACCAACGCCTTCTTGGAAAAGTTCGGCCTGCGCTCCACCCGCGACCTGCCCGATCTAGAACAGTTTGCCCCCGACGAGCAGTCGCGCCAGTTTATCCGCGAGCGTCTGAGCGGCCGCAGCATTCAGTCCACGCTCGAGGAGCAGGCCGAAGACTTGGACGAAGAGCGCGAACTGATCGATACCGATGTTGAGGACACCGATGACACAGAGCTTCTGCCCACCGGTGACACCTCGGAGGATATGCATGACGAGGACTAACGAAGCAGGGGAGACGCGCGTTGCAAGTGCCACGGACACCACAGCGTCCGCGGGCGGTGCCCAGCCCGTCTACCCGCACACCATGCGCCTGCAGCGCTTTTTGGCGCGCGCGGGCGTGGCGAGCCGCCGCGGCTCGGAGGACCTGATGACCGCCGGACGCGTGACCGTCAACGGTCAGGTCGCAACCGAGCTGGGCACCAAGGTCGACGTCGACCGCGACCATATCGAGGTCGACGGCATGCCCGTCAAGCTCAACCAGGGCGCCGTGTACCTGATGCTCTACAAGCCGACCGGCTACCTCACCACCATGAGCGATCCGCAGGAGCGCCCTTGCGTGGCCGACCTGGTCCCGCGCGACCGCTTTCCGGGGCTCTTTCCGGTGGGTCGCCTGGACCGCGACACCACGGGCCTTTTGCTCTTTACCACCGACGGCGACCTGTCTCAGGACCTGCTGCACCCGAGCAAACACGTCTACAAGACCTACCAGGCGCTCGTCGACGGGCAGCTGTCCGACAGCGATCTCATGCCGCTGCGTCGCGGCATCGAGCTCGACGACGGCCTGTGCCAGCCGGCGATCTGTCGCGTCATTAACGCTCGCGAGGCTGAAGCCGTGGCCCCGCAGGGTGTGAAGCCCGGCACCACCGCCGTGGAGGTCATCATTCGCGAGGGGCGCAAGAACCAGGTCAAGCGCATGTTGAGTAAGATTCACCATCCCGTAATCCGCCTGCATCGCTGCAACTTTGCCGGCCTGGAGCTCAAGGACGTGGCCAAAGGGTCGTGGCGCGAGCTCACCGACCGCGAGGTGCAGATCCTCAAGGCCGGCGGCATCCCTCCCAAGCAGGCCGGCGCCAAGCGTGACGGCGCGCCCGCGACTAACACCGCGAGCCGCACGCGTCACCACGGCAGTCACGGCTCCGCGCCCAAGCGCAACACCTACCGCGAGCGCTACACGAGCTAGGCAACCCGCCAAGCTGCAGCGCCTGCGTCCCATACCAGCACGTCAACCACCGAAAGGAAGCATTGTATGATCGTCGCCATCGACGGCCCCGCCGGTTCCGGCAAGTCCACTATCGCCAAGGAGATAGCCCGCCAGCTGGGCTTTAACAAGCTCGACACGGGCGCTATGTACCGCGCCGTCACCTTCGCCGCGCTCGATCGCGGCATCGACCTGGACGACGAGGCGGCCATCGACGCCCTCGCCGAGCAGATCGAGATCCGCTTTACCAACGGTACCGGCGAGGACACGCGCCTGACCATCGACGGCAAGGACGCCTCGGCCGCCATCCGCACTCCGCAGGTCGACGCCAACGTGTCCAAGGTCTCGGCCTACCCGGGCGTGCGCGCCGCCATGCTCATCCATCAGCGCCGCGCCGCCGAGGATCGCGATATCGTGGCCGAGGGTCGCGACATCGGCACCGTCGTGTTCCCCAACGCGCAGGTCAAGGTATTCCTGACCGCCGACCCGCGCGAGCGCGCCCGTCGCCGCGTGCTGCAGCGCCATCAAAACGACGCCCAGCCGCTCACAACCGAGCAGCTCGAGGCCGAGGTCGACGAGACCCTCGACGCCCTCAAGCAGCGCGATAAGCTCGACAGCAGCCGCGAGGTCGCGCCGCTCGTACCCGCCGAGGACGCCGTGCACGTCGACTCCACCGCCCACACCATCGACGAGGTCGTCTCGATAATCGAGGACCTCATCAACCAAAGGAGGTAGCCCATGCGCCTGTTTAAGCAGACGCCCGAGGATTACTATAACGCCCCCTACGCCGAGTTCCCGGCGCTCATCCGCGGCACCGTCGCCGTGGTCATGGGCATCCTGTGGGTCTTCTCCAAGCTCATGTGGCGCTGGAAGGTCGAGGACAGCGACCTGCTGTTTGAGCGCCAGGAAGGCCGCGGCAGCGTGGTCATCTGCAACCACACCTCGATGGCCGAGCTCCTGGCTGTAGAGACGGCGCTGTTCTTTGGAGGCCGTCGCATTCGACCCATCTTTAAATCCGAGTTCGCCAAGAGCAAGATCGTGCGCTGGGCCTTTAGCCGCGTGGGCGGTATCCCCGTCGAGCGCGGCACCGCCGACATGAAGTGTCTGCGTGCCGCCCAGCATGCGCTGCAGCGCGGCGAGGACGTCTTGATCTTCCCCGAGGGCACGCGCATTCGCTCGCGCGAGATCAAGCCCGAGGTCCACGGCGGTTTTGCGCTTATCGCCCAGATGGGCAAGGCGCCCGTCAACCCGCTCGCCATCTGCGGCTGGTCCGATATCACGCCTGCGGGCAAAAAGCTCATGCGCCCCAAAAAGTGCTGGATCCGTGCCGGCAAGGCCATCTCGCTATCCGACGCTCCGGCCGAGCTCAAGCGCAAGGAACGCCTGGCATGGTTTGAGTCCGAAGCCATGAGTCGCGTCTACGCCATGCGCGACGACCTGTGCGCCGAGCACCCGGGTAGGTTCTAGCCATGGGCGAGGAAGTCATGAGCACCGCCGAAGCCGTGCCCGGCAAGGCAGACGCCCCCACCATCGAAATCGCTGCCCACGCCGGCACCTGCTACGGCGTGCAGCGCGCGCTCGATATGGCCTTGGCGGCCGCCCCGCAGGTGGGGGAGAGCACTCAGGTCCACACCCTGGGCCCGCTCATCCATAACCCCATCGTGGTGCGCGAGCTTTCCGAGGCGGGCGTCGGTCTGGCCGAGACCCTGGACGATGCCGCATCGGGCACCGTGATTATTCGCGCGCACGGCGTGGTGCCGCAGGTGATCGAGGCCGCTCGCGAGCGCGGTCTCGACGTGGTCGATGCCACCTGCCCCTACGTCAAGAAGGTCCACGTGGCCGCCGAGCGCCTGGTTCGCGAGGGCTATCGCGTGCTCGTCGTGGGCGAGCCGGGCCATCCCGAGGTTGAGGGCATCCTGGGCCATGCCGGCGATGACGCGCAGGTCGTGAGTTGCGCCGCCGATGCGGACGCGCTGCCGCTCAAGGGCAAGGTGGGCCTGGTTGTGCAGACCACCCAAACCGCGCAGAACCTGGCCGAGGTCGTGGCTGCCATCACCCCGCGCGTGCAGGAATTGCGCGTGATCAACACCATCTGCGCCGCCACGAGCGAGCGTCAACAGGCAGCAGCCGCACTTGCCAACCGCTGCGACTGCATGGTCGTGGTGGGCGGTAAGAACTCGGGCAACACCCGCCGCCTGGCGCAGATTTGCGCCGATGTCTGCGAGCACACCCATCACATCGAGGAGGCGTCCGAGATCGAGGCCGCATGGTTTGCCAACGCACGCCACATCGGCATCACCGCCGGAGCCTCCACCCCGCAAGAACACATCGAGCGCGCCGTCGAGCGCATCAAGGAGCTTTGCCGCTAATCATGGACCAGACCGTACCCGCATACGCCGCTGAGGTGGCCGATTACGGGCGCAGCCGCGACCCCGAGCCGGGTGAGGGCGCGCTCGTTAAAAACGTGCGCCCCGAATCGCCCGCATGGGATGTGGGTATCGAGCCGGGCATGCGCGTGCTCACGGTCAACGGCGAGCAACTGACCGATATGATCGTGTGGCTCTGGGAGGCAGATGACGACACCGTCGAGCTGGAGGTATTCGATCCGCGCGACGCCACCGTCACCCTCGTCGAGCTCGATCGCTTTCCCGGCGAGGACTGGGGTCTGGAGTTCGATGGCCCCATCTTCGACGGCATGCGCACCTGCGTAAACGCCTGCGTGTTCTGCTTTATGACCATGCTGCCCAAGGGCGGACGCTCCACGCTTTACATCCGCGATGATGACTACCGCCTAAGCTTTTTGCAGGGCAACTTCGTCACGCTGACCAACCTCACCGACGAAGATGTGCAAAACGTCATCCAACGCAACATGAGCCCCATGAACGTGTCGGTCCACGCCGTGAGCCCCGACGTCCGCCGTCGTATGATGGGCCGCAACGCCCAGCGCGGCATGGACGTACTCGAGGCCATCATGGCCGCCGGCATCGAAATTCACGCACAGATCGTGTTGTGCCCCGGCATGAATGACGGCGAGGAGCTGGAAAAGACCCTACGCTTTTGCGAGGAGCACGAGCAAATCACAAGTCTGGGCATCGTGCCGCTCGGTTTTACCAAGCATCAGAACCGTTTTAGCTGGTCCTACAGCGACAAGCCCGAGCTGGCGCGCGAGACCATCGCTATGATCAGGCCCTTCCAGGACCGCGCCTATGAGCGCTTTGGCCGCCACACCTTCCAGATGAGCGACGAGTTCTATCTGGACGCCGGCATCGAGCCGCCCGAGGCCGACTTTTACGACGGCTATCCGCAGTACTACGACGGCATCGGCATGATCCGCTCGTATCTGGACGAGACCGACGACGTGCTGGCTACCGATGCCGAGCGTCTGACCCGCGTCCGCACTGGCATCGCCGCCCGCAGCCAGCACCTGCTGTGCCTCTCGGGCGCCAGCGCACGCGACACGGTGGCCCGCTTTGTGGAGTCGCCCAAGGGACTCGCCGGCACTGTCACGGCCATCAAGAACCGCTACTTTGGCGGCAACGTGGACGTGACCGGCCTCATTGTCGCGTGTGACATTCTGGAGCAGCTGCCCCAAGATCTGTCGGGGGTTATGCTCTTTGTGCCTAAGCTCATGTTCAACGCTGACGGCATGACGCTTGACGAGTATCATCGTGACGATTTACTCGCAAGCCTTACCGGTCGCGGCGCCGAGGTTCATGTGGTGTCGACCATGCCGCATGAGCTGCTCGATACCCTGGAGCACATCCTTGGCATTGTGCCCGCAGACTCTAACACTTCCACTGACCCTACCCATTAAAGGAGAGCAGATGAAACCTATCGTCGCCGTCGTCGGACGCCCCAACGTGGGCAAGTCCACGCTCGTTAACCGCCTGGCCCAGACCTCGGACGCCATCGTCCACGAGTCCCGCGGCGTCACGCGCGACCGCTCGTACCACACGGCCGATTGGAACGGCCGCGAGTTCACCATCGTCGACACGGGCGGCATCGAGCCGCTCAAGAGCGATGACGTCTTCGCCACGTCCATTCGCGACCAGGCCCTCGCCGCCGCCGAGGAAGCCGCCGTCATCCTGTTTGTGGTCGACGGCCGCACCGGCGTCACCGAGGAGGACGAATCGGTCGCTCGCATGCTCAAGCGCTGCGACAAGCCGGTCTTTCTGCTGGTGAACAAGCTCGACAACCCCGATCGCGAGAACGACAGCATCTGGGAGTTCTATTCGCTTGGCATCGGTGAGCCCACGCCGCTCTCGGCCCTGCATGGTCATGGCACGGGCGACCTGCTCGACGATATCGTGGCCCTGCTTCCAGAGGAAGAGGACAAGGTCGCCGATGAGTTCCCCGACGCGCTGAACGTCGCCATCATCGGCCGCCCCAACGCCGGCAAGTCGTCGCTGTTCAACCGCATCCTGGGCGCCGACCGTTCTATCGTGTCTAACATTGCCGGCACGACGCGCGACGCCATCGACACGGTCGTCGAGCGTAACGGCAAGCACTACCGCATGGTCGACACCGCGGGCATTCGCAAGAAGAGCACCGTGTACGAGAACATCGAGTACTACTCCATGGTCCGCGGCCTGCGCGCCATCGACCGCGCCGACGTGGCGCTGCTCGTCGTCGACGCCTCCGTGGGCGTTACCGAGCAGGACCAGAAGGTCATGGGCCTTGCCATCGAGCGCGGCTGCGCCATCGTGGTGCTGCTCAACAAGTGGGACCTGCTCGACGATGACCGCAAGCGCGAGGCCTGCATGGAGACCGTCGACCGCCGTCTGGGCGTCATGGCTCCCTGGGCTCAGTACCTGCGCATCTCAGCCCTGACCGGCCGTAGCGTCGAGAAGATCTGGTCGATGGTCGACGCGGCCGAAAAGACGCGCTCGCAAAAGATCAGTACCTCACGCCTCAACACGTTCCTCACCGACCTGCGCGAGTTCGGTCATACCGTGGTGGACGGCAAGCGCCGCCTGCGTATGCACTACGTGACCCAGACGGGCGTCAACCCGCCGACGTTCACGTTCTTCGTCAACCACAGTGACCTGGTCAACGACACCTACCAGCGCTACGTGGAGAACCGCATGCGCTCGACCTTCGACTTTGCCGGCACGCCCATTCGACTCTTCTTTAGGAAGAAGGAGCAAAAGGATGCATAATCCGATTCTTCTGACCGCCATCTGCGCCGTGGTCTCGTTCTTTATCGGGGCGATTCCGTTTGGTCTGATCCTGGGCCGCGTGTTCAACCACACGGACATTCGTAAGGCGGGCTCCGGCAACATCGGCACCACCAACGCCCTGCGCGTGGCCGGCCCCAAGGTGGCCGCGCTCACGCTGCTGCTCGACTGCCTTAAGGGCGCCATCTGCGTCCTTATCGCGCGTCCGCTCATTGCCGACTTGGGCTATGGCTTCCCCGTGAGCATTATGGCCCCCGGTGCCGCCGGCGACTGGATGCTCGGCGTCATCTGCCTGGCAGCCGTGTGGGGCCATATCTTCTCGCCCTACCTCAACTTCCATGGCGGCAAGGGCATCGCAGTTGGTCTGGGCGTCATCCTCGCCTGGTACTGGCCTATTGGCCTGTCGCTGCTGGGCATGTTTATCGTGGCCGTCGCCATCACCAAGTTTGTGTCGGTGGGCTCGCTTGCCGCGGCCATCGGTCTTCCCATCGCTGCCTGCGCGGTCTTTCCGTACAGCAGCCTCGGACTTAAGTTTTGCATGGCGCTGATCGGCATTACTGTGGTGTGGGCCCATCGTGCGAACATCAAAAAGCTCATGACGGGTAAGGAGTCCAAGCTCTCGTTTACCAAGCGCGTCACCGAGCCCGACGATAAGTAGGAGAGAGTCATGAATGTTGCGCTGATTGGCTCCGGCTCCTGGGGAACCGCCGTCGCGGGCCTTGCCGCCGCGCGGGCCGAGCGCGTGACCATGTGGGCCCACAGCGAGCAGACGGCCTCCGGCATTAACGGCGAGCACCGCAACCCCCGCTACCTTGTGGGCTACAAGCTGCCCGGCAACGTCGTCGCCACGACGGACCTGGCGCAGGCGCTCGACGGTGCCGAGGCCATCATCTTTGCCGTTCCTTCGACGCACCTTCGCAGCGTGTGCCACCAGGCCGCGCCCTTTATCGCCGCCGATACCCCGGTGCTCTGCCTCACCAAGGGTATTGAGCCCGAGTCCGGCCTGCTCATGAGCGAGGTCATCGCCAGCGAGATCGGCAACGAGACGCGCGTGGCGGCACTCTCGGGCCCCAACCATGCCGAGGAGATCTGCCGCGGCGGGCTTTCTGCCGCCGTCATCGCCAGCGAAGACCCGCAGATAGGGGAGACCTTTAAGGAACTGCTCCTGTCCACGGCCTTCCGCATTTATCTGTCGCAAGACATGACCGGTGTCGAGGTCTGCGGCGCCATGAAAAACGTCATCGCCATCGTGTGCGGCATTTCCGCCGGCACCGGTGCCGGCGACAACACGCTCGCCCTCATCATGACGCGCGGCCTGGCCGAGATTAGCCGTCTGGTGCATGCCCGCGGCGGTCAAGCTATGACCTGCATGGGACTTGCCGGCATGGGTGACCTCATTGCCACCTGCACCTCGGAGCATTCGCGCAACCGCACCTTTGGCTACGAGTTTGCCCACGGCGTGTCGCTCGACGAATATCAGACGCGCACGCATATGGTTGTCGAGGGCGCCGTCGCGGCCCGCAGCGTGAGCGAGCTTGCCCGTTCACTGGGCGTAGACATTCCGCTCACCTTTGCCGTGGAGCAAACGCTCTACAACGGTGTTACTTTGGATAGGGCGCTCGAGATTCTTACCGACCGCGTACCCTCCCAAGAGTTCTACGGACTCACCGACTAGCGCAGAAAGGCTTCTACCATGGGTTCCATTAAAATCGCTCCCTCCATCCTTTCGGCCGATATGGCCAACCTCAAGGGCGACCTCGACAAGATCGCCGGCGCCGACTACGTGCACTTCGACGTCATGGACGGCCACTTTACCGGCAACCTCACCTTTGGCGTTGACATCCTTAAGGCCGTCAAGCGCTCCACCGATGTACCGGTCGACGCGCACCTGATGGTATCGAACCCCGACGAGACGGTCGATTGGTACGCCGACGCCGGCGCCGACATGATCACCGTGCACTACGAGGCTTCCACGCACCTGCACCGCACGCTCACGCATCTGCAGCAGCGCGGCGTCAAGGCCGGCGTTGTGCTCAACCCCGCCACCCCCGTGTGCGTGCTCGAGAGCATCATCGACGTCGTCGATATGGTGCTGCTCATGAGCGTGAACCCAGGCTTTGGCGGCCAGAGCTTTATCCCGGGCACCATCGCTAAGCTCCAAGAGCTCAAGGCCATGTGCGAGCGTCACGGCGTTTCGCCCCTCATCGAGGTCGACGGTGGCATTTCTTCCAAGAACATCGCCGAGGTCGTCAAGGCCGGCGCAAATGTCCTGGTGGCCGGTTCTGCCGTATTTAAGTCCGAAGATCCCGCTGCCGAGGTTGCGCTGCTGCAGAAGCTGGGCAACGAGGCTGCACAGGAGGCATAAACCCTTATGACCGCAGGTCAAAACCGCATACCCGTGAATCTTGACTATGCCGCCTCGACGCCCATGCGCGCCGAGGCGCTCCTTGCGCAGCGTGAATATGACGACAGCGAGCTTGCCGGCGTCAACCCCAACTCGCTGCACTCGCTCGGCCGCAAGGCCGCCGCGCGCCTGGAGGTTGCCCGTCGCGAGATTGCCCGCAGCTTTGGCGCGCGCGTCCGCCCGTCCGAGATTGTCCTGACCAACGGCGGCACCGAAGCCAACCAGCTGGCGCTGCTCGGTCTTGCCGAGGGCGCTCGTCAGCGCGATCGCAAGCGCGATCGTGTAATCGTTTCGGCCATCGAGCACGATTCGATTCTGGACAACCTGCCGCTGCTGCGTGCCGCCGGATTTACCGTCGACCTGGTGCAGCCCTGCCGCATGGGCTACATTGAGCCTGCCGCGCTTGTCGAGCTGCTAGTCGACGACGTGGCGCTCGTGAGCATTATGGTCGCCAACAACGAGACCGGCGTGGTGCAGCCCATCCGGGAGCTTGCCGCTGCCGCACACGCCGCCGGCGCCCTGATCCACACCGATGCCATCCAGGGCTATCTGCATATTCCGCTCGATGTCACCGAGCTGGGCGTCGATGCTATGTCCGTCGCGGCCCACAAAATTGGCGGTCCTGTGGCATCCGGTGCGCTCTACCTTAAGACCCGCACCCCACTGCGTCCCCGTATCTTTGGCGGCGGACAGGAAGCCGGACGTCGCGCGGGCACGCAGGACCTGCGCACGCAGTTGGCCTTTGCCGCCGCCGCCCGCACGTTGGCGCCCCATGTGGCCCAGGAGCGTGCGACGCTGCAGGCCCTGTCCGATAAGCTCTACGCCACGCTTACGGCCCATCCTCGCATTCACGCCACCATGGGCGACTACGAGCAGGCCGACCGTTTGCCCGGCATGGTATCGATCTACATTGATGGCATGGACTCCGAGGAGCTCATCATCAAGCTCGACGCCGCCGGCTTTGAGGTATCGGCAGGCTCGGCATGCTCGAGCGGCAATATGGACCCCAGTCACGTTTTGAGCGCGATGGGCATCGGTCGCGAGCAGGCATTGGGCGCACTGCGCATTTCCTTTGATGACCGCGTGAATCCGGACGATCTGGACGAGTTTGCCCAGACGCTGCTCTCGATCGTGGGTGCCGCATGATCGTCGCCGAGCTCGAGCGTGCCCTGCTGGCACGCTATCCCAAGACCGATGCCGAGAGTTGGGACCATGTAGGACTCTCCGTTGGCGACCCTGCCGCGGAGATTACCGGTGTTGCCTGCGCACTCGATGCGACCGAAGCCAATGTGCACCGCGCCCAGGAGGCCGGCGCCAATGTGCTGCTAACGCATCATCCCATCTATATCAAGGCGCCTGAGGCCTTTTGTCCGGCGGATGCCACACGTCCCCAATGCAGCGCGGCGCTCTACGAGGCAGCGCGTTGCGGCGTGAGCATCATATCGCTCCACACCAACCTGGACCGCTCGCACGAAGCCCGTGTCCGCCTGAGCAAGCTGCTGGGTGCTGCACCCGTAAGCTCACTGGAGCACGTGGACGACCCCGAAGCCACCGGCCTGGGCGCGCTTGCAACGCTCAACGACCCGTATACGCTGCGCGATCTTGCCGCCCGTGCTGCCACGGCCTTCGGAAGCGACCCGCGCGTATGGGGCGATGCCGAGCGCCCGTGCCGCACCGTCGCCATTCTGGGCGGCTCCCTGGGCGACTTTGGCGAGCTCGCCATCGCCGCGGGTGCGGATGTCGTCGTGACGGGCGAGGCGGGCTATCACGTGGCGCAGGACCTCGCTCTGCGCGGTCTGGGCGTCATCTTGCTCGGCCACGACCGCTCCGAGGAGCCGTTCGTTGATATATTGATGAACTCTGCAGTTGACGCCGGGGTCAACCCCCGTCATGCGATTAAAATACTGAACCCTTGCCAATGGTGGACTGTGACAAAAGGAGAGAACTTATGAGCGCCGGCGCTACGCTACTCAAGCTGCAACAGATCGATTTGGAGCTCGCCCGCAACAAGAGCGAACTTGCCAATATGCCGGAGCTCAAGGAGCTCGCTTCCAAGCGCAAGACCTATGTGAAGCTCAAGTCCGAGATGACCAAGCTTTACGCCCAGCGCAAGGATCTGGACATTGAGCTCGACGATCTCAACACCACCGAGATTCAGACCAACAACGCCATCGAGGCTGCCAAGAAGCGTCACGTCGACGGTTCTGATTACCGCGAGGTGCAGGACCTGGAGAATGAGCTTGCCACCCTGGCAAAGCGTCTGGACAAGATTGAGCACACCCGCAAGGATGTCGTTGTCGCCCACAAAGAGGCGCTCGACCGCGAGGCCCGTGCGCAGGCAATCATCGCCAAGTTCGAGGAGGGCGTGAAGGCCGTTACCAAGGCCGCCCGCGCCAAGGCTGCCGACCTGCAGGCTCAGATTGACGCCGCCACTAAGGAGCGCACCGCGCTTGCCGCTACGCTGCCGGCCGACGTGCTCACCGACTACGAGCGTCTGCTCAAGCAGTTCCGCGGCCTGGCCGTCGAGACCATCCAGGGCAACATCCCCACGGTCTGCCACACCGCGCTGCAGGCATCGTCCATGAGCGACCTCAACCACGACGGTAGCGAGATTACGCACTGCCCGTACTGCCACCGCCTCCTGGTACTCCCGAGCAAGGAAGCTTAAACAATGGCGGCATCCAACAATTCAATGCAACTTGAGGGAAATACGATCCTGCTGGGTATTACCGGCGGGATCGCCGCCTATAAGTCGTGCAATATCGTGCGCCTACTGCAAAAGCGCGGCGCGCGCGTCAAGGTCGTTATGAGCGAGCATGCCACCGAGGTTGTGGGACCGCTCACCTTCCGTGCGCTCACCAACGAGCCCGTCGCCGTGGGCCTGTTCGACGACCCCTCCGACCCCATCCACCACATTTCGCTGGCGCAGGAGCCCGATCTGGTGGTCGTGGCGCCCGCGACGGCCAATATCATCGCCAAGATGGCCAACGGCATCGCCGATGACCTTATCTCCACCACGCTGCTTGCGACGCCGCGACCCATCGTGATCGCACCTGCTATGAACAACGGCATGTGGAAGGCGCCGGCGACGCAGGCCAACATGGCCACGCTGCGCGACCGCGGCGTGCATGTGGTGGGACCCGGCAGCGGCTACCTTGCCTGCGGCGACGTGGACACGGGACGTATGAGCGAGCCCGAGGACATCGTCGAGGCTGTCTGCGAGGTGCTCAACCCCGCGCCTCAGGACCTGGCAGGTAAGCGCATCGTGATTACCGCCGGCCCCACGCACGAGCCGATCGACCCGGTGCGATTCATTGGCAACCGTTCGTCGGGCAAGATGGGCATCGCCCTGGCGAGGGAGGCTGCTCGCCGCGGTGCCGAGGTCACGCTCGTGTTGGGACCGACATCGCTCGATGTGCCCGGCGGCATGGAGTGCGTGCGCGTGCAGACCGCCGCAGAGATGCTGCAGGCGGCGGCGAGCGCCTTCCAGACGGCCGATGCGGCCATTTGTGCGGCCGCCGTCGCCGACTATACCCCCGCCACCCCTGCGGACCATAAGCTCAAAAAGTCCAACGAACGCTTGGATCGCATCGAGCTTGTCGAAACGGTCGATATTTTGGCCGAGCTCTCGCGCCAGAAGGGAGAGCGGCGCGTGATCGGCTTTGCGGCCGAGACCGATAACGTCGTGGAGTACGCGCAGCGTAAGCTCGCCCGCAAGGGTTGTGATGCCATTATCGCCAACGATGTCTCGCGCGCCGATTCGGGCTTTGGAACCGACACTAACAAGGCCTGGATAGTGAGCACAGCGGGTACACAGGAACTTCCCGTGCTAACAAAACCCCAGCTCGCAGATACAATTTTGGACTTGCTTCAAAATTTATAAAAAAGTTCTTGCACAAGTCTAAAGTTTCGGGTTAATATACTCCCTGTTGCGAGCGAGAGCAGAGCAACAAACAAAAGCTTCGGGACGTGGCGCAGCTTGGTAGCGCACTTGACTGGGGGTCAAGGGGTCGCTGGTTCGAATCCAGTCGTCCCGACCAGAAGTTTGCAGGTCAGGCACCTAGTGCCTGACCTTTTTTGTTTAAAGCAATTGCTTAATTTTGATTAAGCAACAGGGTGCCAAAAATCTACCTACGCAATAATCGCTTTTTGCTGCTACTTGCGCGTTTTGCACGCGCTTAAGCCGATTTATTAACGCGACATGAATCTACATACGCGTAGCTTGTATACAGACGAGTACAGGCTGTATTTATCGCGGCGATTTACGCAGATATGGCGACTGTAACGAACAAGCGTGTCGCTGTATTTATTCCAGTAGTTCACTTGATCGGTGGACAAGTGAGAGGTTGCAACGAAACGCCAAGCGGGATGAGCTCTATACGAGGGCGCTACGAAGGTAATGGCGGGGGAGTGCGGCAGACGCTCTGAGAGCCGCTGTACGACCCCATTTCTCCTCAACCCGATAACCTGTGCTATGAACCTCGAATTGTTCGAGTGATCGCCAAAAGAAAAGCCCTCGCAGGATTGCGAGGGCTTTGCGTTAAAAGAGATCAGAAGCAGAAAGCGGGGAGAACATAAAACGAGTCCGTCGCGCTGTAGCTGTAGCAAATACCGCCGCTTTGAATATAGCGAAAGGACGTGGAGCTGCGCGGTCTCACGGAGCGAGTCCAGTGGCTATAGCCTGATGCACCGGAATAGTTCGACCCCGTCACGCCCTCGGATTTGTAGCACTCGTACTGGATGCCGTCGGATTGCATATCCCCGTATACTTCGGTTGCCGAGAGCAGAAAAACCTTGTCGATCGTCGCTGAGGGGGCACCGCCCCAGTTACCGCCAACGTTATCGGTTGTCTTTGTGACGGGTTTCACCTTTGACTGGAAGAACCTCTTGCCTTATTAAAGAAATACGCCAAATACAACGGATATAAAGCGGAAGGAGGCGACATCAAGTAACTATCAAAGGCCAGATTAAGGAGCCACCCATGAAGAAATGCCTGCCCTCCATCGTCTCAGCAGCTCTTTGCCTCTCCCTTGTCATGACACCATTTGTGCCCGTTGCGGCAGCCTATGCCGACGAGGGATCTCCCGCCGAGAGCAGCGAGATTTACGTCGGAGACAACTACGACGAAAATTACGATATATCCCTTTTTTGAGCGCGGACGCTGCACGGATTCATATTCCAAGGCGTGGTGCGATTCTCGCGGATTTGCAAATAACCGCCCCGTCCCTCACAAGGTCAAGCTGAACGCGAAGGAGGAGGCTTGCCTGCGCGATCCCTACCTTGCTGGCACCGCTGAAGTTATCGCCGGTCTCGTGACAACCGGTCCTGGCGGCGGCTTTTTTGCAACCGCAATGACATCGTACCGACTTTTCACTTGCATGTTCTGAAAGGAAGTTGCCATGTTGTCGCAAAACCAATCGAGATACTTGACCACAATCGGCTTTGCCCTGCTTGCATTACTCTTTGCTAGCGACCTTTTGCTGAAACCGCCCAAGGAACTCGTTTCGCTTGCCATAGCCATCATTTCCGCCCTTTACTTTACGGCAACCCTATTCGTCGGACTAAAGGAGAGGAAAAAAGGCGCAGTCGTTGCGTCCGCCGTAGGCGTGATCACAGCCATTGCCTCATTCTTTATCTGACACATTGGTGATCTAGGGGCGATATCGTAGGAATACGACCGGGAGAGCCGGGACCAGATTGCCGGGTTGCCCGGTCGGCTCGCGCGACATCGCGGCGGTTCCACAGAAAGCTCTCTGGACTTCACGCCGTTTCTGATCGCATTGTAGACAGCCATCTCGTCTTCGCAGTCGGCGAGCACGCGGTGTGCGTCGTCGTTTTGGATGTCCAGTAAATCTCGAATGTCCTCCATGCACCAGCGTCCGAGATTTGGCCATGCGCGTTGCGCGAGCTGATAAGTGTCGATTGCGATGTTGTAGTTAAAGTCCAGGCCAAAGCCGTCCCAGGCAGAACGGCTTTGTTTCCTTGATTATCCATTTCATCCGGACACTTCCCGCATTCATCCGTGTGTGTACGGATGAATGCGGGATTCGATACCCCGGCGGCCTGATCGGCAGACCGCCGGGAACTCTCACTCCTCGATAAAAGCCGGCACCCGGTTAGTCCTGCGCATCTTGAAATCGCCAGACTCGTGGGAGACGTAGAGAATGCCGTCCATCCCATCTCGTGATGCATACGACAGGTGAACTGAACCGCAATCCGATCCATCATTGTCGAGAAGATCGAACGAATTCGGGTCGCTCGTTGCGGCCAAACGACCACTCAGACAAGAGCCATCGTCATTACAGATTTGCCATTCCATGTCTTCGCCTGCAAGAATCGCCATAGACGGCCTGGTCGCGCCATCGTTGACATACATCCCGTCTATGCCAAACCCATTTTCAGCGCCATCAATGAACGACTGCTCGGACCTATACCTCGCAAATGATGCACATAGCACCATTGCAAGACAAAGTACAAAGCCAACAATCGCTATCTTTGCATAGCTCTTGCCTATCATGTCATTCACCTCCCTCGTATGTATCGAGGTATTCCTGCTTGAGCGTCTGCGAGGACGACTCGGTCTTTTTCACGAGCGTGCCGGACTCGATGAAGTAGAACGAGTCGGTGAGGTCTGCCAGGTCGTCGAGCAGGTGGCTTGAGATGAGCACGCTGCGTCCCCGCGCCACTTCGCTGCGTATTGCGTCGCAGGAGGTTTTCCGTTTTCCCGGATCGAGGCCGTTCAGCGGCTCATCGAGGATGAGGTACGGGCAATCGGTCGCTATCGCCATGGCAAGCTTTACCTGCTGCTTCATTCCCGTCGAGAGTTTACGGGTGGCTTGTCGAGATATGGGGAGATTCCGAGGGAGCTGCAGAGCGAGTCGATGTCGGCGGCCGATTTCCACGCCTCCCTAACGAAAGCAAGGTGCTCGAGGGCCGATAGCGTGGGGTAGAGATCCGCGCTGCCCGAAGAGCTCAGGTAGACAAGTTCCGCAAATTCGGCTGATTGACGTTGGCTGATTCCGTCTGCCGCCAGGCTTCCCGATCGGATACGGGTGGGAAATTGGCCCGACAGCGCTTCCAGAAGAGTGGTTTTCCCCGAGCCGTTGGGGGCAACGAGGCCCGCCGCCGTTCCCGGGCTCAGGAAAAGCGACCCGATTGAAAGTATCGTCGTGCTTCCGTATCCCACGCTCGCGTCCAGGAGCTCGAGCCCATGGTGCTTTTTAGCGGGTCCAGCCTGTTTGGGCGAACGCGTCACAACGGCGCCGACCGCGAAAAGGACCGCGACGTATACCAGGGCCACGGCAAGCATCGATGCGCCGCCCGAACCGGAGCCGATGAATTCTGTCGGGAAGCATCCTACGTAACCCGTTGCCTCGATAGGCGAGAACACGGCCAGCGGCAGGAGCTCGAGCGCGGCATTATGCCCCAGTGCCGAATCGGACAGTAACGGGAATGCCGGGGCCGCGACAAGCAGCGCGGAGGCAAGGGGGCCCGCGAAGACGCGCCTCGTTGCGGTCGATAGGACGACGGAACAAACGGATATCAAGGTTCCACCCGCGAGCAGCGCGAGAAGTATGGTCGTGAAGACGTTTCCCGCGGTCGTGGTGGTGAGCGCGCCGTTATGGAAGAAGGCGATCGGGTACCCGATCTGCCCGAAGCCGTTTAGGGCCAAGGCTTAAATGACCCCGGGCGCAAGGCCGGCGAGGAGCATCGCGGTCCCCGCGGCGATTATCGAAAACACGATCTGGATAAGGCGCCGGAATTTGGGTGCGGGCGCCTTTGCCGCCAGGGTACCGGGCCTTGTGGCGCCGAGCAGGAGTATCGACGAGAGAAGGAAGGGGATGAAGGGAAGGAAAGACGGCGCCGCGGCAATGGCGTAAGGCAGGAAGGAAAGGAATGGCAGGTCGTTTGCGGAGGCCGGGATATCCGTGATGCCGGAGCTGCTCAGGGCGCGGCAATATGCGAGCTCCGCGTCATTGGTCTCTCGGTCTCCCACGATGGACCCGGATTGGAAGCCCTCGTCCATGAGCGCGTAGTAGCTCTCGGCAGAATCGAGAAAGGCGGCGTCGGTTTGAGCGGCGAGGGCGGCGTTCGCGTATCTTGCAAGCTCAGCGTCATCTTGCTGCTCTGGCGATAGGTCTGTGCCGCTGGCCTGGGGCGCGCGCGTATTGAATGCGTCGACAAAGCCCTGCATGCCCTGCTTCATAAAGAAGGGCCCGTAGATGGGTGAATTGAACGCAATGGGGACGGAAAAGGCTGCAGCGAGAACGAGCGTACAAATCCATACGGCCTTGTCTCTTAGGATTAGTTTGAGAAGAAGTCGACAGTACATTTAGAAGCACCTACGTTCCTCAAAGAATTGTTATAATAAAAGTAACAGACCGGATGAAGATGCGTAAGATGGGGGCGAGGCGAATGGCTGAACGGTATCGATACGCGGGTTCAACGGTATTATATTGACCACATAGATTATTAACTTGCATTTCTAACAGTTAAGGAGACGGGTGCTTTCCAGCACACTCCTTCGATGATGCCTTCCGCTAGTTGCTATGCCGGTTTCAGCCAACAAAGAATGTGCCCGGGCGCTCAGGTTCACCGTTAGCGTTGGCAACATATGAGATGGGCCAGACCCTTGCCGCGCGCCGATTGCGCGAGAGGTGTCAGGCTCCATGTTTATTCCACCTGCTTGTTATCAACCAGCTTCGTTCAACGTCAGACATTCAAGATGTCAGATGTCGAACCTGCGCCAAAGACGCAGCTGGGGCTACTAGTTGCCTACAATCGCTCGCGAAGCTCGCCTGTTCGTGCGTGAATATCTGACAGCTCCGTCAGACATTGTCGGACATTTGATTGTTCGACAAATGCGCACGTGGTCGCGTTCGCAAAGATTACTGAACGGTCGATGGGTGCTTTGAGACCGGAGCAAACGGCGGATGCCAGAAAAATGGCCTCACAGAATCGCACCCATGGTTGATAAAATTGACCGCCCTGGCGCAAATACCCGGGCGGTCAATTCATCCCCTCGTTCGCGATCCTGTTGGGTTTTGGGGCTTTGACATGTTGTTGACGGATGGATCAGCCGTACAGCTTGATCTCCCGGGGTTCCATGTGGTCGTCCCCCAATAAGACGTCCCTGATGTAGCTCTGCGGCAGGAACTCGACGGGCAGCACTGGGTCGTCGACGTAGCCGGGCACGGGGAGTAGGCGTGGCCTTTGGATATAGCGTGGCCGCCTGCCGGCGGTCGGACTGCCACTTCAGTCAAAAGCTCAGGCGCGCGCATTAAAATAATGGATATATCGCTTGATAGGCTTTTGACCAAGCATGAACATCGCAGGTAAATCCGTGTACCAATTTTTGGTATACGGATTTACCTGCGGTTTGCTGAAAGCTCTGACATGCGCTGTCGACTTCATTAAAATCGATTGCCGATCAAGTCTTCCTATATATGCGAGCCCTGAGAAACTGCGCTGTGAACCTGAGACCGCTATCGATCGGCCCGGTGCACCGGGCCGCTGTCCTCGAGCCAGCATCAGCTTGCCGGTCTCAAAACGTATACTTGATTTAAGGCGGAGTGGAATGTGAGCGCACAAGGAGATGCGGAATCGATGAGAGCCTCAAAAAAAATTACTGCAGTGTTATCATCTTCCATCCTATCTATTCTTCCATTTCTGATTCTATGGGCGGCTTGGTCAGCCCTCCCTGATACAATTCCCGCTCATTGGAGTGGGGGTGTGGTTGATCGATGGGGTAATAAGCTTGAATTGCTGGTTGTTCCGCTGTTTTCTCTGATTGGTTCTATTGCAATTTCTGTGTACCTTGTTGTTTCCACGCGGCGAAGAGAGTTCGCGGATTTCTCTGTTCGAATGCGACGGGACTTTGTTGCGTGCTATATTTCTAGTCTTCTTTTATCGACAACCTGCTCAGTGATAATTGCCGTTTGGGTTCAGTTGATTCTTACGCAAAACACTGCGGTTGATGGGGGGCTTGGACTATCGATCCTGTATTCCCTTCCCGGGCTATATGTGATCTTGTGCGCTTTGCCGCCTTTTTATGCGAGCGGCGAGAGCAAAAAGGCAGAGCGCCTGATAACAGTTCTTATTGGCGGCGCGGAGATTGTTCTTTGTGGAATAGTGCTTGAAGGTTCGGCTGCCTCTTATGCGATGATTGGACTGATGATTCTGTTCTGTGCGTTTGAGATTGTGTCACAGGTAAGGGATAGCCGGTCCTTATGAGTTGAATTACGCGCGTGCGGATATAAAGGGTGGCATGTTAAATTTGTTGAAAACTCTGACATGCGCTGCCGACTTCATTAAAATCGATTGCCAATCAAGTCTTCCTATATATGCGAGCCCTGAGAAGCTGCGCTGTGAACCTGAGACCGCTATCGATCGGCCCGGTGCACCGGGCCGCTGTCCTCGAGCCGGCATCAGCTTGCCGGTCTCAAAACGTATGCCGTCCGGTACGACCAACAGCCGAGTCTTGCGCCCAGTTCGAGCAGCGCCAGAACCCCGTGCCGGAACCCACGCAGCCGATGGCAGGGGAATTCAGCCGCGGCCATCGAGGAGCCGATCCAGGGACGGCGCCCCCAGTCCTCGAAAGATTTCCACCGCCCCCTACAGGCCTGGATTGATTTAACAGTTGATTTAATCCGGCTGAACAAGCCGAGCATGGGCCGGTTGACAAAATGTAAGGTAAAAAAGCAGATACGACCGTACGCCGGTGCGGGGTTCGGATGATGTGATAGAAAGTAATACACGTATTACATCTAACCGGGAGGTGCATCATGGCAACCGCCACCGCAGCCCTGAGAACCCCCGAGGACCTCGCGAACAGGTACGACCGCCTGGCGAAGTCGACGGGCCGCACGAAAACCTTCTACATGACGGAGGCGCTTGCCGCAGAGATAGGCAGGCTCGAATACGAGTACGGCCTCATGAATTATCCGGGAAGCGTTTGGTTGCGAAGTATGCCAGTGTGAGGGCCTGATTCGTCAGGCCCCGCACAGGGGGACCGCGATGGTGGCCACCGCGCCGCCCGAGGGGCTGTTGGCGAGCGAGACGGAGCCCCCGTGGGCGCTCGCGGCCTCGGCGGCGGCGTGGAGGCCGAGCCCGTAGTGGCGGCCTCCGTCGCGCGAGGAGCGGGAGGAGTCGTCTGTGAAGAGGCGCTCGCAGCCGCGTTCGAGGGCGGCGGGAGAGAAGCCCGGTCCGTCGTCGGACACCTCGATGACGAGGTGGCCGCCCTCGACGTCGCAGGAGACCGCCACGCGCGAGCGCGCGTGCTCGGCGGCGTTGGCCACGAGGTTCGCGGCGGCTCGCGCCAGGGCGGTTCGGTCGAGCGGGGCCTCGGGCGCGCCCGCGACAGCAGGGCCCGTGGCCGCGTCGAGCGTCACGCCTCGCGCCCGGGCGATCTGGGCGGCCTCGGCGAGGACCTGCTCGCAGAGCTCGGCCGGCCGCATGGGGGGCCTCTCCGCCCCGCCGGACCCGCGCGAGGCCTCGATGAGCAGGCGCACGTAGCCGTCGAGCCTTTCGACACTGCCGGCTATGTCGCGCGCGGCGGCCGCGAGGTCGGCGTCTTTCTCGTCTTCCAGCTCCTCCGCCACGAAGTCGGCGTTGGCGCGCAGCACGGTGAGCGGCGTCTTGAGGTCGTGGGCGAGCGACGCCACCTGCTCGCGCTGCCCCCGCTCCGCGGCCCAGCGGGCCTCGAGCGACTCGGCGAGGGAGGCCCGCATGGCGTCCATCGCGGCGAGGACGTCGTTCACCTCGCGCACGTTGGTGCTGCCGACCGCGAAGTCGAGCTCCCCCGCGCCGACGCGCCCCGCCGCCTCCGCGAGCGGCGCCATCTTGCGCGAGATCACGCGGCTCGCGCGGCGCGCCACGAGCGCGAGCGCGAGCGCGCTTCCCGCAGCGGCGCCGACGAGCATGAGGTTCTGCGGGTTGGGAAGCAGACCGGCGAGGTCGCGCGAGACCCACTGCGGCAGGTACTCGCTGACGAGTGCACAGGCCCCGCCGCCCTTGAGCGGGAACGCGGCGTAGGTGAGGCCCGAGCCCCCGCCCTCGATCTCCACTGTGCCCGGATCCGCGGCGAGTGCCGCACGGGCCATTTCCGTCGCGTCCTCGAGCCGCGTGCCCTCGAGGTCTGTCATCAGCACGTATCCGTCCTTATTCAGGATGAGGTAGCGGTACGCCGTCGGCACGTCCTGCTGCCCGCAGACGCCGTCGCGTGCCAGGCCCTCCGCGACCTCGCGCGCATTGGCCGGCCCCCAGCTTGCCTCGTAGACGAAGCCCGCGTCGATCGCCGCGGAGAGCGCCATGAACGAGGCGAGCCACGCCGTGGCGACCGCCGCGAACGCGTAGGCGAAGTAGCGCGCGATGACGAAGGAGAGCGGCATGCCCCCGCGACCTCGCGCCCCGGTCCTCAGAGCTGCCACTTGTACCCCATCCCCCAGACGGTCGCGATCGGATCGGCGCCGGCCTCGGAGAGTTTCCTCCGGGCGCGGCTGACCTGCATGGATATGGCCGCGTCGTCGGCGTCGCTCTCCCAGCCGAGCACCGCCTCGCGGATCTGCGCGCGGCTCATGACCTGCCCGGGGTGGCGGGCGAGGTACTCGCAGATGGCGTACTCGGTGGGCGTGAGCGGCACGGCCTCACCGCCCACGGCGAGGCCGCGCGCCCCGAGGTCGATCCGCACCTCCCCGAAGGAGAGGGCGTGCGAGCGCGGCCGGCGCTCACGGCGTAGATGGGCCGCGACCTTGGCGCGCAGCTCCGCGGCCCCGAAGGGCTTGCGGACGTAGTCGTCGGCGCCCAGGCCGTAGCCGGCCACGGCGTCCTCCTCGGCCACGCGCGCGGTCAGGAAGACGATGGGCCCGTCGAAGCCCGGGCGGATCTGCCGCACGAGCTCGAAGCCGTCGAGCCCCGGCATCATGACGTCGCAGAGCACGAGGTCGAAGCGCGAGAGGTCCATCCCCGGGACCGCCGTCGGGTCCGCCGCCTTGACGACCTCATGGCCGTCGCGGCCGAGGACGCGCGCGAGCGCGTCGAGGATCGCCCGTTCATCATCCACTGCCAGTATCCTCGCCATGTTCGACCTCCTGAAACTCCCGTTGCATTGTACTTGCGCCGCGCTCAGCGGTCCAGAGCCCCGCGCGCAGCCGCGGGCGCGGGCGCCCACATGGCGATCTCAGGGTTGGGCAGCACGCGGTCGGCGATCGAGCGCAGCGCCGACCCCCAGCCGGCGTCGAGCAGGGCATTCCCGCCCAGGACGAGCGCTGCGGAGAGGAGGACGAGCACGGCGGCGAGCGGCTTCCTACGCATCTGCCCTCCCGTCCTCGAAGCGGCGGAACCAGGCGAGAAGGACGGCGGCGGCTGCCAGGGTGAGCACGAGGCCAGCGAGCGCAGTCGTGAGGAGAGGGCCCGCCGCGCGTGCTGCGTCGATGAAGGCCTCCACCCCGAGCGACCCCAGGCGCGCGGGCCAGGCGAGCGGCACCCAGCTCAGGGGCGTCGCCAGGGCACCGGTGAGCTCGCCGGTCATGAGGCCGTGCGCAAGTCCGCCCACCGAGAAGAACGCGAGGAGCATCCCCGCCGCGCCGGCGCCGATGGCGGCGTTGCGGCCGAGGCGCAGGGCCACGCCGAGCCCCAGCGCGTAGAGGGGCAGGCTGCCCAGCACGATGCCCGCCCAGGCGGCCGCAAGCGGAGCGGGCCCGAGCGGCAGGCGCCCGGCGACGGCGAGCACGGCCCCGAACACGCCGAGCGCCACGGCCAGCGCGCCCGCGCCGAGCGCCGCAAGGGCGAGCAGCTTCGCCGCGACGGCGCGCCCGCGCGAGGGGACCGCCGTGAGGTTGGCGAGGCGCCCGGCAGCGCGCTCCTCGTCCACGGCGAGCCCGCAGACGATGGCGGACATGAGCGGCATGAGGGCGCCGAGGAACTGGGCGTAGGCGTCCGCGCCCAGCGCCGGGCCCCATCGGGTTACGGAGAAGTACTCGCCGCAGGCAAGACCGGCCGCCAGGCCGCAGACGAGGTGCACCGCCGTGAGCGGGGAGCGCGCCAGGCGCAGGGCCTCGGAGAGCAGGGCCCGCGGGAGAGTCATGCGCGGCGTCGGGTCGGAGAGTCGTGTCACGGCCATCACCTCTCCTCGGAGCGCGCGAACCAGGCCGCGCCCGCCGCCGTGAGCGCGGCGAACGCGAGCGCGCAGACCGCAAGGCCCGCCAGCGTGAGCATGCCGTCCGCCGCGAGCGCCCCGCCGAGCGCCATGTCCGCCGCGAGTGGCTCGCCGCTCGGCAGCACGGGGATGAAGCTCGTAGGGATGACCATGCTCGCCGACGGCGGAAAGAGCTGCGGCAGCGGCATCAGCGACCAGGCGAACCCACCCACGAGCTGCGCGGCGAGCGGGCAGAAGATGCCCGCGAGCATTCCGAGCCGCGCCGTGAGGAAGAGCCCTGCGGGGATCATCCACGCCGCGGTCACCGTGTTGGCGAGCGCGCAGAGGAGCATCGTGAGGGTGCCCGCGGCCGTGAGGCCCTGCGAGGAGAACGCCGATCCCGCGAGGTAGATGCCGAAGACCACGAGGTTCGAGAGCGTGCAGAGAGCGAGGCACCAGAGCGCCTTGGCCCACCAGGCGCGCCTAAGCGGGAAGCGCAGGCCCAGAAGCCCCCGCATCCGCGTGCGAGCGTCCGCCCGCGCGACGCACGCCACCACGAGCGAGAGAGACACGGGCAGGAAGAGCGCGTACCAGTAGTTCCACGCGCTGAAGATCTGCACGCCCCGGTAGGGCATCGCGCCGAGCAGCGGCATCGGCAGCGCCATGAGCACGGCCAGGCGAACCGGTGCCGCGTGGCGCGACTTCAGGGCCTCGGCGCGCAGGCCCGCGAGCAGGCCGCCTTTCTCGCCCGTCATGCCGCCACCTCCCCGCGCGCTCGACGCCCCTCCCGGCAGAAGCTCATGAAGAGTTCCTCGAGGTCCTGCCCGGGCCGAAGCGCATCCTCGTAGGCGAGGCGCCCCCCGCAGATGATGCCGATGGTGTCCGCCATCTGCTGCACCTCGGAGAGGATGTGGCTCGAGACGATCACCGTCGTACCCGCCGCCGCGAAGCCGCGGATCTGGTCGCGCAGCTCCTCGATGCCGATGGGGTCGAGGCCGTTGGTGGGCTCGTCGAGCACGAGCAGGCGTGGCCGGGCGATCAGCGCCAGCGCGAGCCCCAGGCGCTGCCGCATGCCCATCGAGAAGCGCCCGGCGCGCTTCTTCCCGGTGTCCGCGAGGTCCACGGCGGCGAGCACCTCATCTACGCGGCTCTCGGGAAGGCCCAGCAGCGTGGTGCGCACGCGCAGGTTCTCGCGCGCGGTGAGGTTGGGGTAGAGCGGCGCCTCCTCGATGAGGCTGCCGATTGCGTAGAGGTCCTCGCGGCGCCAGGCGTGCCCGGCAAAGAGGATCTCCCCGGCCGTCGGCCGCAGCATCCCGCAGATCATCTTGAGCGTTGTCGACTTGCCGGCTCCGTTGGGACCGAGCAGCCCGTACACCTCGCCCTCGCGGATATGAAGGCTCACGTCGGCCACGGCGTCCTGCGCCTGGTCGCCGCGGCCGAAGCGCTTGGTGAGCCCGCGCGTCTCGAGCATGTAACCCATGGGTTTATCCTTTCTCTTCCGGGCGCGAGGGCCGAGCCACCGTGCCCGCGCGCCTTACCTTTCGGGTTCACCATCCATGATGGGGCGCGTTTCTAACGAAGCCGTAACGGCCGATGGGCTCTTTTGGTGCCAGCCAATCTCGACCCGCACGCATTTGCTTAAAGCAACAACTTTCCCGATCGATGTAATCACCGAATCAAAACGTGTACACCAGCCACCAAAGATGCCGAAAAATGTCGCTTTTGGAGGCTGATGTACACAAATGCAGAATCCAGCGCAGCCCAGAGGCGCCCTCCACATGTCTGGACTCTCTATGCTTACGCTGGATAGACATCGCCGGAACGGGTATAGTATCGAAAGTTTTGTCGTTAACCAGCGGGGGAGTCCTGTGGGCATCAAAAAGAAGATCAAAAAGGAGCTTATCGGCACTTCCGATTACCCGTCGAATAAGATCTTTACGATCTCCAATTTCATCACCTTTACGCGCCTGATCCTCACCCTGGTATTTCTGTACCTGTTTGTGACGGATAACAACCGCGTCATCGCCATCGTAATCTACGCCGTTGCCGCCTCCACCGACTGGATGGACGGCCAGATAGCCCGCATGACTAAGACGGTCTCGTGGCTCGGCAAGGTCATGGATCCCATCTGCGACCGTGCGCTGCTGTTCACCGGCGTGCTGGGACTGGTGGTTCGCGGAGAGCTGCCAATCTGGGTCTGCGTGCTCATTATTGGCCGCGACATCTATCTGGGCATCGGCACGCTTATCGTGCGTCATTATCACCGTCGCCCCATCGATGTCGTCTTCCCCGGAAAGATTGCCACAGCGCTGCTCATGACCGGATTCTCGCTCATGCTGCTCGGGTTCCCCGTAGTTGACAGCCTGCACCTTTTACCTTCAACCCTCACGGCCTTCCCGGGCCTCAACGGAAGCTCGGTGCCCCTCGGCATCTTCTTTGTGTACGGCGGCGTGATCTTCTCCATGCTCACGGCTGTCATCTACTCCATTAAGGGCGGAGTGGCCATTAAACAGGCTCTCGCGCATCCCGAGGACGAGGACATCGACTTTCTGAACCCCGAAATCGAAGACTAATTCGTTGGGGTATGATTACGTACGGTTCATTATTTGCGGCACGTCCGCGATAAGTTAGGGGTTGTCATGGACAACATGGTTAACAATATGCCTCAGAATGATAAGACTGCTGACGCTACCTGCGTATTCCGCGTGCCTTCAAGCGACGTCACCGTTCCCGACCTCATGGCCAACGTGCGCATCACCGCCCCCGTTCTGTCCATCGTCAAGGGTCCGCAGACTGGTGCCGCCTTTGAGCTCGAGGACGACGTGACCACCATCGGCCGCGATCCTGCGAACGGCATCTTCCTCAACGACATGACTGTTTCGCGCAGCCACGCGCGCATTATTCGCGAGGGCCTCGGCGCTCGCATCGAGGACCTGGGCTCGCTCAATGGCACCTGGGTCGACGGTGCCATAGTCAACGCGGCCCCGCTGCACGACGGTTCTTCCGTCCAGATCGGTACGTTTACGCTCATCTACCACGAGAGCACGCCGGAGCGCATCGAAACCGGTGAGTAGGGCATGGCCGAACGCAACTATCTGAGTATCGGCCAAGTCGTCAACCTACTTCGAGGCGCATACCCCGATCTTTCGAACTCAAAAATTAGATTTCTAGAGGATGAGGGGCTCATTACCCCTCATCGTACGCCTAAGGGATACCGTCAGTACTCCAAGGAGGACGTTGATCGCCTAGAGGTCATTCTGCACTTGCAGAAGACTCGCTACATGCCGCTCAACGTGATTAAGCAGCGATTGGAAAACGCCACGGACCTGTCAACGCTCGCCTACGAGGTGGGCTTGCTGTCCGATGTTCCGCTCAAGACGGAGCCCAAGGAGACTAAGCAAAAGCTGCATCCCATCGAGACCATTCCCGATATGTTGGGCGTCGAGATTTCGTTTATCCGCTCGCTCGCTGAGAACGACCTCATTCGCATCATCAAGAGTCCGCAGAATCGTGAGCTCGTCGATGGCCGAGATTTCCCGATCATCCGCTACTGCTCCGAGCTGTCACGCTTCCATATCGAGCCGCGCAACCTGCGTCAGTACGTGTCTTCCGCCAACCGCGAGTCCTCGATGTTTGAGCAGGTGCTCGTGAGCATGCTCGGAATGGATACCTCCGATGACGAGCGCGACGCCAAGCTCGAGCGTGCGTTTAAGAAGCTTCACGACCTGACGGAGGGCGTGCACACCGCGCTGCTAAAGAACCGCGTTTTTGAGTCGCTCAACGCCGTGGTCGAGGACGCCGACATCGATGCACTCGATGAGGAAATCACTCGCTCCGAGTCCACCAAGGCCAAAAACGAAGAGACAGCCGCGCCGGCTTCGCACGAGGATTCTCTCGTAAAGCCGCTCAAGGTCGTCGCCCCTTCGCAATCCGGCACCGCCACCGCGGGCAAATAACCGCTGCTGAAATTTCGGGAACCTATTGAAAGGTCATGCAATGTACGACTTCGAATCCCAAATCGTCGACATCCCCGACTATCCCGAGCCCGGAGTCATCTTTAAAGACATCACGCCGCTCTTTGGCAATCCCGAGGCGCTCAAAGCCATGACCGATGCCCTCGCCGAGCACTTTGCCGGCATGGGAATCACCAAGGTCGTGGGTCCCGAGGCTCGCGGCTTTATGGTTGGCGTACCGGTGGCTGTAGCCCTTGGTGCTGGCTTTGTTCCCGCGCGTAAACCGGGCAAACTACCGCGCGAGACTGTGAGCCAGAGCTACGAGCTCGAGTACGGAACGGATTCCATTGAGATCCATGCCGACGCAATCAGCTCTAAAGATACCGTGTTGATTCTGGACGACTTGGTCGCGACGGGCGGAACCGTCGAGGCAACAGGTAAACTGGTGCGAGATATGGGCGCAAAGCTTGTCGGTTACGGTTGTATCCTTGAGCTTGCGTTTCTCAACCCGCGCGAGAAGCTCACGCCGTCTGATGACGATGTGGAGCTCTTTAGCCTGGTGACGGTGGACTAGCCGTTACCCTTAGTTACTGGAAAGGAAGCTACATGCGCACAGCAAACACGCATAAAAACATGGCACGCTGCGCTGCTACGGCAACCCTCGCTTGTGTTTTGGGCTTGGGCCTCGCGGCTCCTGCCTACGCCGATACCGCATCCGACCTTGCCGCTGCTCGTACGAAGCTCGAGCAGATCGGTACCCAAACCCAGCAGATTTACGATGATCTCGCCACGCAGACGCAGGCGCTCGATCAGACTGCCGGCGAGATCACGCAAAAGCAGCAGGAGATCGCCGATGGTCAGGCCAAACTCTCGACCTATGTCGCCGGCGAGTACAAAACCGGCGGTCTGAGCCTGCTTCAGGTTCTGACGGGTGTCGATGATCTGAGCGATATGCTCAACCGTTTGTTCTACTACGGCAAAGTTTCCGATAAGCAAGCTCAGACCATTCAAGAGGTCAAGGAGCTTAAGCAGCAGCTCACCGATAAGCAGGCCGAGCAGGAAAAGAACGTCGCCGCTACGCAGAAAAAGGTCGACGAGCTTAACGCCCAGCAGGCTGAAGCCCAGAACGTCGTAAACTCCCTGGATTCGCAGCTGCAGGCCGAGCTTGCCGCAGAGGCCGAGGCCAACGCCGCGCTGCAGGCCGGCATCAACGCCAGTACCGCCGAGAAGGCCACTGTGAGCAACGAGACTGCAGGTACGACCGAGAACACCAACAACGGTGGCCAGACCAGCAATAATAACAACCAGGGCGGCAACACTCCGGCTCCTACGCCGGCACCTGCTCCGACGCCGCAGCCCTCTCCGCCTGCTCCGGCTCCGACGCCTTCTGCTCCGAGCCAGTCCGTCGATGGCGGTTCTGTTGTCTCGCGTGCATACAGCAAGCTTGGTTGCGCTTATTCCTGGGGTGGAATTGGCCCGAACAGCTTCGACTGCTCTGGTTTTGTTAGCTATTGCCTCACTGGTCGCTATTGCCGCCTGGGCACCACGGGTACCTTTATGGGCTGGACGCGTGTGTCCGATCCGCAGCCCGGTGACGTTGTGGTCAACTCGTACCACACCGGCATTTACATCGGTGGTGGTCAGATGATTCATGCTTCCGACTACAACACGGGTGTTATCGTCAGCTCCGTTGCCGCCGGCATGAACAACAACTACATCTTCGTACGCTACTAAGTATTCAAATAAACCAAACGGATATGGACCTCGTGGCTTTTGAGTCATGGGGTCCATTCTTTTGCCTTTCGTGCAGGCCGCTATCTAGTTTTGAATACTAGATAGTGGCCCACTCGGTCTGCAAGATGGCTATAATTGTTAGAGAACAATTAGAAAGGACCCTCTATGAGCTGGGCACTTATCTCCGATTCAAGCTGTAACCTCCGCGATTGGCAACCGACCGCGCCCCATACCACCTTTGCATTTGCGCCCCTCAAAATTCGAGTGGGGGAGCGTGAATTCATCGATGACCTTTCGCTCGATGTTCATGAGCTCAACTGCGCTGTTCAGGCGGAGACGAACGCTTCTTCGAGCGCTTGTCCCAGCGTAGGGGAGTGGGCCGAGCTCTTCAAATTGGCAGACAAGACCATCTGCATGCCGATCTCTGAGGGCGTGTCGGGCAGCTACAACGCAGCAGCCACGGCTCGCGATATGGTTCTTGCCGAGGAGCCCGACCGGCAGATTCACCTAGTCAATTCGCGCGCAGCTGGCGGCAAAATGGACCTCATTTTCTTGCTGTTCGACCGCTATCTTGCAAGCAATCCGGATGTCTCATTCGAGGACGCTTGCGCATACTTCGATAGCCTTGAGCAGAACAGCAAAATCCTCTTCAGCTTGTGCAATTACGAAAACCTGGCCAAAGCCGGACGTATCCCTAAGGCAGCCGGCGTCATTGCCAACAAGCTCAATATCCGCATTTTGGGCACGGCGAGTGAGGCCGGTAAAATCGAACTCGTGGGGCACACGCGAGGCGAAAAGAAGATGCTCAACAAGATCATCGACACTATGGAAGCCGAGGGCTTTACGGGCGGTGAGGTCGTCATCGATCACGTTGAGAACGAAGCTGGAGCCCAAGCGCTTACTGACCGCATAGTCGAGCATTGGCCCGGCTCCAAGACCATCATCATGCCCTGCAACGGCCTGGATTCCTATTACGCCGAGATGCACGGCCTCATCATCGGCTACGGCATGGGCGTAGCTTCGAGCAAATAAAGTCCAACCAAGCAAAAATACGGGCGGGACAAAGCGACAGATGCCTCTTTATCCCGCCCGTTTTATACGTCGACTAGCTATTAAACCCGTTGAACTTGAGATAGCTCATCAGGTACGCCTTCGAAACGAAGGACGATACCGCGCTGCGCACAAGCAGCGACTCACGCGTTACCTGATGCGCCGTATCGGGAACCGGCGTCTGCTCGACAGAAAACGCCGAACGAATCGATGCCTCGAGCTGATCGACCACATAATCAAATGCCGTCGGGGCATCGTAGCTCAAACGCTGAATGTTAAAGAGTGCCTGCACCGCAGCAATAGGTAGCACCTGCTTAAAGATGCAGATAGCAATCAGGCGGGCAATCTGCTCGCGGCCATATTGCTTTTTGACCGGAGCAGGCACCAGGCCGACCTTCACGTAGTTGTTGATCATCGATGGCGTAATGACGGGCTGCTCAACGCAAATGGACAGCGGCTCCATCCACAGCGCAACATACTCAATGACCTGGTCGCGATAGAGCGTCACATTGGGCAACTGGTTATAGCGCGGCAGACTCAACGTATTGAGTTTGCGAACGATATCGGACTCAATAAATGCATCGGGCAGCACAGTGGGCTGAATATCCTCAGGCTTAATGCTGACCGACGAATCGGACATCGGGATAACGCGTTTGGCGTGGTTCATAAGGATTCTCCGTTCATTAGCTATATTGTATTCTAGGTTATCTAGTTTTGCATACCATATAGCCGGAAAGTAAAAGTGGTTGGACAGCACATTGATGCACAGTCCAACCACTTTGTTTAAAGATAGCAACCTTACATAAGATATATTATCGTACTTATCCGCGAAGAAACGCGTATGCGCTCGTTGCTGCTATTGCTCCGTCAGAAACGGCGGTCACAACCTGACGTAAGCGCTTGGAACGGATGTCGCCAGCAGCAAATAGACCTGGCGTGCGGGTCGCCATGGATTCATCAGTCAGAATGCCGCCATCAGGCGTCAGATCGACTAAATGCTCAACAAGCTCGGTATGGGGTTGCGTTCCGGTAAAGACAAAGATGCCAAACGAGCCGGGCTCAAATGACTCGGAATGAGTCTCACCGGATGCATTGTCCTTAAAGGTGATCGTCGTTGGCATCGCTTCACCAGAAAGCTCAACAACACTAGTTTGGTACCTAACTGTAATATTGTCCTTTTCGAGTACTTTCTGAACAACACCATCAGGTGCACGGAACTGATCGCGACGCAGCACGATGGTCACACTGCTGGCAATGTCTGACAGGAACAGTGCCTCTTCGCATGCCGAATTGCCACCACCGATTACAAAGACCTGTTTGCCGCGGAAGAACATGCCGTCACATGTTGCGCAATATGAAACGCCACGACCGCGATAGGTATCCTCGCCAGCGAAACCTGCCGGACGCGGGGTGGCACCCATGCAAGCGATAACGCTCGAGGCCAGCGTATCGCCCATGTCGTGATGCACCGTAAACAGCGCTGCATCGGCATCGTAATCGATACCCGTAACCATGCTCCATGCGACCTGCGCTCCCAGGCCCTCTGCATGCTGCTGAAAACGCTCGCCGAGTTCGGCGCCACTCAAGAGCGGAATGCCCGGATAGTTCTCGACTTCATTGGTCGTGGCGATCTGTCCGCCCGACATGCCCTGTTCAATCACGGTCGTCGTTAGGTTGGAGCGCGCCGCATAAATGGCCGCAGCATAGCCCGCAGGGCCGCCACCGATAATCGCAACATCGATCGGCTGATCGGTAGTCATGAAGAGACCTCCTGTCGAAAGATTGGCGTTCTTTGCGCTCATACCCAAGTTTAGGCGAACGTGACACTCATGCACTACAATGATTCATTGCGAAACAAAGATGAAGGGGAGTTATCGATGGATCAAACGCAGACGAGCAACGACGCTCCCCTGCCAACGCAAAGCACTCCCCAACCGGAGCAAATGACCGTTTCACCTGCACAAAAACCCCTAGTAACCATTGTGCACGCATCGGTTGGATCGGGCCACAAAGCCGCCGCCAACGCGATTGCACAAGCATTTGATCTTATCCGCGGCACCAAGGGAATCCCTGAGGATATTGAAATTGAAGTGCTCGATATCCTTGATTTTGGACGTATTAAATTCGACGGCAATAAGACCGCGGCTTCTTTTACGGGAGCCACACGCCCCATTTACGACCTGACCTGGCGATATACGCTTACGGGACATCTTCTCTGGGGCGGCGGCACAGCATGGTCACGAATTATGTTCCCCGCCTTCAACGAATACGTCCGGACCCGCAGGCCCATAGCCGTGGTCGCAACACACATTACGGCGGCCAACGTCGCTGTGGGCGCCCGCGTCATCACGGGTATTGATTTTCCGGTCATCTGCGTGCCGACCGATTACGAAGTCGAAGGATTTTGGCCCCACAAGGACACCGACCTATTCTGTGTAGCCAACGAGTTTATGGCCGAAACGCTGCGCCCGCGCAAGGTTCCCGAGTCAAAGATCCGCATAACGGGCATTCCCATTCGTGCCGGTTTCGATTCAGATTACAAACGCGAAGATGAGCTCAGCAAGTTCAATCTCCCCATAGACAAAACCGTCGTATTGGTGATGGCCGGCGCCAGTTTGCCCCAACCATACGTGCGTTTCCGTGCCGCGATGGACCACACGCTCCCCTTCTTACGCAGCTTTGAGGACATGCACTTTGTCTTTTTACCGGGCAAGGATAAGGAATACGCCACCCGACTCAAGACGCTCTTCGACGCCATGAAGCTCGACAACGTCACGGTTCTGGACTACGTGGACGACATGGCGGCCCTCATGCACGGCTGCGACCTGGCAATCCTCAAATCGGGCGGGCTCACCGTCACTGAGTGCCTGTGCGCGCATCTGCCGATGATTCTGCTGGGCAAATCATACGGTCAGGAAAAGGCCAACACCACGATGCTCACCGGCATGGGCGCCAGCATGCATGTCACCACCGCACGAGAACTCATCGTGACGTTGCGCCATCTCCACGATCATCCCGAATCGCTCAAAGCCCTACTCATCAACGGCGAAGTACTACGCCGCCCCCACGCAGCCGAAGACATAGCCATCGCCACCATGGAGCTCGTAGGCAAGCCCCAAAAGCGCAAACGGGCCTTCTGCCGCTTCTACTGGGGCGGAAAACCCGCGCATATCCGCTAGCGCTTTAAAGTCCGCTGCTCGGCGGGAGCCGCCCATATATCATTCCATGCTCAAACATTCTCGCTTCGCAGGGCGCACTAATCCCGCCCGTCCGGGACTCACCCATATCATTCCATGCTCAAACATTCTCGCTTCGCTTCGCTCGCTGCGAAACTGCGCGTGGAACGATATGTGTGAGAAGTGGTCGGGCGGCTACTCGCTTGAAACAAAATTA
Source organism: uncultured Collinsella sp. (assembly GCA_937989875.1). Classification (GTDB taxonomy): domain Bacteria; phylum Actinomycetota; class Coriobacteriia; order Coriobacteriales; family Coriobacteriaceae; genus Collinsella. The sequence continues at coordinate 125,055 of CALKBO010000028.1, read as the reverse complement.
TCTTACTGGTTAGCCGGTGCGACAAAGGAACAATCGCTTTGTCGCACCGGCTAACTATTATTAGAAATTTTGTTTCTACCTTCGCAGGCTCTAACTGGGGCGAACCCGGCGTAGCCGCTAGCAAGTAAACGTAGCTCACCTGTGGGAGAGCCCTATATATCGTCCCGCGCGCAGTTTCGCAGCAACGCGAGAATGTTTGAGCACGGGATGATATATAGGGCTCTCCCACAGGTGAGCGAACGTAAGAGGCTATGCGACTAAGCCACGCCGCTGGAGCCGAAGCCTCCGTTGCCTCGATCGGTTTCGTCTAGTTCTTCTACTTCTATGAGGTTGACCGTGGGGACTTCTTGGATGACGAGTTGGGCTATGCGGTCGCCTTTGTTGATTTGGATGTTGTTGGAGGGGTCCAGGTTGATGAGGATAACCTTGAGTTCTCCTCGGTAGTGGGCGTCGATGAGGCCAGGTGTATTGACTATAGACAGGCCCTGTTTGATGGCGAGACCGCTACGGGGCTGGACGAAGCCGGCGTAGCCATCGGGCAGGGCGATGGCCAGCCCAGTGGAGACCAGACGGCGTTCAAAGGGCTTCAGGACGCAGTCCTCGTTGGAGCGCAGATCCAAGCCGGCATCGGTGGGATGGGCGTATTTGGGAAGCACGACGGTGGGGTCGAGACGCTTTATGTTAACGGTAATGTTGGACATGGAATCACCTTAGCTTGTCGAGCTCTTGCAGAAACTCATCGACGTCTTTGAAATCGCGGTAGACCGAGGCAAAGCGGATGTACGCCACCTTGTCGATCTTTGCCAAGCGCTTGAGCACCATGTCACCCAACTCATGGGACGTGACGGCCGTCAGCGTGCGAGAGCGCAGCTCGACCTCGATGTCGTCGATAATCTCATTGAGCTTCTTAGTGTCGATATCGCGCTTGATGGTGGCGCGCATCAAGCCGACGAGCAGCTTATTGCGATCGAACCGCTGCTTGGTTCCGTCTGACTTAATGACCTCGATTGGGTCTTCGCATCGCTCAAACGTTGTAAAGCGATAGTTACACGAGCAACATTCGCGACGACGCTTAATGGTGTTATTTGACTCCTGCATACGGGAATCAACGACGCGGGTATGTGCCTTGCCACATTTGGGACAGCGCATGGTACCTCCTCTTAAACGATAACAAGGGTACCATGCGCAGCGCGATAATGATTACGAACGAGCAGGAACCTTAAGATGCGCACCGGCGGCGAGCGAACCATGCTCCAGATGATTGACGTTACGGATCATGTCGGAAGTCTCTTGCGTGGAAAGGCCTTCGATTGGATATTCCTCGGCAAGCGACCAAAGAGAATCACCAGGCTGAACGCGAATAGTCTCGTAGGTAACGTTGGAAACGGACTCGGCATACGCGGCGTGACGAGCGCTAAAGACCGACGTAGCGAGAACAAAAAAGAGCGTGAGCGCAACGGCGACGGCAACAATCGTCGAGACCTTCAGGGCAGCGGGAGTCGGCGCGGCAACAGCATACTGAGTGCGAGCAGACTTTACGGGCAAAGGCTGATAACCGGAACGTCCACCCTTGACAACAGTAAAAGCGGGCGCGGCAGGCGTCTCGAGCTTAAGGGCGAGGTTTCCCTGGACCATATTCGTTGCGTTCATCATGTTCTCCTTTCGCGTGTTTTGCTGAGAACAGTTTTATCAAGCTGCGCGGACAAAAATGTCTAGCGCGAGAACGAATGTTCGGTTATTATTATCTTCGAACAGTTGTTCCTGTCAAGCAAAATTCGAACATTTGTTTGACATGGGTAGAGAGGACGCCCTGATGGCTCGCAAAATTACCAAGCGTCAGCAGCAAATTTACGACTTCATCAAGGAATATCAGCAGGAGAAGGGTTATCCGCCCAGCGTGCGCGAGATGGCTTCTGCCGTGGGCCTTTCCTCCCCCAGCACCGTGCACGCCCATCTATCTGCCCTGGAGGCGCGCGGGCTACTCAAGCGCGATGCCACCAAACCGCGCGCTCTGGAACTCTTTAACGAGGACGGTTCCTCTGTCTCAATTTCTAAATCTGACGAGCCCACCGCACCTCGCGGAACGGTCTCGCTACCGCTCGTTGGTCGCGTCGCGGCTGGGATTCCCATTCTGGCCGAGCAGAATATCGAAGACACTTTTACTATCCCGACCGAAATCGCCACCGATCAGGGTTCCTTTATCCTTGAGGTGCATGGGAGCTCAATGATCAATGTCGGCATCTTCAATGGCGATTACATCATCGTCCGTGAACAAAAGAGTGCCATGAACGGCGAAATTGTCGTGGCCATGATTGATGGTTCAGCGACCGTCAAGACGTTCTACAAGGAGCAGGGACGCGTACGCCTGCAGCCCGAGAATGACACCATGGAGCCTATCTATGCAACGAATCCCGTTATCTTGGGCAAAGTCGTCGGCTTGATGCGCCGATTCTCGTAATGCAAAAACGCATCACTATCTTTGATACCGTCCGCGGGTTTACGATGATTTCAATGGCAAGTTTTCACGCTTGCTACGATTTCGCCTACCTGTACGGCTGGGATATGCCCTGGTTTTCCCAGACTGTCTTTCAAGACATCTGGCGCGCCAGCATCAGCTGGGTATTTTTGTTTATCGCGGGTTGGATGTGCACCCTTTCGCACAACAATATCAAACGTGCCGCCAAATACGCCTTAGCAGCACTCGTCGTCTGGTTGGCAACAACACTTGTCTCAGTAGACGATTCGGTTAATTTTGGCATCATCTACTGCATGGCCGCATGTACCGGCATCGTGGCGTTGACCGATCCCGTCCTTAAGAAGATATCGGCGAGATGGGGCATGTCCCTATGCCTTGTGTTGTTCGCCCTCACCTGGAGTATCCCCAAAACGATCTATCCTGTCCCCTACCTGGCGTGGCTGGGATTTCCGAGCCCTGGGTTTGTTTCAGGTGATTACTACCCCATCATCCCGTTTTTCTTTATGTATCTTGCAGGATACTTCGCCGCACACATAGCGCAGGGAATCGATAAGACCATCCCAAGCTGGGCCTACGCCAATCCCATCCCGGCGCTCGCCAGCCTTGGACGTCATGCACTCCCCTTTTATCTGCTGCATCAGCCCATCATTCTGGGCATTTTGGAGCTCGTCTACTCGGTGCGATAACGCTCGAGCCGTGGCGCGATACGGGCCGGCAGCTTCGCAACAATACGAACGCCGCCCTCAAGATATTCCTCGTGCAAAAGGGTTCCCTGTTCATGCACCAGCGTGATGAGGGCGCCCTCGCGATACGGGATATCAGCGGAGAGCAACACATCGGTGGCAGCCGCCTCACGAGCAATACGGTCGACGAGATCGTCGAGCCCCTCGCCCGTCTGGGCCGAGAACAGCACGGCCTCGGGATAGCGACGACGGAAACTCAATCGATCAACGCTATCGAGAAGATCGATTTTATTGAACACCGTAAGCGTCAAACGCTCGCCGGCACCGATCTCGTCAAGAACGCGATCGACTGCCTCGAGCTGGCGCTCGTAGTCCTCGTCAGAGGCATCCACAACTTTAAGGATCAGATCGGCACCCAACACCTCGGACAGCGTCGATTTAAAGGCATCAACAAGACCATGCGGTAGCTTTTGAATAAAGCCAACGGTATCGGTAATCGTCATGCCGCGACCGCCGGGCAGGCGATACGAACGCGTCGTCGGGTCGAGCGTAGCAAACAGCTTGTCCTGCGAAAGTACCGTAGAGCCGGTCAGGCGATTGAGCAACGTCGATTTACCGGCATTGGTATAACCGGCTAACGCGACGCGAAACGCCGGTGACTCAATGCGGCTCTTGGACTGGACATCGCGACGCTGCTCAACCTGCTTGAGCTCACGACGAAGCGCGGCAATCTTATTGCGAATCAAGCGACGGTCAACCTCGAGCTGGCTTTCACCCTGGCCAAAGCGCGAACCGATGCCGCCGCGCGTCTGCTCCTTGGCAAGATGGCTCCACATGCCACGCAGACGAGGCAAAAGATATTGAAGCTGCGCCAGCTGTACCTGTAGGCGTCCCTCACGCGTCTGAGCATGCAGACCAAAGATATCCAAGATCAGTGCTGTACGATCGATAATCTTTACCGGCTCGCCCACGGCTTTCTCCAAATAGGATTGCTGTGAGGGCGTCAGGTCGTCGTCAAAGATAACGACATCGGCATCCATGCGATGCACCAGGCCGCACAGCTCTTCAACCTTACCGGAACCGATAAACGATTTTGGATACGGCTTAACCAGACGCTGTGACAAACGCGCCACGCACTGGGCGCCAGCCGTATGGGCCAGACGCTCAAGCTCGTCAAGCGAACGATCGAGCGGCCATGCATTGTCGCGCCACTCAACACCAACTAATATGGCACGCTCGGGCTCGGGTGCCGTGGGAACAAGGGGGAAACGGGCCATTAGGCAGCCTCAATACGATGCAGGATGTCCTCAATGACCTCATCGATCGTAAACTCGTCCATATCAAACCACACGATACGGTCATCGCGCTTAAACCACGAAAGCTGACGTTTGGCATAGCGACGCGAACGCATCTTGATGAGTTCGCGAGCCTCATCCATAGAAATCACGCCATTGAAAGCATCAATGATCTCTTTATAGCCAATTGCCTGCATCGACGTCAGGGCATCTCCCAGCCCCTGGTCCATAAGACCGCGAACCTCATCAACAAGACCCTGTTCAAACATCAGATCGACGCGCAGGTTAATGCGCTCGTAGAGCACCTCGCGATTACGCGTCAGACCAAACCATAGAGCATGATAATGCTCGCGCGGAACACTAAACTGACTTTTTTGCTGTGCATAGGAGATACCATCATCATGCATCTCGAGCGCACGAATCACACGGCGCACGTTATGGGGATGAATAACAGCAGCCGATTCTGGGTCGCGCTCGGCAAGCAGGGCATGCAGTTCTTCCTCGCCAATACGCTCGGCAAGCTCCTGATAGCCCGCACGGCGATCGTCCTCAAGTTCACCCGAGGGAAAGTCCATCTCATCGAGAGCAGCCTTGAGATACAGCCCCGTACCTCCGCAAAAAACCGGCAGGCGACCCGAACCAAGGAGACGTTCAACATGCGCGCGAGCGTCAGCCTGATAAAGCGCAGCAGAATATGCCACACCCGGCTCTACAATGTCGACGAGACGCAGCGGCGCCGTACACTCATTGGGCGCCATCTTTGCGGTACCGATGTCCATGCCGCGATAGATTTGCATCGCATCGCACGACAGCACTTCGGACGAAAGACGAGCGGCCAAACGGTCGGCAACATCACTCTTACCAACCGCCGTCGGACCGACGATCGCAACGGCGGAAAGACCTGCCCCGGAAGAAACCATTAGCGCGGCTCGCCCACAACGGAGCCGGACAAATACCAGGTCTTGGCAACGTCAACGTCAACATCAACGATCTTGCCAACAAGCTGATCGATGCTGTAACCCTCGGGGATAGGCGCATGCACGGTCTGATTCTTGGGACTCTTGCCCAGCAGGACCGCATCGTTCTTCTTGCTCGTGCCCTCAATGAGCGCCGGCACCACAGTATGAAGCTCACCCTGGTTATACTCATGTGCCGTGGTCTCGATAACCTTAACCAGGCGGCTGAAACGCTCGAGAATAACCTCATGCGGCGTAGGATCGTCAATCTCTGCGGCCGGGGTACCGGCGCGCTTGGAATAGATGAAGGTATAGGCCTGGGCATAGCGGACCGTCTCGGCAAGTGAAAGCGTCTGCTCAAAGTCTTCTTCAGTCTCGCCCGGGAAGCCAACGATAATGTCGGTCGAGAGCGCGATATCGGGCATACGGTTGCGAATGCGATCGACCAAGCCCAAATAGTCCTCGCGTGTATAACGGCGATTCATCTCTTTGAGGATCCGCGTCGAACCTGACTGGACGGCCAAGTGCAGCTGCGGCATAACGGCAGGCGTTTCGGCCATGGCGTCGATGGTCTCGGGCAGCAGATCCTTGGGATGCGAAGACGTAAAGAAGATGCGCTCCACACCCGTATCGCCCACGGCACGCAGCAGATCGGCAAAACGCGGCTTACCAAACAGATCGCGACCATATGAGTTAACGTTTTGGCCCAGCAGCGTAATCTCACGCACGCCCTGGCGCACCAAACCAGTCACCTCGTCGACAATCTCCTCGAAGGGGCGGCTCTTTTCGCGACCGCGCACGTACGGAACGATGCAATAGGTACAGAAATTATTGCAGCCCGTCATGATGGGCACCCAAGCGTGATACTGGGTCTCGCGATGCCACGGCATGCTCATGGCATCCGTATCCTCATGCTCATTGGTGCGGATATGACGCTTGCCGTCAAGGAACGCCTCGGCAATGAGCTCGGCCACATGTGCGATGGAATGCGTGCCGAAAATGACATTGACGTTATCGACGTTGGTGAGCAGGCCCTCGCCATCACGCTGCGCGATGCAGCCGCCCACGGCAACCACACGCTTGCCCGAAGGCGAAGGCGGCAGGCTTTTGCAGGAATTGCACTGACCGTACAGGCGAGTGTCGGCGGCCTCACGCACACAGCATGTCATGAAGACAACGATATCGGCATGCTCGGGATCGAGCGCCATGAGGCAGCCATACGAATCAAGCAGACCGCTCACACGCTCGGAGTCGTGCTGATTCATCTGACAGCCAAAGGTGCGGATAAAGTAGGTTTTACCGGCAAGAATATCGCGTACGGAACGCTGGTCCATGTGCATAAGTCCTAACGATGGGGAGCGAAACGAGGCAAGCAGAAGCTATGCCACAGGCTTAACATCATCCATGACGACGTTATCCATAGCAGCTCGATTGATCTGGTGAACGTAAATAGAAAGACGGATGGCCGTGCGCGACTCCCCGTTAATAAGGATGTCAGAGAACACGGGCGCGCAGGAAATATCAAATCCGGTTGGAATCAAAAAACCGCGCGCAATAGCCACGGCCTTTATGGCCTGGTTGACCGCACCGGCGCCGACACACTGGATGTTGACGGGTACACCATCCTTGACCATGCCGGCGATGGCGCCGGCAACGGACGCGGGCGATGATTTGCTTGATACCTTCAGGCAATCCATGAAGAAACTCCTGCGTTTAAAAGTACGTTTTAACTGCAATAACTTTATCGTACCGAGTGGACTCGGTAAAGGCACTATTCCTCTTTGGCAAGATCGAAGGTCACGGTGATTCGATCACGCGAAACGCGAATCTTTGGGTCGCCGCAAAGGTTGAGATAGTACCGGGCGGCAAGGTCATTAAAGTCGCGCTCCACAGCACGCGAAAACTGTGCCATGTCATCCTTGGCAATACGTAGCCCGCGACGATCTTTCGCAAGATCGACAGGAGCCGGCGCATGCGAGGAAGAATCACGCTCGCGCAGCAAACGCGCGGTCACACCGCGAACGGGCTTAATCTGCCCTGCCAAAATGCGATGTGCCGTGCGCTCGGACATCTCAAGACCCAAACCCGAGCAGATACGAATAAAGTCCTCGGCATCAGAGGCAAGGCCTAAACGATCGACAACCGGAAGCTCGCTCTCATCATCAATAAACAGGAGACGAGACGTATCGAGCCGACTTGACGCCTGAGCATAAAGGGTCGCGGCAATCTCAGACGGAGAACCAAGATAGACATCGCAACCACGCAACTCCTCGAGCGCAAACTCACAGGCAGCGCGAATAATATTATGCGGACCGCGAGCACAGACATAACGTCCGTCCTCATCCTTGACGGCCTGGGGCCAGCTGGACTGATCGGCACGCTCGCTGAGGCGGTCGGCCGCAACGCTCACCTTAAAGGCTGAGCCAAGATCGACACCAGACGTGACCACGCGGGCCTCGTCGGTGTTCTGCTTGATCGAAAACAATGCCATGCCACGACCGTGAACGCCCCAACGGTCCATCTTCATGCTCTCGAGCTTTGAGGTAACGCGAGCATCGAAGATTCGCTCTTGCATATCCTGCGGAACACCCGAGCCGTTATCCAGAAAGACAAGCGTGCGGACGCCATCTTCCTTGGTCGTGGCGAGATAGACCTTGTCGGCGCCGGCATCGCGAGCATTACGGAGCATTTCGATGACGATATCCTCGACATGCTGAATGTCGTGCTTTGCCTGGCGCCGCTCGGCCTCCGAAACGCGGAGGCGGACATACCCCTCGCCAAGGTTCTCCTCGACGCGAAGGTTGCCCTCCCCCGACATCGACGCGATAAATGAGATGAGCTCGTTCGCGTCGCTCATATTATTTAGCGATATCGACAGCGCGGCTCTCGCGAATCACGACGACGCGCACCTGACCGGGATACTCCATCTCTTCCTCGATCTGATGGGCGATATCGTGAGCCAGAACCGTGGACTGGGCATCGGAGATCTTGTCCGGCTGAACCATGACGTGGACCTCGCGACCGGCCTGCATGGCATAGGTACGCTCGACGCCGTCATGAGAGTTGGCGATCTCCTCGAGCTTCTCAAGACGCTTGATGTAGTTCTCGGCAGACTCGCGACGGGCACCGGGGCGAGAGGCAGAGACAGCATCGGCGGCCTGCACCAGGACATCGAGCACCGTGTTGGGGTCGACATCGGCATGGTGAGCCTCGATAGCGTGGACGATAACGGGCTTCTCGCCATAACGGCGGGCAAGCTCAGCGCCGATGACGGCATGCGGCCCCTCGACGTCATGGTCGATTGCCTTGCCCAGGTCGTGCAGCAGGCCGGCGCGCTTGGCGGTCACAACGTCCAGGCCAAGCTCGGAAGCCATCACGCCGCACAGGTCAGAGACTTCGAGGGAGTGCTGAAGCACGTTCTGACCAAACGAGGTACGGTAGCGCAGGGCACCAAGGGTCTTGACGATCTCGGGGTGCAGGTCGTGAATGCCGGTATCGAATGCAGCTTGCTCGCCAGCCTCGCGCACGCGCTGCTGAACCAGGTCGGCAGCCTTGTGATACATCTCCTCGATGCGGGCGGGGTGAATGCGGCCGTCGGCGATGAGGTTCTCCAGAGCAACACGGGCGGTCTCACGACGGACCGGATCGAAGCTCGAAAGAACGACGGTCTCGGGCGTGTCGTCGATCACGAGGTTGACGCCGGAAACCTGCTCGAAGGTGCGGATGTTGCGACCCTCGCGACCGATGATACGGCCCTTGAGGTCATCAGAGGGAATGTGCACGGAGGTAACGGTGACCTCGGCAGTGTGGTCGGCAGCGCAGCGCTGAATCGCCAGGGAAAGAATCTCCTGGGCGGTCTTGTGGCACTCGGCGCGAACCTGCTGCTCGGACTCGCGAATGATCGTGGCGGCCTCGTGGGTGACCTCGCCGCGAACCTTATCGAGGAGTTCCTTGTGGGCGTCCTCGCGGGTAAGGTCGGCGATACGCTCGAGCTCGGAGGTCTGCTTTGCGCAGAGCTCCTCGAGCTCACGGGAGCGCTTCTCGACCTGACCGGCCTGACTGGACAGCTGATGCTCGCGCTTGTCGAGAGCGTCGTTGCGGCGATCGAGGGATTCCTCGCGCTGCATCACGCGGTTCTCGAGCGTACGAATCTCGCTCTTACGCTGCTTGTCCTCGGCCTCGGCGGCCTGCTTGTTCTTGATGATCTCCTCTTTAGCCTCGAGCAGAGCCTCTTTTTTGAGGGTCTCGGCCTGACGCTTTGCATCACCGATCAGGGACTCAGCCTGTGCGTGTGCCGACTGGATCTTTTCGTCGGCCTCGTGAAGACTACCCTGCTTGGCGGTGCGCATGTAGGCAATGGCGGCGATGGCACCCAAAACGATGCCAACGAGCGCTGCAATGATAGGCATGCTCACTCCTTTTTATGGATTCGTTACACAACAAAGCGAACCGTCCTTACGAACGGCTCGCGACATTTGAGTAATATGGGCGCAGCTTATGCGGGTCGGATACAGATAAACATATAAACAAACTCATCACAGATGAGCACATATCACAAAGCAAATGACAGTGTTTATCGTACGTTGAACCACAACAACTGTCAAATAAATGGCCCCGGCACGGCGGCTAAAACGCGGTGAACGGCAGGGCCACAAAACGCATACGCCTAAACCGCACATTCCTCGCATTCGGCATCGAGGCGTGCCTTAACGGCATCGGCGGCGATGTGATACGAGAAGCCCTTGCCCATCAAAAACCGAACCAGTTTTTCGAATCCGCGCGTCTCTGGAACACGCCGCTTGGCGAGCAAGGCTGACGCACGCGCCAAATCGTCTTCGACGGCAAAATAATCCTCGGGATAACCGGGAATGTCATCGAGCACGACATGGCGGCGCTTGAGCTCGGTCTCGATTTTGCGCTGTCCCCAACCGCGCCGCTTGCGTTCCTCGATAAAGTACGAGCAAAAGCGGTTCTCGTCTAAAAAGCGATACTCGGTGGCGCGCTCGACGGCGAAATCGATCGCGGGTTGGCGAAAGCCGTAGCGAGCCAGCTTGTCACGGACCTCACCCGTCGCATGGTCGCGGCGCGATAACATCTCGGTCACCATGGTAAGTGCACATTTACGCTCGATGAGCTGCACTGCCTCACGAAAGTTGTCCCAATCACAGGGAAGATCGGGGCGGTTTTTGACATACAGCCGCGCGACCCGCACGGGAATCCAAATGGACCGCTCAAAACCGCCCTCAAGCTCACAATCGATATGTGCGCAAGGCTTTTTGGACGCATACCCGCTCGAGAACGAGGAGGCCGCCTTCTTATCGGGAAAGACGACCGTGGCCTCGGTCACCGTATACGACATGAGCGTAACCGCTACTCGTCGTCATCATCGAGCATGGCGGAACCATCGATGGCGTAAAGCTCGCCAAACTCCTCAGGCGCAGGCTGATCGGTCAGCTCGACCTCGGACGGAGCATCGTCATCAAACTCAAGTCCACAGGCAAGGCGGACCTTATGCTCAATCTCGTCGGCACAATCGGGGTGTTCGCGCAGGAACGCCTTGGCGGCCTCGCGACCGTTGCCGAGCTTATCCTCGCCATAGGCAAACCAGGAGCCCATCTTCTTGCAAATGCCGCACTCGACAGCCATGTCCAGAATCGAGCCCTCCTTAGAGATGCCCGTACCGTACATGATGTCGAACTCAGCAGAACGGAACGGAGCTGCCACCTTGTTCTTAACGACCTTGGCGCGCACGCGGTTACCGATAACCTCGTCCTTAAGCTTAATGCTGTCGATGCGGCGAATGTCGATACGCACCGAAGAGAAGAACTTAAGGGCGCGGCCGCCCGTCGTGGTCTCGGGGTTGCCGAACATGACGCCGATCTTCTCACGCAGCTGGTTAATGAAGATGCACGTCGTGTTGGACTTGGACAGCGAGCCGGCGAGCTTGCGGAGCGCCTGGCTCATCAGGCGAGCCTGAAGACCGACCGTAGTGTCGCCGATTTCTCCCTCGATCTCGGCACGCGGGGTCAGCGCGGCGACGGAGTCGACGACGATAGCATCGATGGCGCCAGAACGCACGAGCATGTCAACAATCTCGAGCGCCTGCTCACCCGTATCGGGCTGGGAAATCAGTACCTCGTCGATATCCACGCCAATGCGCGCGGCATACGTGGGATCAAGCGCGTGCTCGGCATCGATAAATGCCACAACGCCACCCATTGCCTGGGCCTCGGCCAGGATCTCGAGCGAAAGCGTCGTCTTACCGGAGGACTCAGGACCGTAAATCTCGACGATACGGCCGCGCGGCACGCCGCCGATACCCAGCGCGGCATCGAGGGCCAGGGCGCCCGTGGGAATGGCCTCGACCTCGAGCTCGGGGCCACCGTCGCCGTACCTCATGATGGAACCCTGGCCGAATTTCTTCTCGATCTCGGCCTTGGTGGTGGCGATCATCTCATCGCGCTCTTTACCCGTCGTGCGAGCATGAACGGTACGTACGGGACCTGAATTCTTGGCCATGAATAGCCCTCCTCTTAACAACCTGCATCGATAATAAACGAACGGCTGTTCGTGGTCAACCGTTCAGGCCAATCATATGCAGGCGGTCTTTCCAAAACCCAACCAAACGCCGACCAAACACTGACCAAATACTTGACCACAAAGGACCAAATATGAACAAGGCAGGCAAAAATACATCTACAACCAGCACAAACGCTAAATTTGTCAGAGGTCCCTATCTCCACAATTAAGGGGCCCTAAGGCCCCTTAAAACATGTCTATTCCATAGAGTTGAGCACAAGGGCAATGCGCCCCAATGCCTCCGCGACCGCATGGGCACGAACACACGAACGGTCGCCCTCATAGTGGCAGCGCACAGAGTCCACAACCGGCACGCCCCCATCGGCGGAACGATGCGCCCAGCCAATATAGAAAGTGCCCGCCGGATCGTCCTCAGTGCCACCGCCGGGGCCGGCATAACCCGTTGCGCTCACTGCGATATCGCTCTGGTACAGCTCCAGCGAACCCACCGCCATCTCGCGCGCGGTCTGATGCGACACCGCGGTATAGCGGTCGAGCGTCTCCTGCTCAACACCAAGAACACGATGCTTAATCTCATCGCAATAGGTCACCGCACCGCCACGCAGCACCGCCGAGGCGCCCGGGATATCGGCAATCGTCGAGGCGATCATACCCGCCGTCAGCGACTCAGCCGTCGAAACCGTCACGCCCCGAGCGCTCGCGCGCTCGACAATATCACGCGCCAGCTCCTCGTTATGTGCGGAAATCTGCTCAAAAGAGTCCGTCATACCCACCAGGACCTAGACCGAAAAGACGATCTTGCGGCAGTTCCAGAAGTACTGGGCGCCCGAGATAACGGTCAGGACAACGGCAACGGCGTACAGGAAGCGCGACACCGAGTAGATGCCGAGCGTCAGCGCCACCGGGCCAAGGTGCAAGCCGGCCATAGCAAAAACGCACAGGTAACCGCAAATGGAGACCATCGTGGTTGCCGTCTTGTACTTGCCGAGCTTATCGGCCGCAACGACCACACCAGCCGCACTCGCAACCATGCGAAGGACGCTCACCAGCAGCTCGCGGAACAGGATAATGAACACGGACCACACGGTCACCGCGCCAAAATCCAAGAACAGCAGCAGGGCCGAGAACACGAGCAGCTTATCGGCGATGGGGTCCAAGAATTTACCGAAGTCGGTGATCTCGTTGCGCGAACGCGCCAGATAACCGTCGACCTTATCGGTGCACGACAGGATCACATACAGAATGAAGGCAGCGGCGGCGAGCGGGCCGTCGAAGATGCTCCAATCCGTACCGGCAACACTCGTGTGAGAAAGCGCCGACACGATCATGAACACCGGGATAAAGACGATGCGAACGCACGTCACGATGTTGGCGGGCGTCCAGACACTCGTCAGTTCCTTATTGCTCTCGTTAGCCACGACGCTCTCCTACTCCACAACATGACCGATAAGCTCATAGCAGAAGCTATCGGTAAACTCGACGGTCAGAATATCGCCCACGGACGCCTCGCTGGCGTCCAGATGCACCGCGCCATCGGAATCGGGCGCCTGGAACCAGGCATGGCCGATCAGCTCGGCGCCATCCTCGGTCTCTTCGATACCGTCGACGATCACCTGGGCGCGCTCGCCCACATGTGCGGCAGTGGCGGCAAAACCGAGCGACTCGGCCAGGTCCATGGCCTCCTGGGCGCGCTCGAGCTTGACCTCTTCGTCGACCTGACCCTCCATCTTAGCGGCCAGGCTGCCCTCCTCCTGCGAGTAGGCAAAGACGCTCGTGTAGTCAAAGCCGACGGTGTCCATAAAGTCGATAAAATCGCGGAACTCGTCGTCGGTCTCGGTCGGGAAGCCGACCATGGCCGTGGAACGGATCACGATGCCGGGGATACGCTCACGCAGATCGCGGAACAGGTCCTCGAGCTCCTGGCGCGAACCAGAACGGCGCATGGCCTTGAGAATGCGCGCGTCGCAGTGCTGCACGGGGATATCGATATAGGGCAGCACCTCGGGCGTATCGCGAATCGTCTCGATGAGTTCGTCAGTCATGCCCTCGGGCTGCAGATAGAGCACGCGGACCCAGACGTTGTGCGGGCGCACGGCCTCGGCGACGGCACGCAGCAGCTGCGCCAGATTGCGCGGCGAGCCCTCGGCGACATCCTCGTCAGTAAAGTCGGTGCCCCAAATACCCGTGTCCTGGCCGATCAGCACGATCTCGCGCACACCGCCGGCAACCAGATCGCGTACCTCGGAGATAATGCTCTCGGCATTGCGCGAATGATAGCGACCGCGAATATAGGGGATCATGCAGAAGCTGCAGAAGCGGTTGCAGCCATCGGAAATCTTGACGTAAGCAACGGCGCCCTCGACGGTACGCTTGACCTGAGGGATATAGGCCGCGATCTCACGCTCGACACCCAGCACGCCATCGATGACCGCCACGATGCCGTCCTCCTCGTCGGCCTTCACAAAGGCAGCGACCTCGGGCAGCTCGTCAGGCAGGTCGTCGCCATAGCGCGACGGCACACAGCCGCACATAACGATGGGGCAAGAACGAACGCCGTCCTGAACCTCGTTGGCGAGCTCGAGCGTGGTCTCGATGCTCTCGGACGTTGCGGAGGCGAGGAACGAGCATGTATTGACGATGGCGATATCGGCATCCTGCGGGTCGAATGCCTCCTCGTAGCCCGCAGCGGTCAAAAGAGAACGCATGCGGTCGGTGTCGACCTCGTTCTTAGCGCACCCGAGGGTGATGTAGAGCACGGAGCCCAACGGTGTATCCATGTTGGAGAGCGGTCCTTTCGAATGATATTAGCGGTAGTTGGTGAACTGTAGCGGCTGGCCGTAGTCCTGGTCGCGCAGGAACTGGATTACGGTCTGCAACGCATCCTTCGAAGCAGAGGAAACACGCAGCTTGTCGGCCTCGATGGTCACCTTGACCTTGAGCTTTTGGTCCTTGATGTCCTTGTTGATCTTCTTGGCGGTCGCCTGGTCGATACCCTCGACAATATGGCCGAGCACGCGCACGGTGCCGCCCGATGCCGCCTGAGGAGCATCCCACGAGACAGCCTTGAGGTCAATGCCGCGCTTGATGAGCTTGGAACTCAGCACGTCGATAATCTGCTTAGAGACAAAGTCAGCCGGGGCGCTGATCGTAAAGAGCTTGTCGCCCTTCGAAAGCTCGATCGTGGCGCCGGAATCCTTAAGGTCATAGCGCTGGGAAATCTCGCGCGTGGTCTGCTGGAAGGCGTTGTCGACCTCTTGCATGTTGACCTCGGACACGACGTCGAAGCTGGAATCTTTAGCCATGATGTTTCCTTTCGCGTACGAGCGGCTTAGTAGCTATCGTACGAATAGTCGGTAGAATCGGTGGGTGTCTGACCGTCAGTTGCGGTATCGGCGCCATCCGTGGACTGGGCATCGGTAACGTCGGTGGTATCGGCACCATCGGTGGTATCGGTACCATCAGAACTTTCACCATTCTCGGAATCAGTCGTCTCCTTCTTGGGAACGGTGATCGTCACACGCGCCACGCCCGAGGTCTTGGTATCGTAACGAACCTTTTCACCGTTCTTGGTAACGGTGACATCGGAAGGCTTGGACGTGGTGATCTCGATCGAGGACTCGGGCGAGTACTCCTGCTCAAAGGGGCCAGTCGCTTGGGCGCCATAGACCGACTTGCCGTCGACCTTGACCTCAATCCACGCGGTCTTTCCCTTGGCAACGGAGACTTTGACCTTCGTGACCTCGTTCTCTTCCTTCTTGGCCGTCGTCTTGGTAGCGTCCGAGTCAGTCGACTCATCCGTCGCCTCATCGGTGTCTTCGTCCTCGTCGACCGTTTCGGTCTTCTTAGAAGACTTCTTGGTCGTCGTCTTGGTAGCAGTGGGCGTCTCGGGCGTGGTCTCGGGCGCCGAAGATGCGCAGCCGCGCAGAAGCACCACGATGAGCACAATCAACAACAGCGCAACGGCACCGATGCCGGCGTAGACGATACGCGGATCGAGCCCGTTGTTTTGAGGAGTACGTGATCCGCCGCGTCCACGATTGGAACTGCTGCGGCCGCCTCCCTGAGGCATACGACCACGATTGCTATCGGAACGGCCGCGATAGCCACCCTGGCCCTGAAGGCTGCGCTGACCCGAGCGGGGCGCAAGTTCACCGCGGCCTTGATAGCCACGCTGGCCCGAACGCGGAGCCGAAGAGCGCTGGCCATACGGCTGTGATTGAGAGCGAAGACGCGGCGTCACCTGCGTGGTATCGGCATCCGCATAGCCACCGCGAGAGCGTCCCGTAGAGACCCCACGGTAACCGCGATCGGAATAGCCGCCGTCGCCGTAGCCGGCACGAGGGTCACGAGCCACGCCGCGGGCAGCGGGAAGTGCACGGTCCTCGGGCAGCGGCGTACTGCGGAACCGGTCACGCTGCGAACGAATCTCCTCGCCCGAACCCGTCTCGGTAATATAACCGGCCTGCTGAGGACGCTGTCCATAACGCGTCGAACGACCGCCCTGAACCATCAGGAAGCGCCCGTTATCGACCGAGGAACGCGAATTGACGTAGCCAGCGGCGTCCTGAAAACGACCGCCCTGCTGCGACGTCTCGCGCTCATATGCCATCAGATCGTCAAAGTAGGCATTGACGACCTCGCGCGGATTGAGGCCCAAAAAGCGAGCATAGCTCGAAATCATGCCCTGCGCATAGCCGCGCGGCGGCATCGAAGCAAAGTTACCGGTCTCGAAAAACTCGATGATCTGCGGCCTGATTTTGATGGTGTTGGCGACTTGCTGAATGGAAAGGCCCATTCGGCGACGCTGCTCGAGCAGCATGTCACCAAAGCGTGCAGCCATCAGAATCCTCCAAACTCACGATCTTCACGTGCCATCTCGGCGTCGACAGATTCCAGCGCGGCAAGCCCCTCCTCGTCCAGCAGGACCTCGCGCGGCTTGGAACCGTCGGGCGGACCGACGACACCCTTTTCTTCCAGCATGTCCATAATACGCCCGGCGCGCGCATAGCCAACCTTCAGACGACGTTGCAGGCCAGATGTGGAGCCAAGCTGCGATTCCACCACAATATGGGCGGCTTCCCAAATGAGAGGATCATCGTCTTGCGGCTCGGCGACTCCGGTGCGGACAATGCCGCCGCCACCCGCCATGGACATGGAAGCGGGCGCCACGGCAGACAGGATCTCCTCGTGGTAGTCGGGCTCGCTCTGCGACTTGACGAACTCGACAATCTTGTTGATTTCGTCATCCGAGACAAAGCAGCCCTGGATACGGCGAGGCTTGCCCCAGTCGACCTTGGAGAACAGCATGTCGCCCAAACCGGTGAGCTTTTCGGCACCCATCTGGTCGATGATGACGCGTGAGTCGATGCCCGTGGCGACGTTAAAGGCGATGCGGTTGGTGATGTTGGCCTTAATGAGGCCCGTCACCACGTTGGAGCTGGGGCGCTGCGTGGCCACGATAAGGTGGATACCGGCGGCACGGCCCAGCTGTGCAATACGCACGATCGAGGCCTCGACATCCTTACCGGCGACCATCATCAGGTCCGAGAGCTCGTCGATGATAATGACAAGATAGGGCATCTTTAGCGGCGGGTTATCGTAATGCTCAAACTCGCCGGCGGCCTGCTTTTCGTTGTAGGTCGAGATCTTACGCACGTTAAGGCGCTCGAAGACCTTCAGGCGACGCTCCATCTCGGACACGGCCCATTGCAGAGCGCTCGCGGCCTGCTTGGGCTCGGTCACCACGGGCACATAGAGATGCGGCAGACCGTTATAGCCCGCAAGCTCGACGCGCTTGGGGTCGACCATAATCAGGAGAACGTCCTCGGGAAGCGCGCGCATGAGCAGGGTCGTGATGATGGAGTTGATCATCACCGACTTACCAGAACCGGTCGTGCCGGCGATCAGCAGGTGGGGCATCTTGGCAAGGTCGGCGACGACCGGCGTACCCTCGGCATCGCGACCGATGGCCAGCTCGAGCGGACCGCCCTTCACATAGGGAAGTACGTCGCCCAGGTTGACGTTCTGGCGCTTGCGATTGGGGATCTCGATACCCACAAGCGAGGTACCAGGGATCGGGGCAAAGATGCGCACCGACTGGGCAGCGAGCGAAAGCGCGATGTCGTCCTCGAGGCTCGAAATCTTGCTCACGCGCTCGCCCTCACCAGGCTGCAGTTTAAAGGTCGTCACCGTGGGGCCGGCGATCCAGCCGACCACGCGGGCACTGCGGCCAAACTCAAGCAGGGTTGACTGCAGCGACTCGGCAGTCTGTTCCAGCTCCTTGTCAGAAGACGCGGAGGACGCCGACTGCGGGTTGGCATGCAGGATTTCGAGCGGCGGAAGCTTGAGGCCGTCCTCTTCTTCGCCCTCGTAATCCGCGGCGTCGCCGTCCGCTCCCCCATCGCTAGCCGCAGCCGATTCGGCAGCACTCGAGGCAGGCGCATCGGCAACCTTGGGATGCTTCAAGAAGTCGGGAATCTGAGGTGCTGCCGAGACAGGATTCACGGCAAACGGCGGTTCGGACTCGTCGATCTTATCGGGGTCGTCTTCCATCGAAAGCTGGCCGGTTACCTGGTCGCGCTTTGCATGGCGACGCGGCAGCAAAGTTGTCTTTGCGGTCTCAATCGGAGCCTCGTCGTCCTCGTCATCGCCCTCGGTGAGCTCAATCTCGCTATCGGACCAAGACGGATCGGGCTCACTTGTATTCAACTTGGGTGTGGCCTTGCTCTTCTTGGCATGACGGCGCGGCAGCAGCGTCGTCTTAGCGCGCTCAGCCTCCACGGCATCGGCCACGTCGACAAACGGATCCTCGTCCTCGTCGTCATCGTCCAAAACCGGGTCCACATCATTGCCCATGACCGTGGTCACGGCCGCATCGGAGCCCTTTTGACGAAGAATGCTCAGGTGCGGACGAGCAACGCCGGGCACCGACAGGGCTTCGTCGTCACCCCACGGGCTGGCGTTGACATCGGCACGACGGCGCTCGGCAAAATCGGCCGCACGGTCGCGAGCAGAGCGCAGCACGCCACCCACAGAAAAGCCGATGATGACCAGGCCCACGACGACAAGACCCAACAGGACCACCAGCGCGATAGGCTTACCCAGGGCATTCTGCAGCGCGCTCGCAATAAACGCACCGATGTAGCCACCCGAGGCGGACAGATTTTGCGGCGTGAACATAAGGTCACACGAGTCGCTCGTACCCGGCACCATCAGCGAAAGAATGGAGACGACGGCGATAAAGACCACGGCTCCGCCCGCGACCGAGCGAAT
Source organism: uncultured Collinsella sp. (assembly GCA_937989875.1). GTDB lineage: Bacteria > Actinomycetota > Coriobacteriia > Coriobacteriales > Coriobacteriaceae > Collinsella. The sequence goes on along the minus strand of CALKBO010000028.1, from coordinate 105,833 downwards.
GTTGAGCGGCGAGTCCTCGCCTAAAAAGAGCGTGGCGGCAAACAGCAAAATGACGATCGGCAGCACGTAGGCGCCCAGACCAAAGCCCAGGTGGTAGAAACCGGCAACCACAGCCGTAACGGGCGCAGTCGCCGGCGAAATCACGGCAATGAAGGACGCAATCGCCAAAACGGCGATGACCACGCCGGCAATATCGCGGTTGGCCGAGGGCTCGACCAGGGGCTCAAAATCGTCAAAGTCCGCCTCGTGGCCCTTATTGGCACGCAGATGGGAACCGGCACCCTTAGCAGATGCCGGTTGGTTATTGGCCTTATTGCCTTTGGCGTTTTGTGCAGATCCGCGCGCCAAACTAAACCTCCATGACGACCGGGATGATCATCGGACGGGTGCGCGTACGGCTCCAAATAAAGTTGGAGAGCGAATCGCGCACGGCCTTGCGAATGGCATCGGAGCCGCTGCTCGTAAAGCTAAACTTGCCCTTCTCGATCGTCTTCATGATGGACGCGGAGGCATCCTCGGAGAACTGGTCGTCGATAGCAAACGAGACACCGCGGCCCGAGAACTCGATGGCCTCGATCTTCTTGTGCTTGAGCGAGACGATGGCAACGGCCGTGACCATACCGTCGTTGGCGAGCTTCTGGCGATCGCGCAGGACGATGGGGTCGGTATCGCCGATACGCAGGCCGTCGACGTAAACGACGCCGGACTCGACGGGTGTACCGCGCTTGACGATACCACCGCGCATCTCGAGCGTGTCGCCGTTATCGAGGATAAAGATATGATCGTCCTTGATGCCCATCTTGCGGGCCAGCTGGGCATGGGCGCGCAGATGCACGGCCTCACCGTGAACCGGCATAAAGTACGTGGGCTTGGCCATGGCCATCAGGAGCTTGAGCTCCTCCTGGCTGCCGTGACCCGAGACGTGGACGAGGGCGCGGTTCTTGTCCCACACGTCGCAGCCGAGCTTGGCGAGGCTGTTAACGACCTGCTGGACGGCTTTCTCATTGCCGGGAACAGGAGTTGCCGAGAGGATAACGGTATCGCCCTCGTGGATGGAGAGCGTCTTGTGCTCTCCGTTGGCCATGCGGGACAGGGCCGACAGCGGCTCGCCTTGCGAACCGGTGCACATGACGACGATCTTGTCGTCGGGCAGGTTATCGATATCGAAGGCATCGATGATATCGGCATCGTCGATGTTGAGGTAGCCCAGCTCACGCGCCACGCGGGTGTTAGTGAGCATGGAGCGACCGGTCACAACGACCTTACGGCCGCACTTGCGGGCGGCATCGCAGATCTGCTGCAAACGATGGATGTGGCTCGAGAACGACGCGACGAACACACGACCCGGCGCGTTCTTGATGGCGTGCAGCAAGTTGGGACCAACCTCGGCCTCGGACTTGGTAAAGCCGGGAACCGTGGCATTGGTGGAGTCGGAAAGCAGCAGGTCGATACCCTGCTTGGCAAAGCGGCTGATAGCGGCATAGTCGGGCGTGACGCCATCGATGGGCGTCTGGTCGAGCTTAAAGTCGCCGGTGTGCATAACGGTGCCCTGGTTGGTGCGGATAAACACGCCCAGAGCGCCGGGGATGGAGTGCGTCATCGAGAAGAAGTCGAGCGAGATGCCGCCGAGGTTGACATGGCTGCCGCCCTTGACCTCGCGGAACTTGGGTGCACGGATACGGAACTCGGAAAGCTTGCCCTCGATAAAGCCAAGCGTCAACTTGCTAGAGAAGATGGGCACCTTATTGTTGAGGTCCTGCAGCAGATACGGAAGCGAACCGGTGTGGTCCTCGTGGCCGTGGGTGACGACGATACCGCGGAGCTTCTCCTCGTTCTCCAAAACATAGGTGTAGTCGGGAAGCACCAGGTCGATACCGGGCTGGGAGTCATCCGGGAACATGAGACCGGCGTCGACGAGCACCATGTCGTCGCCGCACTCGAAGACCGTCATGTTCTTGCCGATGCCGTCAAGGCCGCCGAGCGGGATGATCTTCAAGGGAGATGATTTTTTAGCTGCCATAGGTGAGTGTTGTTTCCTTTCTTCGAAACGGGTCTGGAACAACCGGCGGGGCGCTTCTGGCAAACCGACCGCCGGGAACGTACAACAATGCATCGCAGAGTCGATGCAATAACCACAGTATTATACCCATTTGCACAACAACAGACCACCCATGCATCAAAGCCCCATCTGAACCTGTGTATCCCGCCGGTCAGGGCTCAGCGGCCCCGGCACGGGCTAAGTTTCCTGCTCTACAGTCCTGCTCACGACGGAGGCCACATTAAGTGGCCTCCTGTTCGTGCGGAAATCGCGATAAACTTCATCAGTGCCCGCCCCACGGGAAACCTTCCAAAAAGGGACAGGTTTGTTTTAGTAGGTTTTATCTGCGGGAATGCCGAGGCTATGATCCAATTGCCTCGTTGTAGGCATTCAGCTGGCCTTGCCAGAGCTTGCGATCGTTGTCGGTAATCTCTCGAATGATATGAGCTGGATTGCCGCCGATGATGACGTGGCTTGGAACGTCTTTAACAACAACTGAACCTGAGGCTATGACAACATCGTCTCCGATTGATACGCCCGGATTGATAATCACCCCGCCGCCCATCCAGACGTTGTTGCCGATTACGACAGGCTTAGCATACTCGAGGTCTAGATTGCGCACATCGGCGTCAATTGGATGCCCAGCAGTAAATATACTCACATAGGGTCCTAGAAAGACGTTGTCGCCAAAGGTCACGTAATTTTCGTCCAGAATCGTCAAACCGGTATTCGCATAGAAATGGTTACCAAACGAAACCCTGTCGCCGTGATCAAAATAAACGGGAGCCGTTAAGACCATATCGTCCGGAGCAACGCGAAAACACTTCTTTAGTTCCTCAAAGGCGCTCGAATCAGCCCAATACTCCGACTCATTAAACAACTTCTGAGCCGCATGCACCCTACTAAACGAATGGTCGTTAACCCGATAGGGGCTATAGAGCTCCCCGGCAATCATGCGGTCCCATTCAACCTTATTTGTCATGCCAACCCCCTAGGCTAAGCGTTAGATGCGAAAAAGTATATCAACTAAGAACAGAAGACCAGCAAGCTACCAACAGCGTTAACCAGCCCTTTTGCTTGCGCCCGGGAGGGACTCATATGAAGTTTATCGCGAGTTCCGCACGCAAAGGAAAGCACTTAATGTGCTTTCCGTCTTGCGCAGGACTGTAGAGCAGGAAACTTCATATGCGGCCCTCCCGGGCGCAAGCAAAAGGGCGACCCCTGTACGGAGTCGCCCTTGTTGAGCTGCTTATGTGTAGCTATTACTCGGCGTCGTGGTGACGGCGGGGCTTGCGGCCTCCGTTGTCGCCGGGACGGCGCGGACGGTCGCTGCGCTCGGAGCGCTCGCGACGCGGACGCTCACGGCGCTGGAAGTGCTCGCCGTCGCCCTCGGAGGCACCCTCGGCGCGAGCCGGGGCCTCGGGCTTATCCAGACGATCGAGCGAAATCTTGCCGCGGTCATCGACTTCGATGACGACGACCTTGACCTCGTCGCCCACGTTGAGGACGTCCTCGACCTTCTCCACGCGGCCCTTGGCGACGCGGGAGATGTGCAGCAGGCCGTCCTTACCGGGCAGCAGGTTGACGAACGCGCCGAAGGGCTGGATGGAGACCACACGACCGGTGTACTCCTCGCCCGGCTCGGGAACCTTGATGATGAGCTTGATACGCTCGACGGCCTGGTCGACGGACTCGCCGGTGCCGCCGACAAAGACGGTGCCGTCCTCCTGGATGTCGACCGAGGCGCCGGTCTCGTCCTGGATACCGCGGATGACCTTACCGCCGGAACCGATGACGTCGCGGATCTTGTCGGTCGGGACCTGGATGGAGACGATGCGCGGAGCGGTGCTGCGCGTGGTGTGGCGCGGCTCGGGGATCACATCGAGCATCTTCTGCAGGATGAAGGCGCGGCCCTCCTTGGCCTGCTGCAGGGCGCGGGCCAGGATGTCGAAGGTAAGGCCGGTGGCCTTGTTGTCCATCTGCAGGGCGGTGATGCCCTCGGTGGTGCCGGTGACCTTAAAGTCCATGTCGCCCAGGAAGTCCTCGAGACCCTGGATGTCGGACAGGACCACGGTCTTGCCCTCCTCCTGGATCAGGCCCATGGCGATACCGGAGACCGGGCGCTTAATGGGCACGCCGCCGTCCATAAGGGCGAGCGTGGAGCCGCAGGTCGAAGCCATCGAAGAGGAGCCGTTGGACTCCATGACCTCGGAGACGACGCGGATGGCGTAGGGGAACTCGTTCTCGTCGGGGAGCACCGGAAGCAGGGCGCGCTCGGCAAGGTTGCCGTGGCCGATCTCGCGGCGCTTGGGGCTGCCCATGCGGCCGGTCTCGCCGGTGCAGAACGGCGGGAAGTTATAGTGGTGCATGTAGCGCTTGCCCTCGGTGGGCTCGATGGTATCCAGACGCTGGCCCTCGTTGAGCATGCCGAGCGACAGGACGGAAAGCACCTGGGTCTGGCCACGCTGGAACAGGCCGGAGCCGTGAACGAGCGGCAGGTAGTTGTCCTTCACCATGATGGGGCGGATCTCATCGGCGGCACGGCCGTCGACGCGCTCGCCGGTCTCGACGACCATGGTGCGCATGGCCTTCTTCTCGAGCTTCTTGAGCGCCACGGGGATCTCGCGCTCCCAAGCGGCCTGCTCCTCCTCGGTGAACTCGGCGCGGATGGACTCCTTCAGAGCCTCGACCTTACCGATACGAGAGAGTTTGTCGGCGTCACGAAGGGCGGCTGCCATCTCGTCGTAGTGGGCGAAGATGCGCTCCTGGACCTCCTCGACGGGCTGGTCGAGCGGGTACTCCTTCTTGACGATGGGGCCGTTGACCTGCTCCCACTCGGCGACAAACTCGTCCTGAGCCTGGCAGAAAGCGGCAAGGGCCTCCTGGCCAAACTTCATGGCGGCGAGCATGTCGTCCTCGGAGATCTCCTCGGCGCCGGCCTCGACCATCGAGATGAAGTCGGCGGATCCGCCCAGCTCCAAGTCCAGATCGGAGTTCTCGCGCTCCTCATAGGTGGGGTTGACGATAAACTCGCCGGTCTCCACGTTGCGGCCGATGCGCACGCAGGCAAGCGGGCCCTCGAAGGGCACGCCGCCGAGCGTCATGGCCAGGGATGCACCCATGACGTTGATGACATCGAAGGGGTTGACCTGGTCGGCGACGAGCGAGGTGGCGACGATGTGCACCTCGTTGCGGAAGCCATCCGGGAAGCTCGGGCGAATCGGGCGATCGATCATGCGGGCCGTGAGCGTGGCCTTCTCGCTGGGACGGCCCTCACGCTTGAGGTAGCCACCCGGGATGCGGCCAGCTGCGTACATCTTCTCGTTGAAGTCGACGGTCAGCGGGAAGAAGTCGTAGTTCTTGCGCTCCTTGGAGACGACCACGGTGTCGAGCATCGTGGTGTCGCCCTGCTTGACCAGACACGCGCCGGTAGCCTGCTTGGCAAGCTCGCCGGACTCAAAGGTGTAGGTCTTGCCGTACAGCTCAAAGGTCTTGGATACGAGTGTCATTGTTCTCCTTTACCCCACAGGCCCCTTGCCTGCGGGCTTCTCATGTGACGCGGGCCCCCTGCCCCCGCCACGCTTCAGAGCGTGATTGTTCACGCCCTTACACAAAAAGAGCGCCCCGCTGCGCAGGACGCTCTTAGCATGTACAAATCCTACTGGATGTTGTCGCGGATGCCCAGAGCCTTGATGAGCTCACGGTACTCGACGATGTCGTTCTTCTTGATGTAGGAGAGAAGACGACGACGACGGCCGACGAGCATGAGCAGGCCACGACGGGTGTGGAAGTCCTTCTGGTGGGACTTCATGTGCTCGGTCAGCTCCTTGATGCGCTCGGACAGAATGGCGACCTGAACCTTGGGGTTGCCGGTGTCGACCGGGGTGTTACCGAACTGGGCAGTCAGCTCCGCCTTGCGCTCTTTGGAAACAGTCATTGTTTCACCTTTCGTTTTACGTCGCCCACGGGCGACTCGATTCGCCTCGGACTGGGAAGCCGCCGGTGGAGCGAGCAACCAAGGTCGAGGTACCAACAGGTCGTTATGTTACCACAAGCAGCCCGCGCCTGCGCATCATCACCGACCCAACATGAATTCCATCGCACGGAGGCGCTGGTCGGTGTGCGTCGCCGCCCACACATGCGAAAGCCCGAGCAAGAACGCCGCCGTATGCGGGTCAATTTTCTCGGCCATGAGCGCATCGAAGGTCATGGACATGAGGGCGCGCAGCCACGCGACCTCACCGGCCGACACCAGCTCGGCACCCGGAACGCTCGACGCGCACGACCCGCACATGAGACCGCCCGCCTGGGGCGAAAAATACGACAGCATGGGGTCTCCGCACAGCACGCAGGCCGAAAAATCGGGACGATAGCCAACGTGCGATAGCAGCTTAAAGACATATGCCGCCACAAGTAGGTCCATATGTGCCGTGTCAAGCCCGCTGCCCACCAGCGCAAGCGCTCGCTGCGTTATGGCAAAGGTAAACGGGTCCTCGGCGTCCTCGAACGAGCACACGCGCGCGACCTCGGCGATCGCGCTTGCGGCGCAGGTCGTCTCGTAATCGGGCGCAGCGCCGAGCGGCGCCTCCATAAGCTCGGCCTGAGAAACCACGTCGAGTGACCGTCCATGTGCGAGCAGCATATCGACCGTACAGAACAGCTCGCAGCGCGCAGCCAGGCGTCCGCCGGGTTTGCGGGCGCCCTTTGCCACTGCACGAACCTGCCGTCCCCGCTCGTCAAGCATCGTCAGGATCAGGTCGGTCTCTTTGAGCTTCGTCTTGTCGAGGACGAGCACCTTGGTGCGATATGTCCGGGAGCCTGCCATGCGCGCCGCGCGTCCTTAGTCCTCAGCGTTGTAGCCAAAGCGGCGAATCTGGGCCTCGTCGTCACGCCAGCCGGCCTTGACCTTCACGTCCAGCTCCAAAAAGACCTGCGTGCCAAAGATGCGCTCAAGATCGCGACGGGCGTCGATACCGATATGCTTGATCATCTCGCCGCCCTTGCCGATGATGATGCCCTTTTGGCCCTCGCGCTCGACATAAATGGTGGCGTGCACGCGCAGCACCTTCTTGGTCTGCTCGAGCGCATCGCAGATCACGCCAACGGAGTGCGGAATCTCATCACGGGTGCGGCGCAAGACCTTCTCGCGCACAAACTCGGCAACGAGCGTCTCATCGGAAGCGTCGGTACCCATGTCCTCGGGGAACCAACGCGGACCCTCGGGCAAAAAGTGCGCAACGGTCTCGATGAAGGCATCGACGTTGAAGTTCTTGACCGACGACGTCACGATCTCATCGTCATATTCCATGAGCTCGTGGGCGGCCTTAAGCTGCTCCATAACCTGTGCAGGGTCGGCTTCATCGGCCTTGGTGAGCACCAGAACCTTCTTGGAACGGGCATTCTTGACGCGCTCGGCAACCCAGGCGTCTCCCCTGCCGATCGGCTTGGTGGCATCAATCAAAAACGCGACGACATCGACATCGTTCAGCTCGAACAGCGCGCTCTTGTTGAGCTCGGACCCCAGACCGTCCTTAGGCTTATGGATACCCGGGGTATCGACAAAAACCAGCTGGTAGCCAGGACGATTGACGACGGCGCGCATGCGACGGCGGGTCGTCTGGGCCACCGGCGAGGTGATGGCGACCTTTTTGCCATAGCAGGCGTTGAGCAGCGTGGACTTGCCGGCGTTGGGGCGGCCGACAAGGGCCACGAAGCCGCTGCGGAAACCGGGCTCCACGTCGCCAAAGCCCGCGAGGTTGTCGTCCTCGTCGCACAGGGCGTCGAGCTCCTCATCGCTCATGCCCTCAAACGGGTCGAACTCCTCGGCCTCGTCAAACGAATCGGCACCTTCAGCCTCGTCCAGGACCTCGTCATCCAAAACTTCATCGGCAGACTGCATAGTGTCGGACATGGAAATCCCTTTCTAAATAAAGTCGAGTGCGTGGGCAAATACCAGCAATCCCACAATCGCGGCGGTGATGGAAAGTACGTATACGGAGGCGGCGGCGATATCTTTCGCACGCTTTGCCAGAGGATGGAGCTCCTGGGTCGCCAGGTCGACGATCGCCTCCATGGCGGTGTTGCACAGCTCGCCGTGAATCACCAGGCCACAGCAGATGATAACCGTGGCCCATTCGGCAATATCGAGCCCCACGATGCAGCCGGCAATGACGGTGCACACGCCTGCCGCGAGCATAACCTTGATGTTGCGCTCGGTCTTGACGGCGGTGACGAAGCCCTCCATGGCATAGGAGAACGACTTTAAGAAGGACGGATGGTCCTTGTTCGATCCGGGAATCATAAACGGCTCCTAGTCGTGGGCGTGGTTGGTGATGGGGCCGACGTGGACCAGCTTGGGGTCCTCGCCGCGCTCGAGCGCCAGATCGCGCAGGATGGCGTCCTCGCGGGCCTCCATGACCTCGGCCTCGTCATCCTCGATATGGTCATACCCCAGCAAGTGCAGCATGCCATGAACGAGCATCAGGCGACACTCGTCGGCAGGGCTATTGCCAAAGCCGGAGGCCTGACGGGCAATGACCTGCGGGGCCAAGATGATATCGCCGAGCTCGAGCGTCTCGTCGGCGGGAATATCCTCGTCAAAGGCCGAGTCGCATTCAAACGAGAGGACATCGGTGGTGCGGTCGATACCGCGCCACTCGTGGTTGAGCTCGTGCATCTCGTCCTCGTCGACATACGAAAGGGAAATCTCGACTTCACGCTCAACGCCCTCGGCGGCAAGCACAACCTCGCAGATGTGCTCTACCTCCCGCGCGTCGAGCAGCGTATCGAGCTCGGCATCGTTGCTGATCAATACACTCAACGGGACTCCTTTCGGTCGCGCACGCGCTTCTCGCGTACATCATCATAAGCATCGTATGCCTCGACGATACGCCCCACCAAGGCATGGCGTACCACGTCGGCACGCTCGAGGTGAGAAAATGCGACATCGTCGACACGGCCCAAAATCTGCTCAACGTCGGCAAGACCGCCACGACGGCCCACCAGGTCGCGCTGACTCAGGTCGCCGGTAATCACAAACTTGGAGTTAAAACCCAGGCGCGTCAGGAACATCTTCATCTGCTCGGGCGTGGTATTTTGCGCCTCGTCGAGCACCACAAAGGCATCGCTCAGCGTGCGGCCGCGCATGTAGGCAAGCGGGGCGATCTCGATCACGCCACGCTCCATAAGCTCATCGGTGCGCTCGCGATCCATCATGTCAAAAAGGGCGTCGTAGAGCGGACGCATGTAAGGATCGATCTTTTCCTCGAGGGTACCGGGCAAAAAGCCCAGGTTCTCCCCCGCCTCGACAACCGGACGCGTCAAGATCAGACGGCCCATCTCGTGACGCTTGAGCGCGGCAACGGCGAGCGCCATGGCCAGATAGGTCTTACCGGTACCGGCAGGACCCAGGCCAAACGTGATGGTATGCGAGCGGATGGCATCCACATAGCGCTTTTGACCGAGCGTCTTGGGGCGAATGACACGGCCGCGATACGAAAGCAGCACATCATCGCGAAGAGATGTAGCCTCGTGCTCACCGTCGCGCAATACGGCCAGGCAGCGAGAGACATCGTCGGCAGACAGCGTGCGTCCGGCGGCCGCCTCACGAAAAGTATGCTCGAAAAAGCGCGCCACGAGCTCGACCTCGTCCGGGTCACCGCTCACGGCGATGCTGTCGCCACGGGCGACCACGTGGGCGCGAACCAAGCTCTCGAGCGCACGAAGGACGCCATCGCCGGCGCCCAAAACACGCGAGGGGTCAATACCCTCGGGAACGGTAAGTCTAATCTTCGAGGCTTCCATGAACCTCCCTGCGTGCATGGACCAAGCCAGAATCATCGACTCCGATGATAGCAACATCGAGCAGGCACGGGGCTGTGAGTCCACGGGTATCGTCAAGACGGGCATGATGGAACGAACCGAGCGTCAGGTTGTCGCCATACTCAAGCACGGCACGCTCGACGGTGCCCACGCGACGACGAGCGTCGGCAATGGCGAGCTCCTGCGCGGCGGCCCGCATACGGCGGCTGCGCTCGGCCATAACCTCGGGCGGCACTTGGTCGGGCATGTCGGCAGCAAGGGTACCGGGACGTTTGCTATAGCGGAACACGTGCATACGCGAGAAACCCACACGGCGGCACAGCGCCAGCGACTCCTCGAATTCCTCGTCCGTCTCACCAGGAAAACCGACGATGACATCGCACGAAAGAGACACCTGGGGCAAGTTGGCGCGAATCATGCGCACCGTGTCCTCAAAGGCCTCGGCGCTATAGGGACGGCCCATGCGAAGCAGGGTCGCCGTGCAGCCGGACTGCACGGGCAGATGTAAAAACGGGGCGATACGCTGCGGATAGCGCGCCATAACCTTAAGCAGGCGCTCAGAGATATCCATGGGCTCGACCGAGGAAATGCGCACATGCGGAATAGACGTGCGCTCCATGATGGCCTCGAGCAGCTCGTCGATTTCGACATGCTCGTCAGTCGCGCTCTTGCCATCGTAGGCGCCCAGGTTCACACCGGTCAGCACCACCTCGGGCACGCCGGCCTCCTGGGCCTCGCGAACTTGCTCGAGCACGAACTCGACGGGCACGGAGCGCTCGGGGCCGCGTGCCTTCCACACAATGCAATAGGTGCAACGGTGGTTGCAGCCGTCCTGAATCTTCACGCCCAGGCGAGAGCGACCGAGCGCATCGACCACCTCGCCATCGCTGCAGGCGGGAACGCTATCGGACTCAACGCCCAACACCTCGCAGACACGTTCGGCGACATCGATCTTGGACGGCTCGGCGATCACGCGATCCGAAAGCTCCAGCAGCTCCTCGGGATGCAAATTAACCACGCATCCGGTCACGACCACATAGGGCTCGTTTGGATGGGCCAGCGCATGACGAACGGCCTTACGGGTCTTGGCCTCAGCCTCGCCCGTAACGGCACAGGTGTTAATGACGATCAGATCGGCATCCTGGGGCTCCACAATAGCAAAGCCCAGGCGCATAAGATCGGCAGTGATACGGTCAGACTCAACCCGGTTGACACGGCAGCCGAGGTTGACGACGGAAATATGGGGTGCGAGCACGCGGGCTCCTTAATCGAGGATATCGTCGAGGGCACTCTTGATACGGTCGGTCACCGACTTCTTACCAGAAGCGACGTCATCGCCCATCTCATCGGCAAAAGCACGGAGCAGCTCGCGCTGCTTATTGGAAAGATTGGTGGGAACGACCACGCGCAGTTGCACGATCAGGCGGCCACGCGAACCGCCACCGCCAATGCGCGGCATGCCGTAATTATTGACGCTCACGGTATCACCGTACTGGGCGCCGGCGGGAACCGTCACCTTAACGACCTCGTCGGGCATAATGCCCTCGACCTCGATCTCGCAGCCAAGCGCAGCCTGCGCAATCGAGATATCGCTCACCAGGTACAGGTCGTCACCGTTGCGCTTAAAGCGCTCATGGTCGGCAACGCGCACGTTGACAATCAGGTCGCCCGAAGGCTCGCCGCGAAGGCCGGCCTCGCCAAAGCCGCTCACACGCAGCTGGCGACCGGTCGAAACGCCGGCGGGAATATCGATGTCGATCTTTTCATGCGAAGGCGTGCGGCCCTGACCGTCGCAGGTCTCGCAGGGATGGTCGATGACCGTGCCCTCGCCACGGCAGTCGGGGCAAGGCGAGGAAGACTGAACCTGGCCCAGGAACGAACGCTGAACCGTCGTGACGTAGCCCGTACCGTGGCAGCGGCCGCACTGCTTTTCCTGTGCGCCCTCTGCCCTACCGGTGCCGTTGCAGTCCTCGCAAGGAGCAAGGCGGTCATAGCTGATCGTCTTTTTGCAGCCGAGCGCCGCCTCCTCGAGCGTCACCGAAAGCGAGATGGCCATGTCACGTCCGCGACGACGCTCACGACGGCTGCGGGCGCCACCGCCGGCACCGCCGCCAAAGAACGACGAGAACAAGTCGTCCATGCCCATGCCACCAAAGATATCGTTGATATCGACGTAGCCCGAACCACCAGGGCCGTCGGCAGTGCCGTAACGGTCGTAGTTAGCACGCTTCTGCTCATCGGAAAGAACGGAATAGGCCTCGTTGAGCTCCTTGAACTTGGCCTCGGCCTCGGGGTCGTCCGAAACATCCGGATGTACGGTACGGGCCTTCTTTAGAAACGCACGCTTGATCGTCCGCGCGTCGGCATCCCTGTCGACGCCAAGCACCTCGTAGTAATCCCTATTTTCCGACACGACCGAATCCTTCCGACTTTCATTATTGTCACAGTGCGTCCTATACCCAAGCTGGGCCGACCGCAAACAGAGGGTTTGATGTTATTGCATTTGGTACGGCGAAAGCATGGCCCGTTGCGAGCAGCTCGCGAACCAAACCGACACGAGCGCGAACATGAAGCCGTTGGCAAAACCGTTGGCAAACTGCATCGCACCGCGCTTCCACCACAGCAAGCTGCGATGAAGCACGCCGTCCGAAAGCACCATGAACAGGCCCATGGTAAACGGAATAAAGCACATCACGGCAAAGGCCGAGAACACGCCCGAGATGGCCGAGAGTACCAAAAACGGCGCCACGATGCCCATCAGGTAAAAACCGGTACGAGCTTTGCCTTCCAAGCGCTCGGCCTCAACATGGGCGCGGCCCACCAGGTCGCCGCCCGCGGCACCGTTGGTGCCAGCGTGGCCCATGCCGCTAATGCGGACCTCGTCGCCATCGTGCGTGCCGGCAGGAAACTCAATCGTCTGCTCGGAGGTTACGCGAGTACGACCGCTGCCACCGCAATCAGGGCAGGGGTCTGCCACGACCTTACCGGAACCGCCGCACTCGGGGCAGACCGACTGGAACGTGCCCGCACCAAACAGGAAGGACAGGTCGACGTCGATGTGACCGCGGCCGCCACAGCTTGGGCAGGTATGGGCATGCTCGGAGGAGACAGAACCCGAGCCGCCGCAGTGACCGCAGGTATCGAAGCGCGTATAGCGGACGGTCTTGCGGGCACCTCCCTTGGCCTCCTTGGCGTCCAGTTTGATATCGACGACCACGTTGGCGCCGTTCTCGGGATTGTAGGCAGCCTGGCCGCGACGCTGCTGGCCCCAGGCGCCACCAAAGGGAAAGCCGCCCTCAAAGGGATTGCCATAGCCCGTGTTGCCGGCGTAGCCGCCACCATAGGGCGAAGCCGTAGGAGCACCGGCGAAGGGATTGCCAGAACGCATGGTGTCATAGCGCGCACGTTTTTGCTCATCCGAAAGCACGGCGTAGGCCTCGGAAACCTCTTTAAACTTTTCCTCGGCATCCGGCTCTTTGTTGACGTCCGGATGGAGCTTGCGAGCCTTTTGCTGGAAGGCCTTTTGAATATCACGCGAGGTGGCGTCCTTGGAGACACCCAGAATCTCGTAGTAATCTTTTTCGTTCATCGTCGCCATGCGCGGCAACCTCCTGCTCACAGCAGCGTATATATTCAGGTAATTCTACCCGAGCGGCCTAAGCTAGATCCCAAAACAGCTCGAACAGAACATTTCCATCGAGCCAGCCCAGGTGTGTCGGCGCTAAACGAGCTCGAACATGGCCCGCGACGGCATCTGCCGAAGTGAAGGGTCCCTCATGGACCCCGAGCGTCTCGGGCACCCAAGTGGCAAGGCCCAACTCGAGCGCGCGATCGCAAGCAGCTGTCAGCTCGCCCGTTGGGATGACGCAAGCCGCACGAACCAACAGGTCGGACGCAATACCGCGCGTCATGCGGCAAGCAAGCATCAGGTCTTCAGCCGCAGCCTCACGCTGCGACAGATATTCGGCCTCGAACGCCGTCGCGTCATCGTCACGTTGCACCAGACGCACGCGATACGAATCGCCTCGAGAAGACACGCCGGGGAACAAACCTGCAAGACGGTCGAAATCCTCGGCGTCGAGCATGCCCGAGGCAGAGCGACCCAGGCCCAGGTAGCCCCGTCCGGTCCAGTAGGCAATGTTATGGGCACACTCATGGCCGTCGAGCGCGTAGCTCGCCACCTCATACGGGTGATAGCCGGCGGCACCCAAGAGTTCGCGTGCCACGTCCATGCAGGCAGCCTGAAAATCCTCATCAGGCACGAGCGACTCATCGCGGCACGCCATGCAATAAAGGGGCGTCCCCTCCTCGAGCGTGAGCGGGTAAACCGACACATGATGCGGAGCCGCCGCCAGCACGCCATCGAGCGTGCGCTTCCAACTCACTGCGGTCTGCCCGGGAAGTCCGCACATAAGGTCGCACGACACGTCAAGCCCAGCGTTCTTGACCGTCGCGATGGCGGAGAGCGCCCGATCGGCATCGTGAATGCGGCCGATGGCGGTAAGTTCGGCGTTATCGAGCGTTTGCACGCCCAGAGAGACGCGTGTGACACCAACCTTGGCAAGCGCAGCGGCAAGCTCGGCGGTCAGCGATTCGGGATTGGCCTCGCAGGTAAACTCAACGGGGGCGCACCACGCACGAATACGCCGCGCCAGCTCCACCAGGCGCTCCCCCGCCAGCGACGGCGTACCGCCGCCAACATAGACGGTGCGAATCTGGTCGAGGGCCCCAGCCTTGCCAAAAGCATCGAGGCGCGCGTACAACTGCTCAAAATAGGAATCGAGCGCGGCATCCAAATCACACGAAGCAAAGCTGCGCGAGTCGAAGTCGCAGTAGCGGCACTTTTGAGCACAGAACGGCACGTGCACGTACAGCGCGGTAACGGCCACCCTTAAGCCTCCAGCGGATGAGGGGGCACCGATTCGCCGGCGTCAAGGGCAGCCTCGCAGGCCACCACATCATGCTCGATCTCATCGACCAGCGCCATAAACTCCTCATACGTGGAGCAGCGCACCACATGGGCACGCCAAGCGGCGGCATGGGGCATGCCTTTTAAGTACCAGCTTGCGTACGTGCGGGCACGCGACATGAGCGGCAGGAGCTCATGCGTCAGCGTTAGGTGCTCACGCAGGGCGTCCAGGCGCTCGCGTGAGGAGCGAGACGGCACCGGCGTAGCGTCGAGTGCAAGGGCGCGAGCATCGCCGAACACCCAGGGGTTGCCATAGATACCGCGCGCGATAAACACCGCGCTGGCACCCGAGCCTTGCAGATGCTCAGCAGCGTCCTCGGCCGAGAACACATCGCCCGAACCGATCACGGGAATCTCGACGGCATCTGCGACCTCATCGACGACCGACCAATCCGCCTGGCCCGTGTAGAGCTGCGTGGCGCAACGACCATGCACCGCCACCGCGGCGGCACCGGCACCTTCGAGCATCTGGGCAAACGTCGCGGCATTACGGTCCTCGGCGTAAAAGCCCTTGCGGATCTTTACGGTCACGGGCACGTGCGCCGCGCCCACCGTGGCCTCGACGATCTTCTCCGCCAGGTCGGGCGTGCGCATGAGCGCCGAGCCCTCGCCCTTGGTGACAACCTTGCGGGCAGGACAGGCCATGTTGATATCGATGAGCGACAGGCGATCGCCCACACGCTCCTCGACGGCGGCGACGGCACTCGCAAACTGATCGGGCTTGGAGCCAAAGAGCTGCACGCAAATCTGCTGCTCCTCGTCGGCCGGTAGCACCAGGCGCCAGGTCTTGTTGCTGGCATAGGCAAGGCCCGCCACGCTCACCATCTCGCTGTAAGCAAGGTTGGCACCGCGGCGACGACACATGATGCGGTAGGCAGGGTCGGTCACGCCCGCCATGGGAGCCATAAGGAACGGCTGCTCGGCATAGGCGCCCAGCAGCCGCTTGCTGTATTCAGAAAGCGCCATAGACCTACTCGTCCACCTTGAGGATCGCCATAAAGGCCTCCTGCGGGACCTCGACCGAGCCGATGGCCTTCATGCGCTTCTTGCCCTCTTTCTGCTTCTCGAGCAGCTTACGCTTACGCGAAATATCGCCGCCGTAGCACTTAGCAAGCACGTCCTTGCGACGCGCCTTGACGGTGGAGCGGGCAATGATCTTGTTGCCGATAGCACCCTGGATGGGCACCTCGAACAGCTGACGCGGAATAATCTCCTTGAGCTTGTCGCATAGGCCGCGGGCAAGACCGTAGGCCTTGTCCTTGTGGACGATAAACGACAGCGCGTCCACCTCGTCGCCCGAAAGCAAGATATCGAGCTTCACGAGCTCGGAGGGACGATACTCGTTGAACTCGTAGTCGAGCGAGGCATAGCCCTTGGTTCGGCTCTTGAGCTGGTCAAAGAAATCCAAGATGAGCTCGGCAAGCGGCATATCGAAGCGCATCTCGACCGACTTGCTCGTGAGATGGATCATGTCGGTAGTAATGCCGCGGTGCTCGATAGCGAGCTGCATAACGGCACCCGTATACTCGGGCGGGCAGATAATCTTGGCCTTGAGGTAGGGCTCCTCAATGCGCTCGATGCGCGTAGCCTCGGGCAGATCCTGCGGGCTGCGGACATCAATCATCTCGCCGTCAGTCTTGTAGACGTGATAGTCGACCGATGGACTCGTGGCGATGAGGTCAAGATTGAACTCGCGCTCCAGGCGTTCCTTGACGACTTCCATGTGCAGCAGGCCCAGGAAGCCCACGCGGAAGCCAAAACCGAGCGCCACCGAGGTCTCGGGCTCCCACACCAACGACGGGTCGTTGACGTGCAGCTTATCGAGCGCGTCACGCAGGTTCTCGTAGTCCTTGTTATCGATCGGGAACAGGCCCGTATAGACCATGGGCTTGGCCTCGCGGTAGCCGGGAAGCGGCTCGGGGCAGGGATTCGACGCCCACGTGAGGGTATCGCCCACGCGAACGGCCTCGGGGTCCTTCAGGCCCGTGACCACGTATCCGACCTCGCCGACCGTCAGCGCGTCAACCGGGGTCTCGGCGGGACGCTTGACGCCCACGCCATCGACCAAAAAGTCGCCCTTTGCCTGCATCATGCGCAAGGTATCGCCCTTTTTGATGGAGCCGTCAAAGATGCGCACCGTTGCGACGACGCCACGATACTCGTCGAAGTATGAATCCAGAATGAGTGCCTTGAGCGGCGCGTTCGCATCGCCCTTGGGCGGAGAGATCAAAAAGACAATGGACTCCAGCAGATCGTGGATGCCCTCGCCGGTCTTGCCCGAGACACACACGGCATCATCGGCAGGGATCGCCAGGTCATCCTCGATCTCGGTCTTAACCTCGTCGGGATGAGCCGAGGGCAGGTCGATCTTGTTGATGGCCGGCACAATGTCCAGATTGGCGTTCATGGCGAGCGTCGCGTTGGAGACGGTCTGCGCCTCGACACCCTGCGTGGCGTCGACAACGAGCACCGCGCCCTCACAGGCTGCCAGCGAGCGCGAGACCTCATAGGTAAAGTCCACGTGGCCCGGCGTATCGATGAGGTTGAACTGATACGTCTCGCCGTCGTCGGCGTCATAGGACACGCGGACGGCGTTGGACTTGATCGTGATGCCGCGCTCGCGCTCGATATCCATGGTGTCGAGCAGCTGCGACTCCATGTCGCGCTCGTCGACGGTATGGGTGAGCTCGAGGATACGGTCACTGATCGTGGACTTGCCATGGTCGATGTGCGCAACAATTGAGAAGTTGCGGATGTGGGAAATGTCAATTGAAGTATTCATGCGGACTATCTTACCCGAGCGATACAAAAAATGGAGCCTGTTCCATAAAACAGGCTCCATTTATGCGCGTAATCTGTGTGGTGTGAAATTTACAACTTAGGCGTTGATGCTGTTCACGAGCTTGGCAAGACCGGACTTGCGGTTGGAAGCCTGGTTCTTGTGGATAACATGCTTGGCGGCAGCCATGTCGAGACGCTTGGTGACGGTCTTGAGGGCAGCCTGGGCCTTCTCGGCGTCGCCCTCGGCGACGGCGGACTGGACGTGCTTGGTCAGCGTCTTGAGCTCGGACTTGACAGCCTTGTTACGCATGCGAGCTGCCTCATTGGTGCGGATACGCTTCTTCTGAGACTTGATGTTTGCCACTTCTGGAGTTCCTTTCGAGTTCCTTGCAAAAAATGTATGACACCTCTGAGACACGGTGAGGTCATGCAAGCGCCTACTATAGCACGCTCCCCCTCAAAGGGATAGAACGAATTTGTCAAATAGGCAGGTATCATCACGATTTTCTCAAGATGTTCGTAATCCAGAGCAAAAGCGCGGTCTGAGAATCGGCCGAACCCTTGAGCGCGAGCTCCACATCGACCGCACCCTCGAGCGCTGCGACGAGCTCTGCCATCGAAAAGCGACGTGCCCAGGTCAGGTGATTCTTGACCTGCCAGGACTGGAGCTTGAGCGTTGCGGCCAGCTCACGACCCTGTCCGCGCGCATCGAGCGCCTTGGCGACGATCAGCTCGCGGATGCGGCCGCACAGCAATGTGTAAGTCCACACGTAGCTCTTGGCGGGCAGTAGATTGAAGAGCTCGAGCGAGCGGCGCATGTCACGGGCCGAGACCGCATTGAGAAAGTCCCAGGGTTGGACCTCTGCCGTACGTACAATCCAGCGCTCAACGTCGGCAAGCTCAATCTGGGGCGCCTCGACCATCTGGGCAAGCTTAGCCAAGTCGTTATCGAGCATGCGGGTGTTCTCGCCCGAGCGCGAAACGAGCTCTTCGGCGGCCGCCGTCGAGATCGACTTGCCGTGCTGCGTCGCCATCTGCTGCACGCGGCGCGGTAGCTCCCAGCGCTTGGTACCGGAGCAATCGATCACCGCCTTCTTGTCGATCTTGGCGATCGCCTTATACAGGCGCGTGTTCTTGGCAAGCGAGTCGGCGATGATGAGACAAACCGTCGTGGGGCTGGGACTCGCCAGATAGTCGACAAGCGGCTCGGAGATCGCTTTGGCGAGTTTTGAGCAGCCGTCAAGGATTACCAGGCGAAACTCGCTGCCCATGGGAAAGGTGTTGAGCGATCCGATAATCGACTCGATATCGGGGTCTTTGGTCATATCGCGCTCGTCGAGGTTGAAATCGACCATACCCGACTTTTCCAGACGCGCTTTCATACGCGAGACGGCGTGATCGCGCTTGACGCCGTCGGTACCGACGATCAGATATGCCGGCAACAGACTGGTTTCGGACATTGCGCTCCCCTCCCGCAGGCCTTCGTATTCATTCCGTGCCATTCTAGCCCAGGGGCCCACCACACGCCAACGACGTCGTCACGGTCGCTGGCATCGCATCGCAAAGCCATTCGCAGTTGGCGTGACGGTAATGTCGCCGTGTTCGATAGTGCACGCGAACACACCGCCCGCTTCCTTAACGGCATCGATGCAGGCATCGGACGGATGGCCGTATCGATTCCCCTCGCCCGCACTCGCAAGGGAAAGCTCAGGCTTCAAGACGTCCAGCAACTCACCATCGACTGAAACCTTAGAGCCGTGATGCCCAAGTTTAAGTACATCGATTTCCCCCACCTCCTGCACGAATTCCCGTTCTTGGTCGAGCTCGGCATCACCGGTGAGGAGCATACGCAGGCCCCTGCCTTCCTGAACATAGGAGAGCAGCAGGACAAGCGAGTCCTCATTTCCCTCGCCATCCACGGACTCGAATGGCCACATCACGCGGGCGCAAAATGAGCCGATATCGACCGTATCCCCACGGCGCACCTGCCGATACTCCACGCCAGGTCGGTTCAATACCTCGGCAGGAGCATCCTCCAGCGCATCCGCCGCTACGGCAATCGTTCCGACCGAAAACTGTTCGAGCACGGCAGGCAGACCACCCCAGTGGTCCTCATCCCAATGCGTCACAAAGACGGCATCGATATGGTGCACGTTATTGCGAACCAACGCCGCCACCATGCGCTCGTCGAGCCCGCAGTCGACGAGTGCTACTGCGCCGCCCTGGCGGATAAGAATCGCATCGGCCTGGCCCACATCGAGCACCGTCACCGAAGGCGGAGTGAATCGATCCCAGTAGACGTACGGAATCGCAGCCAGGAGTACCAAGCATGCAAGCCCCACCGCCATAGGACGTGCACGGGGACGCGGCCACCAGACCAGCAGAACCGCCAGCAAACACGGCACTAGGTAAATCCACATGCTATCGGGCGGCAAACTCACGGATGCACCCGGCACGGCGGCAAACAGCTGCTCGAAGAACAGTGCGCAACGGGCGGCAATCATGGGCACAATGAGCGCCCAAGTCCGCAAAGGTGCCACGAGCGAAAAGGGAACCAGCACAATCGACACAGCAAGCAGTACGCTCACCACCGGACCGATGACCGCATTTGCCAGCGGAGCAATGAGCGATAACGTACCAAAGGCGGGAATGGTAATGGGAAGTGTCGCCAATTGCGAGCACAGCGTGGCGGAAAGCATGCTGGCGACGCCCGATGGCACACCCAGCTCACCCAAAGCGTAGGTCGCATAGGGGCAAAAGCACAGAATGGCTAAGACGCTGGCACATGAAAGCTGAAAGCCCATCTCGAACAGCACCGTCGGCCGCAGTAGCACAAAGATGGACATGGTTGCGAAGAGTGCCGATGCGCCGTGCCGGCGACGCCCCGCGCCGTTTACGACAAGCGTCGCGAACACCATGCAGCACGCGCGCACGGCCGAAGGAGACGCGCCCGTAAAGGCAGCGTAGCCAACAAGCGTTATCGCCAATATCGCCCGCTGAAGACCACGTGAGCACCGAGTCTTTTGCAATGCGCCCTCGATTACAAACCCCACGATAGCCAAATGGCTGCCCGAGACGGCGATAAGATGCGCCGTCCCCGTCACCGAAAACCAATCGCCCGCCGGCTGGGCGCGCAGCTCGGCCGAACGACCGCAGGCGACACCGGCTATGAGCGCACGCGCCGGGTCGGTCGCAGGCGCAATGGACGCAAGCAGCCCATTTCGCAGCCGAAGCAGCGGCCCCGGAGAGCCCTCATCGACCGGCACAATCCGAACGGCTTGAACCTTGCGCACCTCGCCTCGGAGCACGCGCGATCGTCCATATGCATCGTTCTCAAAACGTGAAACGCGACCGATAACACGCACGTGCGCCCCGACCTTGAGCTCGCGGTCACACGATAGGCGAACCGTTGCCAAGTTCTTACCGTCCGCGCGTGCCTCGCAGGTATAGGAATACACGTCGTCGTTTATGGATGGATCACCCTGCACGACAAACTCGAGGCTGCTTGCCGCTCGACCGTCGAGCGCCTTCGAGGCGCCTAGCGTGCCCACAGCCCACCACGCCGAGACGACCGCTCCCGCCACGAGACCGACGGACGCGGCATACAGCCACCACTTCCAAGGGGCAAGCCACGCACAAGATTGAGCCAGCACAACGAATACCGTCGCCGCAACGGGAATGGCCCATAGCAGCCCGACCGCCGACGCCTGCTCCCTCAGCAGCGCATCAGCGGCCACGTTGAGCACCAAGGCGCAGCTCATGCACATGCCGGCACACAGGGCCATCGTCCATGGCATCAGGGGCCGCGGAGGCATCACATGTTCGCGCTCGGTCGCACTCATACGCAGATGCAATCTTTGATTTTGGCAAGCTTCTTCTCGCCGATTCCCGACACACGCATCAGATCGTCAACCGAGGCAAAAGCACCGTTCTTTGTCCGCTCATCGATAATCGACTGGGCCATGGAGGGGCCGATGCCCGAAAGCGTCTGTAGCTCTGCCGCGCTTGCCGTATTGATGTTTACTAAGCCTGTTGCGCCACTCACGCCCGATGATGCGGAAGCCCCACCATCAACACCGGCTTCCGCAATGGACGCCTGCTGCTCCCCTACCGTTGGAACGTGGATTTTTTGTCCATCAGTGACCTTAGATGCCCGATTGAGCCCCGTAACGTCTGCCTCGGGCGCCAGCCCGCCGGCGGCATCGATCGCCTGGGATACCCGTGCCCCGTCTTTGAGCCTGTATACACCGGGCGACACAACGGCGCCATCAACATCGACATAAACCTCTGCCGCGGCAGAAGCCTTAGTCGAAGAACCTTCGGATGTCTTTCCGCTCGAGGCATCACCGGATCCCGGCTCCACCAACGAGCCCGTACCGTCAGTGCGCTCAAACGACACACCGCCGGCACCGCCGCCAAGGTTCGCCATCGCCAAGCCGCTCGCCATCGCAATGACGACCAGTATCGCCATCACCACTGCCTTATGACCGAGCAGCTTGTCCGCCAAGCGGTCCATCCGTTTGACCCGTTCGTGTTGTTCGCGCTGCGCCATAGCAAAACCTCCCAACACCATCGTGTCAGGAAAGGAGCCCTGCAACAGCCACGCTCCAAAACCGGTTTTAGCGGTCGAACCAAAAACCGACCAAAACCTTGCACAAATCTGTCCATTTATTCAGGCACACGTCAGCAAATGAACACTTAGCCGCAAAATGCCCAGATAGCAAAAGACCGACGATGCAGGCGCATCGTCGGTCTATGCACAAAATTACTCGTGATCTTGGTAAATCTCACGCGGAGCAAGCTCCGAATGTTTGCGTTTTAAGGTCTTAGGGGCCTTATACGTGTTGCTCTCGAAGTCGATGTACTCGGTCTGCTTGAGCAGGCGCTCGATCATCTCCTCGTGATCGAACAACTCACAGGCCTCATGCACGGCATCGAGTTTGGCGTGCGTCTCGGGACGGCGCGGCATAAACAGCGTGCAGCAGTCGGGAGCGGCCTCAGTCGAGATATCGAACGTACCGATCTCCTCGGCACGCGCAATGATCTCCTGCTTGTCCGAACCGATGAGAGGACGGAACACGGGGATCTTCACGGCCTCGTTGACGGCCATGATATTCTCAAGCGTTTGGGAGGCAACCTGCCCAAGCGATTCGCCCGTCACGATGGCCTTGGCGCCCTCGATGTGCGCAATGCGCTCGGCAACCGAATACATAATACGGCGATACATGATCACGCGCAGGTTGCTGGGACAGGTGACCGAAATCTCACGCTGGCAGTCACCAAACGGCACCACGTACAGGCGGCCGATCTGGACACCCGGCTCAAGCGCACGGATGATGTCCTGCACCAAATACTCGCTCGTATCGGGCGTCTGCGGACGACCGGAGAAATGTACCGGCACGCACACCGCGCCGCGACGCGCGAGCATCCAGGTCGCCACCGGAGAATCGATACCCGACGACAGCAGCGTCACGACCTTGCCGGCAGACCCCACCGGAAGACCACCCACACCGCGCTCGGAGCGCGCATACACGTAGACGCTACCCTGGACCACCAGTACGTGCACCATAGCGTCAGGATCGTGCATCTGAACCTTTTTATCAGGAAACGCCTCGCACAACACCTCGCCCACCTGACGATTGATGTCAATCGAGGTGAGCTCATAGTCAGTATTGGAGCGCTTGGCGTGCACCTTAAACGAATCGAAGGAACCAAACTCGTGCAGCGCCTTCACGGCGGCGGCGCAGTACTCCTGCGGGTCGCGGTTGGTGTGATACGCCAAAGACACACGAGCAACGCCGGGAACGGTGCGAATGACACGCGCCGCCTCGTCGGCCTGATGCTCGTTAAAGGTCACGAGGATATAACCGGAAATTCGAGACACGGCATTCACGGAAAAGGCGGCCAAGGCCGCCTTGATGTTATCCATGAGGATATGCTCAAAATGTGCGCGGTTCTTACCCTTCAGTCCAACCTCGTGATAGTGGACCAGGCAGACGCGAGCCGCCATTTAGGCTTCAGCAACCTTGTGGCCGAGCGCCTTCTCATAACGGGCCTCGTCGTAAGAGATGTCGCCGTCGACAATCTCATCCATAGCCATCGAAATGGTATCGGCACCGGAAAGCCCGATGGTGATGTCATCGACATCCTGGACGGCAAGCACGCGGTTGTGCTGGCCACGCAGCATGCTATTGATGTCGCAGGCGCGCTTGGAGGCAAGCGAAGCGAGCAGGAAGCGGTTGTGATCGGTCTTCTCCAGAAGATCGTCAATGCAAGGCTTTACAACGGACACGGACCTCAGATCCTTTCATGCATATCGAGAACGCGAACGAGCTCATCGGTCGCGCGGTCGAGATCGTCATTCACCACGACGTCGTCGTAGCGGTCGGCAAGGGCAAGCTCATCGGCGGCGTTTGCCATACGCAGCTCAATCGTCTCGGGCGTCTCGGTACCGCGACCGACTAGACGCTCGCGGAGTACCTCAAGCGAAGGCGGCTTGATAAAGATCAGCACGGCCTCGGGGAAACGCTCCTTCACCTGCAGGGCACCCTGGACATCGATCTCCAAGATGAGAGACGAACCAGAGGCGAGCTTGGACTGAACCTCGCTCACCAACGTGCCGTAGCAGTTACCGTGGACCTCGGCCCACTCAACAAACTCACCGTTTGCCACGCGGCGGTCGAACTCCTCACGCGTCAGGAAAAAATAATTGACGCCATCGACCTCGCCTTTGCGTGGGGCTCGCGTGGTAGCCGAAACCGTCAGGCCCAGGTTAGAGCGACGCTCGCGCACACGAGTGACGAGCGTGCCCTTGCCCGCGCCTGACGGTCCAGAAATCACAAAGAGCTTGGAATCCTGAGCGCTCACTTATTTGGTCAGCTGCTCGAGGAGCTGCTCGCGCTGACGGACGCCAAGGCCCTGAACGCGACGGGTAGCGGAGATGCCGAGCTCCTCCATGATCTTGGCGGCCTTGGCCTTACCATAACCAGGGAGAGACTCGATGAGGGTGGAAACCTTCATGCGGGAAGCGATGGGGTCATCGGAGTTGAGCACGGACTCGAGGGACTTCTCGCCCTTCTTGATCTGCTCGCGAAGCTCAGCGCGGGCGTGACGTGCGGCAGCAGCCTTCTCAAGAGCCTGCTTACGCTGCTCATCGGTAAGCTGAGGGAGTGCCATTCGTACCTCCAAATAGTTGGGTTATATCTGATTCAATAATTGGCATTTTAGCACGTAGAACGTACAAAATGCCCAATCGCGGCTCCATAGGTTAGACGATACCCGAAAAAAGTGCAATATACTGCGCCCAAAGTTAAGCCCCTGACCTGCGATTCCACACAAAGGATGGGAAAGTTTACGCAGGCACAGGGGCTATTTTGTGCTAATGAGACCCAAAAGTGGTGACTTAGGGGAATCTTTTACGCGACGTTTTCGACCAGCTCGGCGACGATGGCGTCAAAGGCGGCAACCGGATCGTCGGCACCGGTGATGGGACGGCCCACCACAATATGGCTTGCGCCACGCTCGATAGCCTGGGAAGGCGTCGCCACGCGGGACTGGTCACCTAAGGCGGCGCCCACCGGACGCACACCCGGAGTCACGATCAGGGCATCGGGACCCAGCAGCTCACGCATGTCGTGAGCCTCCATCGGCGAGCACACGATGCCATCGATGCCGTTGGCCTGAGCGAGCTTTGCCAGGCGGGCGGCCTCCTCGGCCACGGGCGACTCGACGCCGATCTCGCTCAAGGCATCCTGATTCATGCTCGTGAGCACGGTGATGGCGACGAGCTTGGCGCGGTCCTCGCGCGCCTCCTCGGCACCCTCGCGGCAGGCAGCGAGCATAGCGCCCGAACCCAAGCCGTGAACCGAGAGCAGGTCGGCACCGGCAAGCGAGGCCGAACGGGCGGCACCGCGAACCTGATGCGGAATATCATGGAACTTAAGGTCAAGGAAGACCTTAAAGCCCAGGTCCTTAAAGGTCTTGACGATCTCGGGGCCCTCAGCGTAATAGAGCGTCATACCAACCTTAAGCCAGGCGGCATGGCCCGAAAGCTCGTGGGCGAGCTCGAGCGCACGCTCACGATCGCAGTCGAGGGCGACGATTACGCGGTCGCGGGCATCGGTCTCTAGCATTCGAAAGCACCTACCAGCTCGTTGATGTCCTTTACGCCCTGGGACTCGGCCCAGGCCTCGAGCTCATGCGCGATCTTGAGCGAAGCGCACGGATCGACGAAGTTGGCCATGCCAACCGACACGCAGGTGGCACCGGCCAGGATAAACTCGGCCGCATCCTCGCCGGTCATGACACCGCCGACACCGTTGATGGGGATATCGACGGCCTGGGCGACCTCCCAGACCATGCGCACGGCGATGTGGTGGCACAGCGGGCCCGAAAGGCCGCCCTTGGGCTTTGCCACGCGGGACTTGCGGGTATGGACGTCGATGGCCATGCCCTGGATGGAGTTAATGACCGAAAGGCCGTCGGCGCCGGCGGCTTCGAGGGCCTTGGCGATCTCGGCGACGTTGACCGGCGCCATCTTCACGAACAGCGGCTTATCGGTCACCTTGCGGCAGGCAGCCATAACGGAAGAGGCGCCCTCGGGCGTAGAGCCCATGGCGGCACCGCCGGCGACGATGTTGGGGCAGCTCACGTTGATCTCGTAGCCGGCAGCCCAGGGGCATAGCTCGACATACATCTCGAGCGCGCGCACAAACTCGTCAACGGAGTGGCCGGCAACCTGACAGATGACCTGGCAACCGTCCTTGGACAGTTGCTCGAGCCACGGGCCGGACTCGCGGGCAAAGGCGGCCACGCCGGGGTTCTGAAGGCCCACGGAGTTGATCATACCGCCGGGGATCTCGGCCATGCGGGGCGCGGGGTTGCCGGGCCAGGGCTCGGCTGCGCAACCCTTGGTGGTGATGGCGCCCAGCTGGGAAACATCAAAGAAGTTCTGGAACTGCCAACCGTAGCCAAAAGTACCGGCTGCGGTGTTGATGGGGTTCTGCATCTTGACGCCGCCGAAATCGACGGCCATGTTCACGGTACCCACTAGAAGACCACCACCTTGGAAGCATCGAACACGGGGCCGCACATGCAAGCACCCTTCATACCGTCGACCGTCTCGACATTGCAGGTGTTGCAGGCGCCAAAGCCACAGCTCATCATGCGCTCGAGCGACACCTCGCAGTACGCGCCGGCCTCGGCGGCAGCCTCGGCGACCTTCTTCATCATGACGGCGGGACCACAGCTGGCGACGTAGTCGTAGCCGCCCTCGCCGAGCAGCTCGGCGGCAGGATCGGTGCAGAAACCGTGCGTGCCGAGCGAGCCGTCGTCGGTGCATACGTTGACCGTATCGCACAGAGCACGGAACTCATCGAGACCCACGGCCTTGGAAGCGGTGCCAAAGCCCAAGCACACGTCGACGGCCACACCCTGCTCGGCAAGCATGCCGGCCAGGCACAACACAGGCGGAACGCCGATGCCACCGGCGACGAGCAGGGCCTTCCTGGTGCCCTCGGGTACCATCCAGCCACGGCCACCGGGGCCCAGCAGGTTAGAGGTGGAGCCAGGGCCCATCTGGGACAAACGACGGGTATCATCGCCCACGACGGCGTACCACAGCTCGACGGTGCCGGCCTCGGCGTCGGCGCGGTAGTAGCTCAGGGGCACGCGAAGCAGCGAGGACGCATCGCCAGGTACGGCGATGTTCACAAACTGACCGGGCTTGAGCGCACTTGCAAGCTTGGGGGCCGAGATGACGAGCGAGAAGATGCCATCGGCGATCTCCCGGTTCGAGACGACCTCGAAGTCATGCATGCGTGCAGTGGAAGGTGTGGGCATAGACGCTCCAATCCCCCATGCGGTTGCATGGTCCAAACGAATAGAAAGCGCGGCACCGAAAGGGCGCCGCGCACAAAAGCGATAAGTCTATGCTAGCAGATGCAGCCGTCGGCAAGCGTCTGTTTACCGCCGACAAATACATCGGTGGCACGACCGGTGAGCGTGCGGCCGGCAAAACCGGAGTTCTCGGCGCGCGACTCGTAACCGTCCTCGCCAACCGTCCAGGTTGCGGAGGGGTCGAACACGGTCAGGTCGGCAACGGAGCCCGCCTTGACCTGAACCTGGTCGAGGCCCAGAATCTCACGCGGCTTGATGGCCATGAGCTCGACCATGCGGCCCATGCCCATCTTACCGGTGTTGACCAGCTCGGTGAGCACGAGCGACAGCGACGTCTCGAGGCCGATCATGCCAAAGGGCGCGAGCTCGAACTCGCGGGCCTTCTCCCACGGGGTGTGGGGAGCGTGATCGGTGACGATAGCGTCGACGGTGCCGTCGATGACGCCCTGACGGATGGCCTCGGCATCCTCCTCGGTACGCAGCGGCGGATTGACCTTGAGCGAGGTGTTGTAGGTCTCGTCCAGGTCGTTCTCGGTCAGGAACATGTGGTGCGGGGTGGCCTCGCAGGTAACCTGAACGCCAGCGGCCTTACCGGCACGCACGATCTCCAGGCCATGGGCGGTGGAGATGTGCTGGATGTGCAGCTTGGCACCGGTCAGCTTGGCGATCTCGATGTCGCGGGCGATCTGGAGCTCCTCGCCGGCAGCCGGCCAGCCCTCGAGAGCCAGACGGGTCGAGACCTTACCCTCGTTGATCTGGCCGTGGCCGACCAGGTCCTCGTCCTGGCAGTGGCTCATAAAGACCTTGCCGAACATCTTGCCGTAATCCATGCAGCGACGGAGCATGCCCGCACCCTGCACGCCGCGACCGTCATCGGTGAAGGCGACGGCGCCGTGGGCGACCATATCGCCCATCTCGGACATGGCGTCGCCCTTAAGACCGCGGGTCATGGCGCCCGACGGATAGACGCGGCAGTGGCCGACCTCGGCAGCGCGGGACTTGACGAACTCCACGACGGTGCCGTTATCGGTGACGGGATCGGTGTTGGGCATGGCGCACACGCCGGTAAAGCCGCCCTTGGCAGCTGCGCGGGTGCCGCTCTCGATGTCCTCTTTGACCTCGTAGCCGGGCTCGCGAAGGTGAACGTGCATATCCACCAGGCCGGGGACGAGGTACTTGCCGGAAAGGTCGCGGACCTCGGCTCCCTCGACGGCGAGATTCTCGCCGACCTCGGCGATCTTGTCGCCGTCAATCAGGACGTCAACGACACCGTCAAGCTCGACGGACGGGTCGACGACGTGGGCATTCTTAAGAAGCAAGGCCATTATCGGCACCTCCAAGCAGCAGATACAGGATAGCCATACGCACGCAGATACCGCCGTAGACCTGCTCCAGGATGACGGAGCGTTGCGGGTGGTCGGCCATATAGGAGTCGAACTCGACACCGCGGTTGATGGGGCCCGGGTGGCAGATGATCGCGTCGGGCTTCATGAGCTTCTCACGGTCCTTGGTCAGGCCGAAGAGCTTGTGGTACTCGCGAATGGTCGGGAACGGGGCACCCTCGAGGCGCTCCTGCTGCACGCGCAGCATGTAGACGACGTCCAGCTCGGGCAGGACGGAATCGAGGTCGCTCGTCACGTGGTCGCAGCCCAGGACCTCGGGCGCCGGCGGCAGCAGCGTGCCGGGGGCGACGGCGTAGGTCTCGCAGCCCATGATCTTAAGGGCGGGGATCAGCGAGCCGCAGACGCGGGAGTGCGCGATATCGCCGACGACGGCGACCTTCAGACCGTGGAAGTCACCCTTGTGCTCCCAGATGGTGTACAGGTCGAGCAGGGCCTGCGTAGGATGGTTGTGCTTGCCGTCACCGGCGCAGATAACGCTCGCGGGCGAGTTCTGCGTGACGATGTAGGGAGCACCGGCGTGCTTATCGCGCACGACGATGCAGTCGATCTTGTAGGCGTTGAGGGTCTCGACAGTGTCGACGAGGCTCTCGCCCTTGACCGTGGAGGTCGAGGAGCCGCCAAAGTTAAGACTGTCGGCCGAAAGGCGCTTCTCGGCGAGCTCGAAGGAGCTGCGGGTGCGCGTCGAGGGCTCGTTGAACATGTTGACGATGGTCTTACCCTTGAGCGTGGGGACCTTCTTGATCGCACGCTCGTTGACCTCGGAGAACGCCTTGGCGGTCTCGAGGATGAGCTTGATGTCCTCTTCGGAGTACTCGGTAATGTCGATCAGGTGCTTATGGTTGAACGCCACGGTACTACTCACCTCCCAGCGGCGCGGAGCCCACGTGGGAACCCGGCGCGACGTCGTTAATCTCGACGGCGGTGTGGCCGTCGACTTCCTTCATATATAGGTGCACGTTCTCCTCATGCGACGAGGGAACGTTCTTGCCGACAAAGTCCGGCGAGATGGGGAGCTCGCGGTGACCGCGGTCAACGAGAACTGCCAGCTCAATACGGCTCGGACGGCCCAGGTCCATGACGGCGTCCAGAGCAGCGCGGATGGTACGACCCGTGTACAGGATGTCGTCCACCAGCACGACGCGCTTGCCGTCGACGCTGAAGGGAATGTTGGTGGCGTGGATCGCGGGAGCGAAATTGGTCGCATAGTCATCGCGGTAGAAGCTGATGTCCAGGCTGCCGAGCGGAACTTCGACGCCCTCGATCTCCTTGATCTCCTCGGCGAGCTTCTTTGCCAGAAGGTCGCCGCGCGTGACGATGCCGACCAGAGCGAGGTCTTCACAGCCCTCGTTGCGCTCGAGAATCTCGTGCGCGATGCGGGTCATCGCTCGATTGACGGCGGTCTCGTCCATGATGACCGCCTTGGGGGAAGTCGTGCCCATCGATCTCCTTCCTCACATGTCTTGACTGCTGACACAGTCAAAAAAATAGATGCCCGACCGCTTAAAGCGGACCAGACACCCACAGGAAGGACTGCTCTTTGGCAGCTATGTAATTCCATGTGGGTATCTCGTACCCCTTTAATGGTCAAGGGATAGTGTAGCCAACCTCGAGCTTAATTGCGAGCATAAATACAGAGCAATCCGTAAACGGAGCCCAATGCTCAATAAACCTATATATATTTGTGGGACGAGCTTGAAAACATACGCACGAGCTGGCATAATCCCCTCTGCTGCACGCAAATCGGATCTACGTCCAGGGCCGTGGCGTGAGCACTATCGCCAAAAGAGAAATATCTCTGTGTAGATTACGCACAGGGAGCTGCTTCTGTGCTATAGTTTAGACTTGTTTGTTAACGCGACATGTTCGTTTGTCGCCCAAGGAGGGTCAGTTATGTCCAAAGTTTGCGAAGTTTGCGGTAAGCACCCCGTTGCCGGTCGCTCCATCAGCCACTCTCACCGCGTCACCAACCGTAAGTTCCGCCCCAACATCCAGCGCGTCTACGTCGTCGTCGATGGTCACCGTCGCAAGATGAACGTTTGCTCCACCTGCCTCAAGTCCGGCAAGGTTGCGCGCTCCTAAATAAGGTCTTACCAACAAGTACCTCGGACTCTCCGGGTCAAAGACCTCGCGTTCATATAGAACTTACCAAAGGCGTCCTCCCCTACGGAGGGCGCCTTTTTGCACTCATTGGGGACAGGCTTACATGAGTGCTTTCACGCATTGGGGACAGACGTGACGTACACATGCGGCGCCATGATCAGGTCCTGCCCAGCCTCACGCAGCCTCCCTCCAGCCCACAGTGGCCTTGGTCACGCTTGTAGCGCCAATGCCGGTGATACGGGCAATTTGCTTGACCGTGAGATGTGCCCGCCTGAGCCTCAGCAGACAGGCATCGCGATCGGGGCGTGGCAGGGCCTTGAGCAGCGCAGGATCTATGCTCGGCAGGACTTCGTGCGCAATGGAAAGGGCCTCCTCATCGGGGATCCGCCGGCGTGGAAGAACCTCCACTGACCAAGTGCGCCCGGCAACTTCCTCGAGATGCTCGCAATAGCAACGGGAGCCTCCGACGATATCGAGCATAGGAGCCGCGTCACAGATGTCAAAGGGATCATAGCCCAGCTGATATGCCTTGTAGCTTGACCAGCGGTACGCCTCGAGCGAGTCGAGCGCACCCTTCACAGGATTGAGATGGATATAATCGAGTAGCTGCACCGCCTGTGTGTCCGACTCGACCGCGACCCGCGAATAGCGATTGTCAAACAAATGCCCCGTTCTCCCCGTTTTCCCGTTGAAATACTTGGCATACGCCGTCAGTGCGCACTGCATTGCGTTTGAAAGGTTGTCAAATGGGTCATCAACCATCAAATGGAAGTGGTTGTCCATAAGGCACCAAGCCAACACTGCCACTTTATGGCGTGCAAACCTGTCCGAGATGTCCGATAAGAAACGATATCGGTCAGAGTCATCTTCAAAAATAATCTGTTTGGAGTTGCCACGGTCAAAGACGTGGTAATAGCCGGTGAGCGAAACGGCGCGGGCGCATCGGGGCATAATCTCTCCTTTCAAAACTGAACAGGCAACACCTAAAAGGAGAGAAGGAACGCGAAATGCTGAGCCTGTAACCTATTTATATCCAATGAGCGGCAAAAACAGGTTCAGAACGGCAAAATGGCAAAACGATGTCTGTCCCAAATGAGTGAAAGCACTCATGTAAGTCTGTCCCCAATGAGCGAGGCGATGCAGCAGGCAGATAGTTTTAGTTAAAGCGTTTCAGTTTATTGAAGCGTTTTAGTGTGCCTTTTACGGGAATCTTACCGTTCGCCGAATAATTTCTTGCTATCATGCAAGGCGTAGGGTAAATCTCCGATCGCAAGGAGACACAAATGGTGAAAAAGTCACCGGAAAACACTACTCCCGCAATTGTGGACAACGTAGAGGCGCTTGAGGCTAAGCTCGCTCAGATGCGAGAGGCCCAGGCGCTTTTTGCTACGTACACGCAGGAGCAGGTCGACAAGATCTTCTATGAGGCCGCCATGGCCGCCAACAAGGCTCGTATCCCGTTGGCGAAGATGGCCATCGAGGAGACCGGCCGCGGCGTTCTTGAGGACAAGGTCATCAAGAACCACTACGCCGCAGAGTACATCTACAACGCTTACAAGAACACCAAGACCTGTGGTGTCCTGGAGCGCGACGAGGCTTACGGCATCACCAAGATCGCCGAGCCCATCGGCATCGTGGGCGCCGTCATCCCGACGACCAACCCCACCTCCACCGCGATCTTCAAGACGCTGATCTGCCTGAAGACCCGCAACGCCATCATCATCTCCCCGCACCCGGCTGCCGCCAAGTGCACCATCGCCGCCGCCAAGCTCGTGCTTGACGCCGCCGTCAAGGCCGGCGCCCCCGAGGGCATCATCGGCTGGGTCGATGTCCCCTCCATCGAGCTGACCAACATGGTCATGCGCGACGTCGACATCATCCTCGCCACCGGTGGCCCGGGCATGGTCAAGGCCGCCTACTCCTCGGGCAAGCCCGCCCTGGGCGTTGGCGCCGGTAACACCCCGGTCGTCATCGACGACACCGCCGACGTGCTGCTCGCCGTCAACTCCATCATCCACTCCAAGACCTTCGACAACGGCATGATCTGCGCTTCCGAGCAGTCCGTGACCGTCATCGACACCATCTATGACCAGGTCAAGGCCGAGTTCCAGAAGCGCGGCTGCTACTTCGTCAAGCAGGGTGCCGAGATGGAGGCCCTGCGTGCCGCCATGTTCAAGAACGGCGCTCTCGACCACCGCATCCCCGGCATGGCTGCCGCCAAGATCGCCGAGCTCGCCGGCATCGAGGTTCCCGCCAAGACCAAGATCCTGATCGCCGAGGTCACCTCCACCGACCCCGCCAAGGAGGAGTTCTCCCACGAGAAGCTCTCCCCGGTCCTGGCCATGTACCACGCCAAGGACTTCCAGGAGGCCGTCGACAAGGCCGAGCACCTGGTGCTCGCCGGTGGCCCGGGCCACACCGCCTCTCTGTACGTGCACCCCGCCCAGGCCGAGAAGATCAGCCTGTTCGAGCACGTCATGAAGGCCTGCCGTATCGTCATCAACACCCCGTCCTCGCACGGCGGCATCGGTGACCTGTACAACTTTGGCATGAAGCCGTCTCTGACCCTGGGCTGCGGCTCCTGGGGCGGCAACTCCGTCTCCGAGAACGTTGGGGTGAAGCACTTGATCAACGTTAAGACTGTGGCCGAGCGCCGTGAGAACATGCTGTGGTTCCGCGCTCCCGAGAAGGTCTACTTCAAGAAGGGTTCCACGCCCGTCGCCCTCGACGAGCTGGGCAACGTCATGGGCAAGAAGCGCGCCTTCATCGTCACCGACCAGTTCCTCTTCAAGAATGGCAACACCCGCGCCATCGAGGCCAAGCTCGACGAGATGGGCATCGCCCACGACTGCTTCTACGACGTCGAGCCCGATCCGTCGCTGCAGTGCGCACGTCGCGGCGCCAAGCAGATGGCTCTCTTTGAGCCGGACGTCATCATCGCCGTCGGCGGTGGCTCCGCTATGGACGCCGGCAAGATCATGTGGATGATGTACGAGCACCCCGAGTGCAAGTTTGAGGACATGGCCATGGACTTCATGGACATCCGCAAGCGTATCTTCACCTTCCCCGAGATGGGCAAGAAGGCCTACTTCGTCGCCGTCCCGACCTCTTCGGGTACCGGCTCCGAGTGCACGCCGTTCGCCATCATCACCGACAAGGAGACCGGCATCAAGTGGCCGCTCGCCGACTACGCGCTGCTCCCCAACATGGCTATCGTCGACGCCGACAACTGCATGACCGCCCCGCGCGGCCTGACCGCTGCCTCCGGCATCGACGTCATGACCCACGCCATCGAGTCCTACGTCTCCATCATGGCTTCCGACTACACCAAGGGCCTCTCCGAGCGCGCTGCCAAGCTCGTCTTCGAGAACCTGCCCTCCAGCTTCACGAACGGCGCCAAGGACCCGCACGCCCGCGAGGAGATGCACAACGCCTCCTGCATGGCCGGTATGGCCTTCGCCAACGCCTTCCTGGGCCTCAACCACTCCATGGCCCACAAGCTCGGCGCCTTCCATCATCTGCCCCACGGCCTCGCAAACGCTGTCATCCTGACCCGCGTCATGCGCTACAACGCCGCCGAGGCTCCCGTCAAGATGGGTACCTTCTCCCAGTATCCTTACCCCAACGCGCTGCACAACTACGCCGAGATGGCCAAGTACTGCGGCATCGAGGGCAAGGACGACAAGGAGGTCTTCGAGAACTTCATCACGAAGCTCGAAGAGCTCAAGGACTTCATCGGCGTCAAGAAGACCATCGCCGACTACGGTGTTGACGAGCAGTACTTCCTCGACACCCTCGACGAAATGACCGAGCAGGCATTCAACGACCAGTGCACCGGCGCCAACCCGCGCTACCCGCTCATGAGCGAGATCAAGGAGCTCTACCTGGACGCCTACTACGGCCGCGAGCCCCAGGATTACGCCGTCTGCTAGTTTTAGCACGGTTTTTAACGGCGGGGGTGCACGGGTGTTTCACACACCCCCGCCGTCGCTTCTATCGCATCGTTGAAAGGATGCAACCATGCTGCTACCCGATTCCAAGACCGAGCTCGTCCGCCGTGGCAACAAGGTCGTTTACGACCTGGGCGACAAGATTGTCAAGGTCTTTAACGAGACCAAGCCTGTCTCCGACGTGTTCAACGAGGCTTTGAATCTTGCCCGCATCAATGAGTGCGGCATCCGCAGCCCCAAGGCGCTCGAGGTTTCCCAGCTCGAGAACGCCAACGGCTGGGCGCTCGTGACCGAGAAGGTTCCGGGCACCACCCTCGCCGAGAAGATGACTGCCGAGCCCCAGCGCTTTGGTGAGTACCTCGAGATGTTCGTCGACCTCCAGATCGAGATCCACGGCTACACCTCCCCGCTGCTCAACCGTCAGCGCGACAAGTACGCCCGCATGATCGACAGCCTTGATCAGCTCAATGCCACCACGCGCTACAACCTTCAGGAGCGTCTGGACGGCATGACCAAGGAGTTCAAGGTCTGCCACGGCGACTTCAACCCCTCCAACGTCATCGTCGGCGACGACGGCCAGCTCTATGTGTGCGACTGGGCACACGCCACCCAGGGCTCCCCTGCTGCCGACGTTGCCACCACCTACCTGCTCTTTGCCCTCAACAGCAAGGATCAGGCTGAGGCCTACCTGGAGCTCTACTGCGACCGCGCCGACATGCCCATGCAGGTCGTGCGTCAGTGGACGAGCATCGTCGCCGCTTCCGAGCTCGCTCGTAAGCGCAACGTGAACGATGAGTTCCTGAAGAACTGGATCGACGTCGTCGATTATCAGTAATATCTGAGCGATTTATTTCGCATCGGAGGCACAAGGAAAACCCCGCAGCTCGCATGGGCTGTGGGGTTTTCCTTTTAGATCTCGAGGATGCCACAAGATAAAAGGACGGCCCCGCATCTCCCCGATCTGGAGAAATGCGGGGCCGTCCCGTATGTCGAACTACAAGCGAAATCGTCGATTAACGGCGTGCTGCCATCACAAGCTCGGCGACCTTGGGGACGACCTCGTCGATCGCCACATCCTCGCGCTCACCCGTGGCACGGTCCTTGAGCTCAACGGTGCCATTCTTAAGGCCACGCTTACCCAGAACGACCTGATACGGGAAGCCCATAAGGTCGTTGTCGGCAAACTTAAAGCCGGGACGCTCGTCGCGGTCGTCGACGACAACCTCGATACCCTCGGCGCACAGGCCATCAACGATCTGCTCACAGACGGTAGCGCACTCCTCCTTCTTGGGATCGAGCGGAATCACCGCGACCTCGTACGGAGCAACGGAGACCGGCCAGACGATGCCGTGCTCGTCGTTGTGCTGCTCCACGACGGCAGCAAGCGAGCGGGACACACCAACGCCGTAGCAACCCATGATGAGCGGCTTCTCCTTGCCGTCCTCATCCATAAAGGTGGCACTCATGGCCTCGGAATACTTGGTGCCCAGCTGGAAGACCTGAGAGACCTCGATGCCGCGGGCAGCGGAGAGCGGCTTGCCGCAGTGCGGGCAGGGATCGCCGGCAACGACGGTTACCAGGTCGGCCCACTCGTCGACGGTAAAGTCGCGCTCGGGGCAGGCGCCGGTAAAGTGATAATCGACCTCGTTGGCACCGCAGGCCCACTGTTTGGACTCGCGCAGGCTCTCGTCGCAGACCAGACGAATGCCCTCGGGCAGGTTAACCGGTCCGATAAAGCCCTTATGCAGACCGTAGGTCTGGAGCTCCTCGTCGGTCATCATGCGATAACCCTTGCCAAAGACATGCTCGGCCTTGCAGTCATTGAGCTCGTGGTCGCCCGGGACGATGGCCACGACCGGCTTGCCCTCGGCGTCGATGAGTGCCAGCGACTTGCGCGTGCCGTTCTCGGGGAACCCAAAGAACTTAGCAACAGTCTCAATGGTGCCCATGCCCGGAGTCTCAACCTTGGTGAGCGTACCGTCGCCAGGACCCTCGGTCACAACGACCTTGGTGCTTGCGGCCTCATCGTCGGCAGCGAAGCCGCAATCGTCGCAGTAGACGAGCGAAGCCTCGCCGGCGTCGGCCAGAGCCATGTACTCGACGGAGGTGTCGCCACCGATCTCACCGGAGTCGGCAACAACGGGCAGGGCCTTGATGTAGCAGCGCTCGCAGATGTTAGCGTAGGCCTGCTTCATCTTGTCGTACTCCTCCTGCAGGCTCTCCTGCGTGGCGGAGAAGCTGTAGGCGTCCTTCATGATGAACTCGCGACCGCGCATCAGGCCAAAGCGGGGGCGGAACTCGTCGCGGAACTTATCCTGGATGTGATAGAGGTTCACCGGCAGCTGCTTGTAGGAACGCAGCTCATTGCGCACCAGGGCAGTCACGGTCTCCTCGTGCGTGGGTCCGAGAACAAACTCGCGGCCGTGGCGGTCATCAAAGCGCACAAGCTCCTTGCCATAGGCGTCAATGCGGCCGGACTCACGCCACAACTCGGCGTCGACCATGATAGGCATCATAAGCTCCTGGGCACCGGCGGCATCCATCTCGTCGCGCACGATGTTCTCGATCTTGCGAATCGAGCGCCATGCGAGCGGCAGGTAGGAATATAGACCGGCGGCCTCCTTGCGGATCATGCCGGCACGGAGCAGCAGACGGTGGCTGGCGAGCTCAGCGTCCGCCGGATCCTCTTTAAGCGTCGGCGCATAGAGCTTAGACATATACATTGCTCGGGT
Source organism: uncultured Collinsella sp. (assembly GCA_937989875.1). Classification (GTDB taxonomy): domain Bacteria; phylum Actinomycetota; class Coriobacteriia; order Coriobacteriales; family Coriobacteriaceae; genus Collinsella. The sequence goes on along the minus strand of CALKBO010000028.1, from coordinate 68,142 downwards.
CATTTATTTCTCCTCAATAAGCTTGTCGACCTCTGCCATAAGCGCGTCGACAATTTGATCCTCAGCTACTTTACCAATGATCTGGCCATGCGAAAAGAGCAGGGCCTGACCTCGTCCACAGGCCACGCCCAGATCGGCATCAGAAGCCTCGCCGGGGCCATTAACGGCACATCCCATGACGGCAATCGAAAGCGGCGCGGAGTAGTTCTTAAGCCGCTCGGTGACCTCCTCAGCAATGGGAATGAGGTCAACCTGGCAGCGGGCGCACGTGGGGCACGAGACAATCTCGGGACCACGGCGACGCAGGCCCAACGACTGCAGAATACCCCAGGCAACCGGCGGCTCCTCAACCGGATCGGCTGTGAGCGACACGCGCATGGTGTCACCAATGCCTTCGGAAAGCAAGATACCCAAGCCTACAGAGCTCTTGATGGTGCCCTGGAGCTTGGTACCCGCCTCGGTTACGCCCAGGTGAAGCGGAACGTGGGGAATCTCACGCGACAGGGCTCGATAGGTATCGAGCGTCGTCTGTACGCTATGGGCCTTGGCGGAAAGCACTATGTTGGTAAACCCACGATCCTCAAAGTGCCGCACAAAGCGCTCGCTCGACATCACGAGCTTCTCGGGCTGCGTGAGGTCGTCGCGCTCGGCGATATCCTGCTCAAGCGAACCGGCATTGACGCCGATACGAATCGCACAGCCCGCGGCGCCGGCGGCGTCGATGACGGCATCGACCTTGGCCCAATCGCCAATGTTGCCGGGATTGATGCGGAGCTTGGCGGCACCGGCCTCCACAGCGCCAATGGCCAGCTTGTGGTTAAAGTGGATATCGGCAACGATTGGCACCGGAGACTCGGCACAGATGGTGCGGAAACCCTCAAGCGCGGCCTCGGTGGGCACGCTCACACGCACGATATCGCAGCCAGCCTGCGCCAACGCGCACACTTGCGCAAGCGTTGCCTGGGCATCAGCGGTATCGGTGCAGGTCATGGATTGGACCACCACCGGCGCGCCGCCGCCGATCTGCACGCCGCCCACATGCACGGGGCGCGTCAGCTCGCGCGGCAAAGAATGGGATAAGGACAATCCAAACACTCCCCTACAGAATAAATCGAAGGATGTCGGAACGAAGCATATAGACAAACAGAAGCGCAAAGAGCGCGATGCCCACATAGCTCACAATCGTCTGGACCTTGAGCGGAAGCTCGCGGCCCACAATCTTTTGAATGATCTCGATGACCAGCTTGCCGCCATCGAGTGGTGGGATGGGCAGCAGGTTCATAAAGCCAAGCGAGAACGAAATGAGGGCGGCAAACGAAAGGAACGTGGCAGGGCCGGCAGCAGCAGCCTGTGAGGACATAACGCTAATACCCACGATCGAAGAAGACTGATCGAGAATCTCCATCGTATGCTGCGGCTGGAGCAGGCGCATCACGCCCTCCGCCGTCTGCGCGACATAGGAGAACGACAGGCGAGCCGACGTGATGGGGTCTAAACGGACCACCTGCGTAGAGGCATACACACCTAGGCGCTCGTCCTCTTTGAGCGCAACCGAGGTCGAATGCTGCTTGCCGTCGCGCTCATACTCAATGGCGATATCGTCCTTACCGGCGGCCTTGCCGATGGCATCGTAAACGTCCATCCAGGTAGAGCACGATACTCCGTCAACCGAAAGGATCGCATCGCCGCCCTCGATACCCGCCTTGGCGGCAATAGACCCCTCGTCAACCTGACCGATCACGTTGGTATCCATCGGCACGGTGACACCCGCAATAGAGTAGATGCTCATAAGCAGCAAAAAGCCCGTCAGGATATTGACGAGAATGCCCGCGAGCAGCATAAAGGCGCGCTTGAGAAAACCCTGGCCCAGATAGGTATGCGAACGCTCTTGCGCAAGGAACTCGGCTTCGCCGCACGGCAGCTCCCACACATCGCCCTCGGTAGTCGCATGCTCTCGATCGAAACGGCGGCCGTCAAAGGTGGTGTAACCCGCCGCGTCTCGCGGCAGCGTCTGATACTTGGTGGGATAGTAGCTCGGCGAGGGCTTCTCCCCTTCCTCAAACCAAGGCGCGATAGAGCCCCAACCCAAGAGCAAGGCGCATGCCTCGAGCACATCCTCCTCGGATAGCTCGAGCTCGGCGGCAAGGTCGGCCACGGTCACGCGACCATGACGATAGATAGCCGCGAGCACGCGATCAGCGCACGAGAGGTCGGTCGGATCCATACCGCAGATGGCAGCGTAGCCACCCAGCAGCAGCGGGGTCACGCCAAACTTGGTTCCAATGCGACGCGACGTGTAATGGATGTCAAAGCGGCACGGCAGGCCCAAAAAGAACTCGGTCACACGGACGCCGCAGGCACGCGCCGCCAAAAAGTGGCCGCCCTCGTGCAAAAACACGAGGACGGAAAGCATCAGCAGGCCCCAAAAGACAGATGAGAGAACGCTCAGAACAGTATCCATAAAACGAAAAAGCAATCCTTATGGGTTAGGAACGGGTTGCGGCGAGCACCTGCGCAGCCTTTTCACGCGCCCATGCATCGATGTCGCGAAGCTGCTCAAACGAATCGACCGCCTGCATATCGTGGGAATCCATGCAGGATTCCACAATGCGATCGATATCGGTAAAGCTGCAGCCATCGTTCAGGAAGGCATCGACGGCGACCTCGTTGGCGGCATTGAGCACGCACGGCATGGTGCCACCCGTCTTGCCGGCACGTTCGGCCAGTGCCAGACAGCGGAAGGTATCCATGTCGGCAGCATCAAACGTGAGCTGCCCCAGCTCGCGGAAATCGATACGAGGCGCCGGGGTATCCCAACGCTCGGGATACGAGAACGCGAACTGGATGGGAATACGCATGTCGGAAGCACCGAGATGCGCCATCACGGAGCCGTCGGCGAACTCGACCATAGAGTGAATCTTGGACTGACGCTGCACGACCACGTTAATGAAATCGAGGTCGCAGTTAAACAGATGCATGGCCTCAATGCGCTCCAGGCCCTTGTTCATGAGGGTGGCGGAGTCGATGGTGATCTTGGCACCCATGGCCCACGTGGGATGTGCGAGGGCATCGGCACGCGTCACGCGGTCGAGCTCGTCGCGGGTGCGGCCAAAGAACGGACCGCCCGAGCAGGTGAGCCAAATACAATGAGCCTCGCGTGGGTTCTCCCCCAGATAGCACTGGTAGATGGCGGAGTGCTCAGAGTCGACTGGAATAAGCTGGCCCGGTTGCGCCAACGGCATAAGCAAGTCGCCGCCGACGACGAGGGACTCCTTGTTGGCAAGGGCAAGACGCTTATTCGAGGTCAAGGCCGCATGGCTCGCCTCGAGACCGGCGGCGCCCACAATAGCGACGAGCACGCAGTCGACATCGTCGCGACGCGCGAGCTCGCAAACCGCCTGCGCGCCAACGCCGAGCTTCGTTCCCTCGGGCAACTCCTGCAGCACGGCGTCATCGCCATGAGCGACATCGGCCACGGCAACCGCCGGAACCGAGAACTCGCGGGCAGCGGCAACGAGCTCGGAGGTACTGGAGTTAACGGACAGCGCCGTCACCTGCAGGCGATCGGCATGCTGGCGGCACACATCGAGCGCCTGGGTGCCGATAGAGCCCGTACAACCCAGGATGGCAACACGGAGACGTCCATCGGGGCCATACGTCGTCTGGAAGGACATTACAGCACGCCTCCGATCATCAAAAGCAGCTGCCCGGTAATGCAGCCAAAGATAAGCGAATCGCTACGATCGAGCATGCCGCCGTGGCCCGGGATAAGGTTACCGGAATCCTTAACGCCCACACCGCGCTTGATGCGCGACTCGATGAGGTCTCCGATAACGCCCAGGACGGACACGACCACGCCGCACAGCAGCGCATAGGGCAGGCTGAGCTTGTAGAAGTGCGTCGCCCACAGGATGAGCCAAATCAAAACCGAGCCCAGGATGCCGCCGACAAACCCCTCCCAGCTCTTTTTGGGAGAGATCTTGGGAACCATCTTGTGCTTGCCGATACGGCTACCCACGATGTAGGCAAACGAATCGGAGACCCAAAGGGACGCGCAAACGCCCACCGAAAGCAGGGCGCCGGCAAAACCGGGCACGGCATCGCGCAGCAGCACGATAGCCGACAGCATAAAGCCAGTGTAGATGGGACCCATGAGCGTCACGGCCACATCAGAGATGCGGGTACGCGGCGACCAAACATACCAAATGCCCACAGCGAGCATCAGGGCAAAAAGCAGGGCATTCAGCAACATCGAATCGCCCAACGCCGACAGCGGAAAGAGTACGGCGGCAGCGATACCCATGCGCTCGTTAGCCATCTTGCCATCGAGCCTCGTCATACGGAAAAACTCATAGCAGCACAGGCCGCTCATGACAGAAACAAAGATGGCCGTGGGCACAATACCCAAAACCAGGCACAGGATAAAGACAACGGCATAGACGATACCGGCGGCGGCACGGGTGATAAAGCCGGCAAGCCACGAACCGGTGCCATTCTTCGCTGCGGGCGCTCCCGCAGCGACAGCCTTGCGCTCAGATGTCTTGGGAGCAATTGCCTTGGGACGATCGGACACGATTAAGCCTCCTCGGTCTTGCTCAGACCACCAAACCTACGGTCACGGCCCTGATAGGCCAAAATGGCGTCGACAAGGCCCCAACGATCAAAGTCGGGCCAATAGGTATCGGTGACGTAGAACTCGGAATAAGCCACCTGCCACAGCAGATAGTTCGAAAGGCGCAGCTCACCAGAGGTGCGAATCACAAGCTCAGGATCGGGAAGACCGGCGGTATAAAGGTGAGAAGCCACCGTGTCGTCATCAATTGCGGCAGGATCAATCTTACCGGCGGCAACGTCGAGCGCGATCTGACGGACAGCGCGGGTAATCTCGGCACGCGCGCCGTAGTTGACAGCAAGCGCCAGCGTCATACCGGTGTGATCGGCGCACTCGGCAAGACCGCGTTCAAAAACGTCGCGGGTCTTCTTGGGCAGCGCGGAAATATCACCCAAAAAGACAACGCGCACGTTTTCGCGCTTCAGAAGCGGCAACTCGTCGATAAACGTCTTGGCAAACAGGTGCATCAAGACGTTGACCTCATGCTGCGGGCGGTTCCAGTTTTCGGTAGAAAACGCATAGGCCGAAAGCACGTCGACGCCCAGGCGCACGCAGGCGGTAATGATCTCGCGCAGCGAGACGATACCCGCCTTGTGGCCCTCGGTGCGTGCAAGACCGCGCGACGTGGCCCAACGACCGTTGCCGTCCATGATGCACGAGATATGGTGCGGAATGTTATTGAGGTCAAGGTCGGAAAAACCGACGCCCGCAGGGGCGTCGGCAAAGTACTCGACCAGTTTATGCTCGTCGTATTGCACCTTAGATCTCCATGACCTCGGCTTCTTTTTCCTTCAGAAGCTCCTCGACCTTGGCGACATACTCATCGGTGTGCTTCTGGACCTTGGCCTGCTCGCGACGGACATCGTCCTCGGTGAGCTCCTCATCGCGCTCGAGCTTGTTGTTGAAGTCGCGACGGATGTTACGGATAGACACCTTGGCCTGCTCAGCGTACTCGCGGCACTCCTTGACGAGCTCGCGACGGCGCTCCTCGGTGGGAGCCGGGAACGGCAGACGAACGACGGTGCCATCGGAGTTGGGGGTAATACCCAGATCGGAAGCGCCGATGGCCTTGACGATAGCGTTGATGAGTGCCTTGTCCCACGGCTCGATGAGCAGCATGTGGGCCTCGGGGGTCTTGACGGCGGCAACCTGCGTGACCGGCGTGGGAACACCGTAATAATCGACGGTGATGTCGGACAGAATGTTGGCATTGGCGCGGCCGGTACGAACCTTGGAGAAGTTATGCTTGAGGGACTCGAGCGACTTGTCCATGTGGGCGGTGATGTTCTCTGCCATGCTTAATCCTCCTGATAGACGAGCGTGCCGACGGGCTCACCCGAAAGCGCGCGCTTGACGGTGTCCTCGCCATCGATGTTGAGGACCAAAATCGGCATACGGTTATCCTGGCACAGGGCCGTAGCCGTGGAATCCATAACCTGCAGACCGCGGACGAGAACCTCGTGATAGGTAATCTTGTCAAAACGGACGGCATCAGCGCACTTGACGGGATCCTTATCGTAGATGCCGTCAACCTTGGTGGCTTTAATCAGAATCTCGGCGCCGATCTCGCACGCACGAAGAGCCGCGGCGGTGTCGGTCGTAAAGTACGGATTGCCCGAACCGGCGGCAAAAATAACGACGTTGCCCTTGGAAAGGTGGTTGATGGCGCGACGGCGAATATAGGGCTCGCAGATCTCGTTCATCTGGATAGCGCTCATCACGCGGCAGGGAACATCGTTATGCTCGAAGGCATCCTGCAGGGCGAGCGCGTTCATAACGGTTGCCAGCATGCCCATGTAGTCGGCCTGAGCACGCTCCATGCCACCGGCAGCGCCTGCCATGCCGCGGAAAATATTGCCGCCGCCGACAACGACGCCGACCTCATGGCCAACGGCGAGCAGCTCCTTGACCTGCTTAGCAAGATGGTCGGTAACCTTGGGGTCGATGCCATATTGGCCGTCGCCCATCAGCGCTTCGCCGGAAAGCTTAAGAAGCACGCGTTTATATCGGATGTCGGACAAAGCGATCCTCCTTTAGATTGAACTCTCAACATTCTATCAAAGGCTCTAAGAAGAGCCATGAAAAAGCAGGCTGTGAGTAAAACCCACAGCCTGCTCATTACCAGCTACAAGAGCTTATTTACTCGCCACGGACCAGACGGTCAAAGGCAACGACGGTAATGGTGTCGCCGAGCTCCTTGGAGACCTGCTCAGCGTACTTCTTGATGGTGAGGGAGCTGTCCTTGATGAACTCCTGCTCGGTGAGCACGGACTGCTTGTAGAACTTCTCCAGACGGCCGACAGCCATCTTCTCCTGGATAGCCTCGGGCTTACCGGACTCGGCAGCCTGAGCCATGTAGATCTGCTTCTCGTGCTCGACGGTCTCGGCCGGAACCTGATCGCGGGTAGCGCAGATCGGGGCGACGGCGGCAACCTGAAGGGCAACGTCGTGAGCGAAGGTCTTGAAGGATTCAGCCTGAGCGGTCTCAGTCTTCTCGAAGGCGAACTCGACGAGGACGCCGATCTTACCACCCATGTGGATGTAAGAAGCGAGCGCGCCGTTCTCAGCCTTGCGGGCAGCGAAGCGGGAGATCTTCATGTTCTCGCCCATGATGTGAATCATCTCGGTGAGCTCGGAGGAAACGGTCTCCTCGCCCATCGGCTTCTCGAGCAGAGCGTCGACGTCAGCAGGCTCGGTGGTAGCGACAACCTCAGCGACCTTGGAAGCAAAGCCGGTGAACTTGGCGTTAGAGCCAACGAAGTCGGTCTCGCAGGAGAGCTCGAGCAGAGCGCCGGTCTTGCCATCCTCGGAGACGAACGCGGCGACAGCGCCCTCGTTGGTCTCACGGCCAGCCTTCTTGGCAGCCTTGGCAAGGCCGTTCTTACGCAGAACGTCGACAGCGGCGTCCATGTCGCCGTCAGCCTCGACGAGAGCCTTCTTGCACTCCATCATCGGGGAGTCGGTCATCTCGCGGAGCTGCTTGACCATAGCGGCGGTAATCTGGGCCATTGTGGTTCCTTTCAAAGAGATGAAAAAGAATTAACTAAGACTGATTTACTCGGCCTTGGGCTCAGCGGCCATCTCGGCCTCGGAGACCTGCTCCTTACCAGAGCCAGCGAGGCAGGCGTCAGCCATGAGCTCGCACATAAGGGTGACAGCGGAGATAGCGTCATCGTTGCAGGGGATGCCGTACTCGACCTCGTCGGGATCGGAGTTGGTGTCGATCAGGGCGACGACGGGGATGTTCAGGCGCTGAGCCTCCTTGATGGCGTTCTCCTCGCGCTTGGTGTCGATGACGAAGAGAGCCTGGGGCAGACCCTTCATGTCGCGGGCGCCACCGAGGTTGGTCTGGAGCTTGGTGAGCTCCTTGCCGAGAACAGCCTGCTCCTTCTTGGGCAGAACAGCCATGCGGCCGTCCTCGACCATGGCCTCGAGCTCCTCCATGCGGTTGATGCGGGAGCGGATGGTGACGAAGTTGGTCAGCATACCGCCGAGCCAACGCTGGTTGATGTAAGGCATGTTGGCGCGCTCAGCAGCGTTCTTGACGGCCTCCTGAGCCTGCTTCTTGGTGCCGACGAACAGCACGTTGCCACCCTTGGCGACGTTCTTGACGAAGGTGTAGGCCTGGTCGGCGTCGAGGATGGTCTGCTTGAGGTCGAGGATGTAGATGCCGTTGCGCTCACCGAAGATGAACGGCTTCATCTTGGGGTTCCAGCGACGGGTCTGGTGACCGAAGTGGCAGCCGGCCTCGAGCAGGGTGCGGATATTAATCTTGGTAGCCATGTTAAACCTCCTGTGGTTTGCCTCCGCGCGGGGTCATCCTCCAAAACCAACCCGGACATGTGCTACCAAAGCCCGGGCACCACGGTATGAAGTAGCCGCGCGTGCGTGATAAAAACATGTTGCCGTGAAGCAACCCGATGAATGATAGCAGGAATGCCTCTTCCTGCCAACCCGCAATCAAAACCACACACCTGAGTGCGGCGCGGGACGTCCCAGCCACTATTCGCCGCGGGGATGGGCTTGAGCCACGGCACGTTTGAGCCGATCGGGTGTGAGATGCGTGTAGATCTGCGTCGTGGACAGGCTCGCATGACCTAGCAGCTCTTGAACCGAGCGCAGGTCCGCACCGCCCTCGAGCAAGTCGGTCGCAAAGGTATGGCGCATCGCATGCGGGGCGATGTCAGCCGGAATGCCGGCGAGCGTCGCCAGCGTATGGAACCGCCGCCGGAGCATCGCGGCGCTCATGCGATTGCCGCGCGCCGATATAAGCAGCGGATGCGGCCCGGTAGCGAGGTCGCGGCGCTTTTCCCGAGCGAGCAACTCCGGCCTCCCCTCTTCAATATAGAGACGCGTCACATCGAGCGCACGACGATACAGAGGGACGATACGCTCCTTGCTCCCCTTGCCCCACAGGCGCAGCGTGCGCTCGGACCATGAGATGGATTCCACATTGAGCGCCGCAAGCTCTGAGATGCGGGCACCCGAGGCATAGAGCAACTCGAGCATCGCCGCATCGCGCAGTCCCGCGGGTGTTGAGGTATCAGGCGTCTTGAGCAGCGCCTCGACCTGCTGGGTCGTAAGGACGCCCGGCAGGTCACGCGGCAGCTTGGGCGACGCGATCGCCGAGACCGCATCGCCCTCGACAATCCCCTCGGCAGCCATCCAGCGATAGAGAGATCGGATAGCCGACAGGTGCGCCGCAAGCGTTCGGGGAGCCACCTGCTCACGCGAAAGCTCAGCAAGATAGCGACGAATGGTGCGCACGTCGGCAGCGAAAGCATCAATATCCTCGCGCTCGCACCAGGCAGCAAAGCGCTCCAGTCTCGAGCCATAGGCCGTCACCGTGTTGGGAGAAAGCCCCTCAACGCGTGCGATATAGGCGATAAAAGAGTCGACGGTGTCGTACAGGTCAAAGGCTATGACCGGTCGCCTCCAAACAAGTCGGAACGCGTGGCCAAGTAGGCATCGAGGGCCTCGAGCGCACGGTCCGCATAGGCCTGATAGCGGTCGCGCTTGCTGCGGCGCTTACCATCCTCGAGTGGCGGCACCAGGCCAAAGTTGACATGCATAGGCTGATAGCCCACGGTGGCAGGATCGGTCGCATAGCCCACGAGCGCACCCAGGGCACCCACACGCGGCAACTCGACGCCCGCGGCACCGATAGCCTCGGCATAGGTGTTGAGCGCCGCGAGCAGACCTGTCGCCACGGCTTCCATGTACCCCTCGGTGCCGGTGATCTGACCGGCCAGGCGCACGCCGGTACCGGGCACGGCAAAGGTGCCATCGAGCACGTGCGGAGCGTCGACAAAGGTATTGCGATGCATGACACCGTAGCGGAAGAACTCAGCGTTCTCCAGGCCCGGCACCATATGGAAGACGCGCTTCTGCTCGCCAAAGGTCAAGTTGGTCTGGAAGCCCACCAGGTTATAGGCGGTCTTCTCCTTGTTCTCGGCACGCAGCTGTATCGCCGCCCAGGGGCGACGTCCGGTACGCGGGTCGGTGAGGCCAACGGGCTTCATGGCGCCAAAGCGAATGGCGTCCTTGCCGGAGCGCGCAACTTCCTCGGCAGGCTGGCAGGCCTGGAACAAATCGCCGCCCTCAAAGTCTTTGAGCACCACGCGGTCGGCCGTGGTAAGCGCCTCGATAAAGGCCTCGTACTCCTCCTTATTGAGCGGAGCGTTGAGATAGTCGCCGCTCCCCTGCTCCTCATAGCGCGACTGCGAGAACAGCACGTCCATATCGAGCGTGGAGGCATCGACGATCGGCGCCGCGGCATCGAAGAACGCAAGGGCATCGCCACCGACGAGCTTCATAACCTCTTCGCTCAGCGCCGGTGAACACAGCGGGCCCGCGGCTATGACCACGTGACCCTCGGGAATCTGCGTGACCTCGCCGTGCACGACCTCGATATTGGGACGGGCGGCAACCTCGGCCTCGACAAGCTCGGAAAACTTGACGCGGTCGACCGCCAAGGCGCCACCGGCGGGAACAGCCGCGCGATGGGCGCAATCGAGCAGGACTGAACCCATGCGCTCAAGCTCGGCTTTCAGCAAACCAGCCGCGGAATCCGGACGGGTCGACTTAAACGAATTGGAGCAGACGAGCTCTGCCAGGTGATCGGTATGGTGGGCCGGGGAGCTCACCTGGGGGCGCATCTCGCACAGCTTTACGGCAAACCCGCGATCTGCCAGCTGGATCGCGCACTCCGAACCCGCCAGACCGCCACCGATAACTGTCACCTGATCGAACTGCATCTGCAAACACCTTTCTAATTGACACGTTTTCCATTGTGACCGAAGGGTGTCTGGGCGTGAAGGGCAAACTTGGAGGGCGCATACCTTCCATCCATCATGCGCTCGATAAGGCCCTCGAGTTCAAGCGAACCCAAGAGTTTGAGTACGCCGACAGCATCGAGTGAGACGAGCGCCGCGATGTCGTCGACCTTGAGCGGAGAGGCGATGAGCGCATGCATCACGGTCTGCTGTGTTGGATTCAGGTCGGCAATGCCGGGAGCATCGGGGCGCGAGTAGCGCAGGGTGCCGTATATGCGAGAGATAGCCATCTCGATGGACTCCTCGTCGACAATGCAGCAGGCACCGTTCGCAATGAGGTAATTCGTGCCACGCGACTCGGGCGATAGGATCGACCCCGGCACGGCAAGAAGTTCGCGCCCCAAATCCATAGCAGCCTCGGCTGTAGAAAACGTCCCAGAAGGCATACACGCCTCGGATACAAAGAGGGCTTGCGACAGGGCCGCGATCACGCGATTGCGGCGCGGGAAGGCGAACTTGCGCGGACCCATGCCCCACGGAGAGATCGACACGACCGCGCCACCCGTATCGAGCGTGCGAGTAATAAGCCCCGCGCTCGAACGCGGGTAGACCACGTCGGCGCCCGTCCCCAGCACCACGACGTGTTTGCCGCCGGCGTTGACCGCAGCCCAACCCGAGGCCTGGTCACAACCGACCGCGCCGCCCGAAACTACCGTCACTCCCGCATCAACCGCCACCTTCGCCGTAAGCTCTGCCACGGCAAGGCCATACGGCGAGGCCTTGCGCGCGCCGATGATGGAGAGCGCGGGCGTCGAAAGCACCTCGGGGTTGCCGCGCACATAGAGCGTCTGGGGTACATCAGATAGCTCCAAAACGCTCTCGGGATACAACGCATCACCTGGATGCAGCTCGAAGGTCCCCTCAGCTATCATTGGTCCCTCCTTCCCTGGTACATCGCCGCCTCGAGCACGTGGTCCTGCGTCACTTGCTCGCTCTCGGCGACGTCAGCGATTGTACGCGCGATACGCACCAGGCGTACGATGCCGCGGCCCGTGAGATGCGTGCGTTTGGATAGGCCGAGTACGCATTTCTCGGCAGCATCATCGAGCTCGAAGGTCGAAACGACGCCGTCAATGGACCGCGTCTCGTCATCCTCGGCCTCGGCATCCGCATCGTCCATACGGGACTCGCGCCAGGCGCGAAAGGCACGACCGCGCACAACGTAGTCACGTAACTCGGCCGACGACATACCCTCCGCACCCTCGATAATCACTTGAGGGTCGGGACGGGTCACATCGATCATCATGTCGATACGGTCGGCCAAGGGACCGCGCAGTTTAGACCGATAGCGCTCGACCATCGCCGCCGAGCAGCGACACGGTACCTCGCGATCGCCCAAAAAGCCGCAGGGGCAGGGATTGCTCGCAGCCAGCAGCTGAAAGCGCGACGGGAAGGTAAAGGCCCCGTCGACGCGTACGAGCCTCACATAGCCGCGCTCGATAGGCTGTCTGAGCGTCTGCAGCACACCCGTGGGAAACTCGGCAAGCTCGTCCAAAAAGAGCACGCCGCCATGAGCAAGGCTGATCTCACCCGGGTGCACCGGGCGCCCGCCGCCAATGAGGCCAGCCGTTGAAATACTGTGATGGGGGCTTCGAAACGGCCGATGACCTGCCAATAAGCCATCAATGTTCTCACCCAAAACCGAATGGATGCACAGCGCCTCTTGTTGATCCTCGAGAGAAAGCTCGGGCAAAATGCCCGTCATGCGCCGCGCAAGCATGGTCTTGCCCGAACCGGGCGAGCCGATCATGAGCAGGCCGAGCTCGCCGGCTGCCGCAAGCGCCATGCCACGTTTGGCGACCTCCTGCCCCAGCACGTCGGCATAGTCGAGCTCGGGCTCAAAGGTCGCCTCGACGCCCTCGGAATCCAAGTAGTGCCGCGCGGCATCGCCCATGCCATGGGCAAGCTGAGACAAATGATCGATAAAGCCGCAATCCACGCCCGCGAGCGGCACATGTTGGTCGGACCTGCCGGCGATAAAGGACAGCCCCATGTCGCGAGCCAATAGCTGAAACGCCACCTCGCCCTTGACAGGAAGCACCGCACCGTCCAAGCCAAGCTCGCCAGCGATAAGGCAGCGATCGAGGTTGTCGCGGGGAATCTGACCATCGGCCGCCAATACCGCGATGGCGATGGGAAGATCAAAGCCACTACCGGTCTTGCGAATATCGCCTGGTGCCAGATTGACCGTAATGCCCGAGCGTGGGATCTCGAACCCGGCGGAGCGCATCGCACAGCGAATACGACCGCGTGACTCCATCACCTCCATACTCGGGATGCCGAGCATCTGGATGCCCGGAACGCCGCCGGCAAGCGATACCTCGACCGTGACGGGAATCGCCTCGACGCCGCGGATGCAGGCAGCGTGAACAGCAAACGTCTCGAACGCCATCACGACACCTGCCAATCGAACGCGTTGTACTGGTGCTCGATCTCGGCGATATGCCCGCCGCGGATGGTGACGCCCACGGCATCGAAGCGGATCGCCTTGAGCGGATAGTGCTCCATGAGATAGCAGCTTGCGATGCGGCGGTAGCGACGTTGCTTTTGGGCGTCCACGGCCTCCTCGGGAAAGACCCGCGTGGTGCAATCCAGGGCGACGCGTCTCGTCTTGACCTCGGCCATCACAACGACATCGTCGAGCTCATCGAGCAGCACCAGATCAGCCTCGCCCTCGGTGCAACGATAACCCTGCTCCAGCAAGGTGTAGCCGCGCTCGTTAAAGTAGTCGATGGTGATCAGCTCGCCCAGCATACCCAGCTCGCGGGGACTGAGTCCCTTGATAAACTCGGGCGTCATCGCCCCGCAGTCGAGCTCGCCGTTTTCCCAACGCTCCTTGAGCTGCTGTGTCTTGCTCTTTTTGCTTGCGGCACTCATGGGGTCTCCTTTCCCGCACACTGCATTGCCCCGATGATGAGGGCACCTTTCATGCGGGTAAGTACCGGAAGCAAACCAAAAGCTGACCAAATGCCGACAAAAAACGGGCCGTACGCAGCAATGGTGTTGCATACGGCCCGCTACCAGCAGGTTTATAAAACCCCAGGGGTCCCTATCTCCACAATTGACCTAGAAAAGGCGCTCAGTCTGCAGAAAGTTTCCGCAAAAGCTCACGCGGTGCAGCGGACAAAGTCCATGTTTGCGAATGGCCTCGATATGCTCGGGGCTTGCATAGCCCTTCGACTCGGCCAGATGGTACTCGGGGTACTCGGCGTCGTACTCGACCATCATCTCGTCACGCGTGACCTTGGCCATGATGGACGCCGCGGCAATGCAGGCGATTTTGGCATCGCCCTTGACCACGTCGCGCTCGTTGGGAACGGCACCCAGAGGGTTACCGTCCATGAGGACGCAGTCGGGTTCAAGCCCCGTATCGGCCACGGCACCCGCAACGGCAGCGCGGATGGCACGGGCCATACCCATCTCATCGATATCCTTAGGCGCGATATGGCAAAAACCGATCGCCGTCGCCACCTCGGCAATCTTCACTGAGAGCAACTCGCGGCGCGCCGGCGTGAGCTTTTTGGAATCGTTGATGCCCCAGACGCGCGGCTCCATGGGAAGGCACACGGCACACACGGTTAAGGGACCCGCTACCGAGCCGCGGCCCACCTCGTCGACACCAACGACCACCCCATCGCCGCCAAGCTCATGCATAAGCTCGTACATGTCATTGACGCGCTCGCGCTCGGCAAGTTCCTTAGCATGGCGTTTGAGGGCGCGTTCACAAGCCTTGATCACCTGCTGGCGCGGGTCCTCGCGATAATGCTCCACGAGGGCGGGGATCTCCTCAAACGTTGCGCTCGCTAGCTCTCCGGCAACCTGCGATGCCGAAACCGAGCTCGTCATATTGGCCATACCAGGCCCTCCTTGCATGCAAATCAGATAAAAAGAAGGGCCACCCGAAGGTGACCCTTGTGTCCAAACGAGTGGACAGACGCTGCGATCTTCTTAGCGCTTCTCGGGGATGCGAGCAGCCTTGCCCACCTTGTCGCGGAGGTAGTACAGCTTGGCGCGACGGACGCGACCATGACGAACGACCTCGAGCTTGGCGATCTTGGGGCTGTGAAGCGGGAAGGTACGCTCAACACCGACACCGAAGGACATCTTGCGGACGGTGAAGGTCTCGCGGGCACCGGCGCCGGCCATGCGGATGACGTCGCCCTGGAAGACCTGGATGCGCTCGCGGTCGCCTTCCTTAATGCGGTAGTGAACCTTGACGTTGTCGGCGACGCGAACCTGAGGAATGTCCTCGCGGATCTGCTGACGCTCGATTGCGCGGATGTAATCCATGTGCAATTCCTTACTCTTCTAGAGGTGCCGTACCACTCTGGCCGGCACGTAGTTGAACAAACGTATTCGAGTATACACGCGCGGGTTTCTGCTGCAAGAACAATTTTTTACGCAGACAAAAAGACAAAACCCGCACATGATAACCGTCCGCCTCACGAATGAGACGGACGGCATGAGGGGGGCTACGTTAGGCGTCTGAACCCAAAACGTTACGCGGAGCGCTTCGCCTCGAGCTTGGCCTGGGCGGCAGCCAGGCGTGCGAGGGGCACGCGGTAGGGCGAGCAGGACACGTAGTCCACGTCGGCCACATTAAACAGGCCCTTGATGGACTTGGGGTCGCCGCCGTGCTCGCCACACACGCCAAAGTGCATGTCGGGGTTGGTGGCGCGACCCTTCTCCACGGCCATGCGCACGAGCTCCAGCACCGCCGCGTCGATGGTCTCGAAGGGGTTGTCCTTCAGAATTTTCTTATGCATGTACAGCGGGATGAACTTGGCCTCGGCATCGTCACGGGAGAAGCCGAAGGTGGTCTGGGTCAGGTCGTTGGTGCCAAAGCAGAAGAAGTCTGCGTGATGGGCAATCTCGTCAGCGACCATGCAGGCGCGCGGCAGCTCGAGCATCGTGCCCACGGGAATATTGAGCTCGACACCCTCTTCGTCGGAAACCTCGGCGATTACGCGCTCGATGACCTCGCGAGTCTGGACATGCTCAGCCGTGATGGAAACGAGCGGAACCATGATCTCGGGATGCGGGTCGACGCCCTCCTTGATAAGGCGGGCAGCGGCCGTGGCGACGGCGCGAACCTGCATGAGCGGCAGATCGCTAAAGACGACGGACAGGCGAACGCCGCGCAGGCCGAGCATGGGGTTCGACTCGACCATGCCGTCGATACGACGCAGGCGGGCGCGCAGGGCTGCAAGCTCTTCCTCGCTGGCGCCGGCGGCTTCCTTCTTGGTGATGGCGACCTCGAGCTCGCGAGGATTATCCAGGAACTCATGAAGCGGCGGATCGAGCAGGCGGACGACCACATCGCGACCGGACATGGTCTTGAACATCGCCAGGAAGTCCTCGGTCTGAACCTTGAGCAGGTCGGCCAGGGCCTGCTGCTTCACGGCCTCATCGTCAGACAGGATAAAGCTCTGGATGATGTTCTTGCGGTCGCCCAGGAACATGTGCTCGGTGCGGCACAGGCCGATGGCCTCGGCGCCAAACTCGAGCGCAAGCTCGGCATCCTCGGGATTGTCGGCGTTGACGCGCACATGGTTGGCATGGCCACAGGTCTCGTCCAGGCGAATCTCGTCGGCCCAGGACAGGATGGTGTCCAGATCGCCGGTAAGCTCGGCGGAGACCAGGTCGACGGCGCCGTCGACGACGATGCCCTGGGTGCCGTCGATGGAGATGACATCGCCCTCGCGCAGCACGCGGTCGCTGCCCTCGATGCGCACGACCTTCTCGGCGGCGTCGATATGGAAGCGCTCAACGCCACAGACGCAGGGCGTACCCATGCCGCGGGCGATAACGGCGGCATGACTCGTCTTGCCACCGTGGCTGGTCAGGATGCCCTCGGCGGCGACCATGCCCTTCAGGTCGTCGGGGTTGGTCTCCCAACGAACCAGAATGACCTTGTGGCCCTCGGCGGAACGCGTGACGGCGTCGTCGCTCGAGAACACGACCTCGCCCACGGCGGCACCGGGGCTGGCGTTCAGACCGCTGGCGAGAGCCTCGTACTTCTTGGAGGCGTCAAACTGCGGGTGCAGGAGTTGGTCGAGCTGCGCGGGATCGATGCGGCTCACGGCCTCCTCGCGGGTGATCAGGCCCTCCTCGACCATTTCGATAGCGATGCGCAGGGCGGCGGTGGCGGTGCGCTTGCCCACGCGGGTCTGGAGCATCCAGAGCTTGCCCTGCTCGATGGTGAACTCGATATCGCACATATCGCGATAATGATCCTCGAGCGTCAGGAACACGTGCTCGAGCTCCTCACCTGCGGACTCGAGGCCCGGGGTGGTCTTGAGGTCGGCAATGGGCTCGGTGTTGCGGATGCCGGCGACGACGTCCTCGCCCTGGGCGTTAACCAGAAAATCGCCGTAGAACTCCTTGGTGCCGTCGGCCGGATTACGCGTAAAGGCGACGCCCGTCGCAGAGGTCTCGCCCTTGTTGCCAAAGGCCATGGCCTGCACGTTGACGGCGGTGCCGAGGTCGTCGGAAATGCCATGCTGCTTGCGGTAGATGCAGGCACGCTCGTTCATCCAGCTGCCAAAGACGGCCTGGATGGCAAGGCGTAGCTGAAGCTCCGGATCGTGCGGGAAGACGGGCTTGCCGTCAGCGACCTCGAGCTCGGGATACAGGGAGGCATCGACGTTCTCGGAGAAGATGCCCTTAAAGGTCTCGACGAGTTCCTGCAAGTCCTCAGCCGAAAGCTCGGAATCGACGCGAACGCCGGCGACCAGACGGGCCTGGGTCAGGGCGTTCTCGAACAGGTCGGCGTCAACGCCCATAACGACGTTGGAGAACATCTGAATAAAGCGGCGGTAGCTATCCCAAGCAAAACGCGGATTTTGCGTCTGGGCGATGAGCCCCTGAACGGAGTCGTCGTTGAGGCCTAAGTTGAGGACCGTGTCCATCATGCCGGGCATGGAGAACGGAGCGCCCGAACGAACCGACACGAGCAGCGGATCGGAGGCGTCGCCGAGCTTCTTGCCGCAGCGGGCCTCGAGGTCCGCCTCGGCAGCAACGATCTCATCGAGTGCGCCCTCGGGCCACACGTTGCCGGCACCGGAGTACTCGACGCAAGTCTGGCAGGTAATGGTAAAGCCACCGGGAACCGGCAGGCCGATGCGGCTCATCTCGGCAAGGTTTGCGCCCTTGCCGCCAAGCACGAAGTTCATGGACTTGTCGCCCTCAGTGACACAGGTGCCCTGGGCGTCGGTTCCAAAACGGTAAACCCTCTTGCAATCGCTCACGATACTTCCCCTTTCATGCACTTACGCGCACGACCGTGGTAACGAATCGACCCGCCAAATGCGGGCCGTGAGGGAACTATACGGCGGGTTTTGAGCGGGCTTAAGCAGAGGATGCGCGGTTTGGTAAACGTGCTAAAACTGGCGGTAAACGGTAGGTAAAGGTGGTTACCTTATGAAGATACCACTGTAAGAAAGTGCAGGTCAGATGCGATATTTTTGCTAAATCGCTTTATCAAAATGCTGCTACTATTAGGCTCGACGGGCGGCGCGGCGGGCACGGGCTTCTTGGATTTCCTCCAAGTGGCTAATGATCTCGGATGCGCTCTCCTCGATCGCCTTGCCATCGGTACGCACCACAAAGCAGCCTAGGCGCTTCATGAGGGCACGGGCTTCCTCGAGCTCGCTGCGCACACTCTCGGGCTCGGCATAGGAGCCGGCAACGGCACGGGCGTAATCATCGCCCAAGCGGCTATCGCGAATCTCAGAAATAACGTCGACGGTCGAAATTAGGCCGAACAGGCGCATCGGGTCAACCTCGTAAATCGACTTCGGCGGCTCCATGCCGTGCGCCAGAGGGACATTAGCAACCTTGTAACCTTGATAGGCCAAATACATCGACAGCGGCGTCTTGGACGTGCGCGATACGCGCAACAGCACGATATCGGCACCCGACAGATCGTCGCAGCCGCGTCCATCATCGTGCTCAACGAAATACTCCATGGCCTCGATACGATGGAAATAGCGGTCATCGGTCCTGTGAATCACGCCCGCAACGCCCTTGGGCGGCACACCGATGAGCGACGACAGCACGGCAAGCGTCGGGCCGATCAGGTCGACCGAGCGAATATGCAACATACCCAAGTAGTCGAGCACACGAGCACGAAGGGCCGGGTCGACAATGGTGTGGAACACGGCGATATCGCGATGGTCGGCATCGACGCGCGGCCCCACAAATGACTTGACCTGCTCCACGGAGGTCACCTTAGGCAGGCGCAAAACGCGAAAAACCCCTTCATCAAATTGCCCGGACGCCGCAAGCACCACCTCACAAGCGGTATCACCGAGCGAGTCGGAGATAACGATAACGGTGGGACGAGCGGTGACCGGGCAATCCATGCGGGGCTCCTTTTGCGCTTATGCGCAGGCTGGCTTACTTTTTGCGGGCAAGCTCACCGATGTTGGCGATGCCGGAGAAAACGGCCTCGAAGCGGTTGAGCAGCTTAAGGCGATTATCGCGGAGCTGCTCGTCCTTGTCCATGACCATAACCTCATCGAAGAAACGGTCGATGGGCGCGCGCAGGGCGGCGAGGGCGGCAAATGCGGCCGGGTAGTCCTCGGCAGCAAGGGCAGCATCGACAGCAGTCTGAGCAGCCTCGGAAGCATCGGCAAGCGCGAGCTCGGCCTCGCCCATCAGGCTGCGGTCGTACTCCGCGCCCAGCTCGGGCTTGGAGATATGCGCGGCACGGGCATAGGCCGTAGCCAGGTTGTCAAAGGTCTCGGCATCGTTCTTGCGGGCCTCGTCGAGGGCGGCGCAGCGGGCGAAGAAGACGGACGGGGCGATGATGTGCACCGCGGAGACGGCGGCAACGGTATCAGCCGGGATCTTTTCGTCGCGGGCCATGCTCACCAGGCGGCCATGGAAGAAGTCACGAACCTGCTGGGCGACCTCGGCGGCGTCGAACTCAATGCCCTGCTCACTGTAGAGCTCGAGGGCGAAGTCGATGAGCGACGTGGGGTCGATCGGCAGGCGGTCGCGCAGGATGTTGATGATGCCGATAGCGGCACGACGCAGCGCGTAGGGGTCGGAGGAGCCGGTCGGGGGCTCGCCGATGGCAAAGATACCGGCGATGGTATCGAGCTTGTCGGCGCAGGCCACGATGCAGCCAGCGGTGCCCTCGGGCAACTCGTCACCGGCAAAGCGGGGACGATAGTGATCGCGGATGGCATGGGCGACCTCGTCATTCTCCCCCATCGCGGTCGCGTAATAACAGCCCATCACGCCCTGCTGGCTCGTGAACTCAACGACGGCGTTAGACACCAGGTCGGCCTTGCACAGGTGCGCGGCGCGAGCGGCATCGGCGGCCAGGTGGGCGCCCAGATGAGCCTCACGGGCAATAGCGAGTGCGAGCTGCTCGATGCGCTCGGACTTGGCGAGCACGCTACCGAGCTTCTCCTGGAAGGCAACCTTGGCCAAACGATCACGGAACTCGTCGAGGGAGATCTTCAGGTCCTCCTCGTAGAAGAACTTTGCGTCGTCCAGACGGGCGCGCACGACGCGCTCGTTGCCGTCGATCACGCGCTCGGCGTTCTCAGGCTTGCTGTTGGAGACGACCACGAACTCACGCGTGAGCTTGCCCTCGCCGTCATAGATCGGGAAGTAGCGCTGGTTGGTGAGCATGGACTCGCAGATGATCTCGTGCGGGACCTTGAGGAACTCCTCATCGAAGGTACCGACGAGCACCGTCGGCCACTCGCAGAGGTTAATGACCTCCTCGAAGACCTTCTTGGGCGTGTCGACATGACAGCCGGGGCGAGCGGCCTCGACCTCGGCGATACCGGCAAGGATGGCCTCGCGACGACGCTCGGCAGAAAGCACGCCGGCGTCCTCAAGCACCTGCTCGTAGACGGCGGGGCTGGCAACCACATGGTCACCGGGGCCAAGCACGCGATGACCACGCGTGGTGTTGCCGCTCGTCACGTCGGCAAACGACACGGGCACAACATCCTCGCCCAGAAGGCAGCAGATCCAACGGACCGGACGAACAAACGTAGCGTGCTCGTGGCCCCAGCGCTGGCTGCGGTAGTTGGGCCACTGCAGGCCGGCGATAGTCTTCTCGCACAGGGCGGTCAGAATCGGCGTAGCCGGTGCGGAGGGAATGTTCTTCTCGGCGAACACATACTCGCGACCGTCGGTGTCCTCGCGACGGACCAGGTCCTCGGCAGCCACACCGCACTTGCGGGCAAAGCCCTGGGCGGCCTTGGTGGCGTTACCGTCAGCGTCGAAGGCAATGTTGGCCGCGGGGCCACGCTTGACCTCGTGAACCTCATCGGTCGCGGTGGCGACGTTGGCAACGAGTGCAGCCAGACGACGCGGGCTCGAGATCACGCGGACCTCGCCGTGGGCCAGACCGGCCTCATCGAGACCCTTGGCGATCATGGTGCCAAGCTGCTTGACGGCATTGTTCAGCGGCGCGGAGGGCATTTCCTCCGTACCGATCTCAAACAGGAAATCCTTAGCGTCTGCCATGGCTTACGCCACCTCGCCTTCCTGGTCGGCATTCTCGTTGACTCCGGCGACCTCGGCCATGTAGGCCTCGCAGCACGCCTTGGCGACGGCGCGGACGCGCAGGATGTAGTTGGCACGCTCGACCGCGGACAACGCGCCGCGGGCATCGAGCAGGTTGAAGGCATGGCTGCACTTCATGACGCAGTCGTACGCCGGCAGCGGAAGCTTGCGCTCCAGGCAGGAGTGGCACTCGGCCTCGTAGTCGTCAAACTTCTGACGCATCATCTCGACGTTGGCGACCTCAAAGTTATAGGCACTGAACTCGCGCTCGTTCTCGAGGAACACGTCGCCATAGGTCATGGGCGTGCCGTCGGGCAGGTAGCTCCACACCAGGTCGTAGACCGAGTTGACGCCCTGGGCGTACATGGCGATACGCTCCAGGCCGTAGGTGATCTCGACGGGCACGGGGTCAACCTCGATGCCGCCCACCTGCTGGAAGTACGTAAACTGCGTGACCTCCATGCCGTTGAGCCAGACCTCCCAGCCAAGGCCCCAGGCGCCGAGCGTCGGGCTCTCCCAGTCGTCCTCGACAAAACGGACGTCATGGTCGTTGGGGTCCAAGCCAATGGCGGCCAGCGAACCCAGGTAGAGCTCCTGGGCGTTGACCGGCGAGGGCTTGATGAGCACCTGGAACTGATAGTAGTGCTGCATGCGGTTGGGGTTCTCGCCGTAGCGGCCGTCAGCGGGACGGCGGCAGGGCTGCGCATAGCAGGTGCGCCACTCGGCGGGACCGAGCGAGCGCAGCGTGGTCGCGGTATGGAAGGTACCGGCACCGACCTCGGAGTCATAGGGCTGCATAATGACGCAGCCCTGCTCGCCCCAGTACTGCTGGAGGCGCAGGATGATGTCTTGGAAGGAAAGCGATGAAGCGTTCATGCCTCTAATATCCCCTCGTCGAAACGATTACACGGTTAGGTACTGTACTATAGCGGTTTTTAGTCGATAGCGCCGATGCGGTTGAGCGGCCAGTAGCGAACGAGTGCCACAGCGATCAAATCAGAGCGATCGACGGGACCAAAGTAGCGTGAGTCGGCAGAGTTTTCGCGGTTGTCGCCCATCACCCACACGCACCCGTCGGGAACGGTGTAGGGATAGCTTACCTGAGCGCCGGGCGCTTGGACCGAAAGTGGCCAGCTCATGCCCGTCGTATAGTCCTCGTCGAGCGCTTGGCCGTCAACAACCACCTTGCCATCCTGCAGGTCAACCGTCTGGCCGGCCGTGGCAATAACACGCTTGACAAGAACATCATGCTCGGAGGTGCCATCGGGGTTGTGAAACACCACGATATCGCCCTGCTTGACGGGCTGACCGAGCTCGAGGCTCACCTTTTGTGCCAGGATCTGGTCGCCAATCTCAATCGTGGACTCCATGGAGCCGGTGGGCACCACAAAGGGCTCGACCACAAACGAGCGAATCAAGAAGGTGGCGACCAGTGCGATCGCGATGACCGCGATCCACTCAAAAGCGCCCCTCAACGCGGAATGCTGCGATGGAACCATTCTCACTCCTCGCTCTGCGAATACGAAGCGTCCAGAATCTCCTGCGCGTACGCACGCTCCTGTGGCGTAAGGCGCGCCGTCTCGATCAGGTCGGGACGCCAGCGGCAGGTGCGCTCGATGGCATTCTTACGGCGCCAGGCATCGACCTTGGCGTGATCGCCGCTCACAAGCACCGGCGGCACGCCCTCGCCGTTGAACTCGGCGGGACGGGTGTACTGCGCGTACTCGAGCAGGCCTCCGTCCTCGGCGGTCGAGAATGACTCGTCCACATTGCTCATCTCGTCGCCCAGGGCGCCGGGAATCAGGCGTACGACGGCATCGGCAACGACCATAGCGGGAAGTTCGCCACCCGTAAGCACGTAGTCGCCGATCGACAGACGCTCATCGGCATACGCATACGCACGCTCGTCGACGCCCTCGTAGCGGCTGCACACAAACAGCAGGCGCTCACTTTTGAGCAGGCGCTCGGCCACATGCTGCGTAAAGGGCTCGCCACAGGGGGTAAAGAACACCACAGTAGGCCTGGGACCCTCTGCGCTAATGGCCTCGATGGCCTCTGCGATAGGCTCGACCTTCATGAGCATGCCCTGCCCGCCGCCGTACGGCTCGTCATCGACGGTACGATGGCGGTCGTGCGTCCAGTCGCGCAGGTTATACGCCTTAAAATCAAAAAGGCCGGCCTTGCGGGCGCGGCCCAAGATCGATGTGGACATGACGGGCTCAAACATCTCGGGAAAGACCGAAAGGGTCTCGATCAGCATGTTGTCCTCCCTACTTGTCCATATCGATCAGGCCGTCCATAACGTGGACGGAAATTGTTCCTGTGTCGGGAAGATCGAGCACAACCTGCTCGATCACGGGAATCAGTACCTCGCCGTACCGATCGCCCTCGACAACCCAAACATCGTTAGCGGGCGTCGACATGATCTCGACGATCGTGCCGAGCGAACCGAAGCGCTCGTCGACCACCTCGCGACCCATCAGGTCGGTATAGGCAGCGTCGAGCGAATCGAGCTCAAAGTCGTCGCGATTTGCCAGCACATAGCATCCCGTGATGCCCTCGGCGGCCGTCAAGTCGTCAATACCCTCAAACGAGACCAGATCGCCATCGCCCGTATCGGTGACGGACACGACCGTGCAAAAGCGGTCGCGCTTGAGCGCCGGCGGCGTCAGGGCTACGTGCATGCCCGGCTCTAATACAGAAGGAAGCCCCCGCAGCGGCTGCGCGAGGACCTCCCCCTTCCTTCCGTGCGGCTTGACCACACGGGCGATGTTTTTGTACTGGGACCTCAAGGTCCTAGCCCAGAACCTCTACCTCGACAGCAGTGTCGAGGCGAGCGGCCAGTGCACGGGCGAGCGTGCGAATGGCCTTGATGGTACGGCCACGACGGCCGATGACCTTAGCGACGTCATCCTCGGCGACCGAAACCTCAATCGTAGAGGCGTCGTCACCATCGATGACCTCAAGGCTCACGGAATCCGGGTCGTCGACGATCTGAACAACGAGATATTCGACGAGATCGGCGATGCGATCTGAGAGCATTGCCTCACCCTCGAGCTGTGCAGCGTCAACCTCAGGCACGATTTACTCCTCGGCGCCCTCAGCGGCCTCAGCGGCAGCCTTAGCGGCCTCGGCCTCTTTGGCGAGCTGCTTCTTGGACTTCTTGACGACGGTCTCGGTCTTCTCGCCCTCGTTGGCGGCCTTGACCAGAGCGGCGACGGCGTCGGTGAGCTGAGCGCCCTTGGACTGCCAGTCGGCGATCTTCTCGAGGTCGAGGTTGATGGTCTTGGGGGCGGTCATCGGGTTGTAGCGGCCAACCTCCTCGATGATACGACCGTCACGCGGGGCGCGGGAATCGGCGACGACGACACGGTAGTACGGACGCTTCTTAGCGCCGTGACGAGCAAGGCGAATCTTGACTGCCAAAGGAAACTCCTCCAACCAAGCAGCTTTAGGCTGCAACTACAAACAAACAGTTGAACATAATACGCCATCGACGCGGGCAGGTGAAGTCCGTGAGACCAACTTCTTCGGTGTAGTCGAGGGCAAATCCATATCTTAGACAAGAATTCGGGATTTGCAAGCACATACACGCACCCCACATGAGCTGCGCGGTATACTCATGACATGGAAAGACGCGAACATACATACGGTTATGAGGATGCCATAGGCGTCACGCCGCCTCCCTGGACGGGTCCGGCGGTGGGCCTCATGGACCTCGATGCGTTTTTTGCGAGCGTGGAGATGCTCGACCATCCCGAATGGCGCGGAAAACCGCTCATCGTGGGCGGAGACGCCGATTCGCGTGGCGTCGTGTCCACGTGTTCATATGAGGCACGTCGCTTTGGCGTGCACTCCGCCATGCCCTCGGCCGAGGCACGGCGCTTGAGCCCGCAAGCCATTTGGACGCACGGGCACTTTGATCGCTACCGCGAGGTGAGCGCGGAAGTCATGGCGATTCTCGCCGACGAGACCCCGCGCGTGGAGCGCGTATCCATCGACGAAGCCTTTATCGATATCACACCGGGTCGCTTTGCGCCCGAAGACCCGTTGCTGGTTGCGCGGCGTATAAGCGACCGCGTGGCAGGGCTGGGAGTGACCTGTTCCATTGGCGTGGGCTGCAACAAGACGGTCGCAAAGATCGCAAGCGAGCGTGACAAGCCGTTTGGATTGACGATTGTGCGCCCCGGAACCGAGCAGCGCTTTTTGGCCGCGCTGCCGGTATCTGCCATGAGCGGCATCGGGCGCTCGGCCGAGGAGCGACTGCGCCGCATGCGCATCTACACCCTCGGCGAGCTATCACGTGCACCGGAATCCACCTTGGCCTCTATTTTTGGCGTCAACGGCGAGCGCATGCGTCAGCGTGCGCTGGGACTCGAAATCTCCGAAGTCACGAGTCTCGATGAAGAGCGCGAGGTCAAGTCGGTCAGCAATGAACGCACCTTTGCTAAAGATTTGACTGAGCGCGGGGACATCAAAGCGGCGATTGCGCTGTTGGGCGAGTCGGTTGGACGCCGCCTGCGCCGTCAGGGACTGACGGGCGCCACGGTGACGCTCAAGCTCAAATACTCGTATGGCAGCGGACGCTCGGCGCAGCGGCGGCTTCCACACCCCACCGATGACGAGAATATCTTTGTTGCCGTAGCGCTCGAGCTGCTCGACAACATCTGGCAGGAAGGCATGCATGTTCGCTTAGCGGGCATCGGCATGAGCGACTTCGATCACCAAGGCGGCATCCAGACCGACCTGTTCTGTGAGATCGATGACCGCGGAGCCCAATCCAGCGACCGCCGCGACCTCTCCGTCGCTATCGACGCCGTCCGAGACAAATTCGGCGACACCGCCCTTTCCTTCGGCCGCCAATCCCGTTTCAACGATTAACCGCCTTTGGGCAAAAAGAAAGCGGGGCAGGTGCGGAAAACCGCAACTGCCCGGCGATATGCGTGAGGGTAGCTAACCCCGTCTCAAATGAGCTACTAGAGGAGGTTGAGGGGGAGCTGGGGGGCGTCTCCCCAGAGTTTCTCGAGGCGGTAGAAGTCGCGGGCTTCGGGAGTGAAGACGTGGACGACAACCGAACCGTAGTCCATGAGCATCCAGGTCTTCTGCTCGCGGCCCTCGATGGAGAATGGATGCTCGCCGCAAGCCTCGGCGACCTTCTCCTCGATCTCGTCGACGATAGAATCGACCTGGCGGTTGTTGGTACCGGTGGCAAGCACAAAGTAGTCGCATACGTCGGAAAGCTCGGTCAGGTCGAGCACCTGAACGTCCTCGCCCTTCTTGTCGTAGGCAGCCTGCGCGGCGGCGCGGGCGACATCCTCGGCGGCGACACCGCTCGCGGACAGCGAGGCAGCGGTGCGGTCGGACGTGGCAACGAAGCTCTTGTGCTCCACACGTTCAAGAATCTGCTCGTCGGTCATGGTCTCGTCGGCCATGGAATACCTCTTTCTAGACAGCCCGAACTAGCGTAGCTGGGCGTAATGGTTGTAAATCGAAATAGCCGTGGGATAAAGATAGCGCCCGGACTGGATCACGTAGACCAGACCCTGCGCAAAACAGGAGAAGAACAACTCGTCGAGCGTCGACTCCCCCACCATCTTGCGCAGCGCATGGGCATAGTCGCCGTGGCGGTTGGGCTCGATGGCATCGGCCACAAAGACCACCATATCGAGCGGCGTCATGTCGCAGGCGCCCACGGTGTGACGGTCGACAGCCTGGAAAACGGCCGGCGACAACTCGGGGAAAAGCTGCGGAAGCTCATAGGCGGCAACAGGGCCATGCAAAAGCGGCGTCGCGGCGGAAGGAGAGCCGGCAATCTTAATGCCGTAATGCAGAGCGCGCGTGACCAGCTCGTCGTCGGAGAGCACTTTGTCCCAGTCATGGATCAGTCCGGCGGCAGCGGCATCAAAGCGGTCAACGCCGTAGACCTCGGCCAGATGAAGTGCGGTCTCGGCAACACCCAGCGAATGCACATAGCGCTTGCGCTTATCCTTCATGCGAACATCGAGCAGCTCTTGAATGCGCTTGAGCAGCGCGCGCTCATCGCCCTCAAACTGATCCTCTACCGACAACGTAGACCCCCATCACTCAAAATCTTCTTGGCCCAAATCGGCATATAGCCTGCGTTTGCGAATGTAGCCGAGCACGGACTCGCTCGTAAGATAGCGCACGCTCATACCGCGGGCAACTCGCTTACGAATGTTCGTCGAGCTGATCGCCAACGCTGGAATCTGAATATAGCGCACGTCGAACGGCAGCCCCGACTCTTTGATTCGGGCACGCGCCGTATCGATATCAAAGCCCGGTCGTGTCGCCGCAATAAAGGTAGCAAGCTCAGCGATTCGTTCGGCATCATGCCAGGTCACGATATCGATAATCGCGTCGGCGCCCGTAATAAAGTAGAGCTTTACCTGCGGCGGGTAAAAGTCGCGAAGGGCATGAAGCGTATCGGCCGTATAGGTTACGCCCGGGCGGTCGATCTCGAACCGGCTCGCCAAAAAGGCCGGGTTCGCGGCGGTGGCGAGGACCGTCATGGCATAACGGTCCTCGGCAGGCGTCACCGGCTTATCAAGCTTAAAGGCAGGAGAGCCCGCCGGCATAAAGAGCACAGCGTCCAAGTCGAGCGACTCGCGCGCTTGCTCGGCGGTCACCAGGTGCCCGTAATGGATGGGATCAAAGGTGCCACCCATAATGCCGAGCCTAAACTCCTGCCCGTCCTCTAGAGGAAGCTCGGGCAAACCGATTCCACCGCGCAGCGACATGGCTTACTCGCCCTCCGGTGTCTCGGTATCGCCCGCGGCATCCGCCGCATCGACAACCTCGACGCCCTCATCCGCAGCATCGGTCACGTCAATGGCCTCAACGGCAACGTCCTCGCCAGCATCCTCGAGCTCCTCGTACTCCGAGAAGTCCTCAGCACCCTCAAAGTCAAAGGCACGCTGGCAAATGCGGACCTCGTCGCCCGCACGGCAACCGGCCTTCTCGAGCGCGTCGTCAACACCCATACGCGCAAACTTATGTTGCAGGTAAATGACGGCTTCCTCATTTTCCCAGTCGGTCTGAATGACCATGCGCTCGATGGCGCGACCGACCACGCGGAAGGCACCGGGCTCTTCCTGGACAATGCGGAAACGCTTCTCACGCTGCAGGCGACGGCGCTCCCACTCATCGTCGCGCAGAACGACCGGCTCATCGGAGACCGACAGCTCGGCGCGCAGCTTAGCCACCTGCTCGCCCACGGCAAGCATCAGCGTGTTGAGGCCGGCGCCCGTAACAGCAGACACGGAAAAGAACATATGTCCATCGTCGAGCGCTGCGCGCTTGAGGTCGGCAATCTTGTCGGCCGTGCCCGGCGCGTCGCACTTGTTGGCAACGACGATCTGCGGACGCTCCGAAAGCTCGGCGCCATACTGCTCGAGCTCGCGGTTGATGATGCGATAGTCCTCAACCGGATCGCGATCCTCAAAACCGCCCGTCATGTCGACGACATGCATGATCAGGGCCGTACGCTCAATGTGGCGCAGGAACTGGTGACCCAGGCCCTTGCCCTCGCTCGCGCCCTCGATAAGACCGGGGACGTCGGCAACGACGTAAGAATATTCGCCGGCACGCACCATGCCGAGGTTCGGCACGAGCGTAGTAAACGGGTAGTCAGCGATCTTGGGGCGGGCGGCACTCATGCGCGCAATGAGCGATGACTTACCTACCGAGGGAAAGCCCACGAGCGCGGCATCGGCCATGAGCTTCATCTCAAGCTCAATCCAGTGCTCCTCAGCCGGCTCACCTAGCTGGGCAAAGGCCGGAGCGCGGCGTACCGACGTCACAAAGTGCGTGTTGCCCAGACCGCCGGCACCGCCGGGCGCCACGACGACGCGCTCGCCGTCGTGCACCAGGTCGGCAATCTCGAACATCGGTGTCTGCGTCTCGGGGTCGAGCTCGCGTACCACGGTACCCATAGGGACCTTGAGAATCAGGTCCTCGCCGCTCTTACCGTTACGACGGGCACCCTGCCCGTGCGTGCCGCGCTCGGCGCGGAAGTGATGCTTAAAGCGGTAATCGATCAGCGAAGACAGCTGAGCATCGGCCTGGATGACGACATTGCCGCCACGACCGCCGTCGCCGCCATCGGGGCCGCCCTTGGGGACAAATGCCTCGCGCCTAAACGACATGCATCCGGCTCCGCCGTCGCCGCCGCACACGTTAATGCGGCTGATATCGGTGAACTGTGACAACAGAATCGCCTCCTACAAAAAAGAGGGAGACCCTTGAATCCTAAAACTCAAGTGCCTCCCACATATGTGCTCTATGAAGGGTGAATTACGCGTTCGCGAGCGGGCGTACGCTGACCCTGTGCTTGATACCCTTGTGGAACTCAACGGTACCGTCGACCAGCGCGAACAGCGTGTCGTCCTTGCCACGACCAACGTTCTCACCCGGGTGGATGTGCGTGCCGTGCTGACGGACGAGAATCGTGCCCGTGGTTACCGTCTGGCCGGCATAGCGCTTCGTGCCAAGGCGCTGACCGCGGGAGTCACGGCCATTACGGGAGGAACCGAGTCCTTTTTTGTGTGCCATTGTGTATACCTACTCTTTCGTTACGAGTGTAATCTACTCGGCGACGGGAGCCTCGGCAACAGCCTCAGCCTCTGCCTTGACAGCCTTCTTGGCGCGGGAGGTAGCCTGAACCTTCACGATCTTCAGCTTGGTCAGCTGCTGACGGTGACCCTTCAGACGACGATAGCGCTTACGCTTGTGGAACTTGAAGACCAGCTGCTTCTCACCCTTGAACTGCTCAACGATCTGAGCGGTAACCTTGGCCTTGGCCAGCTTGTCGGGATCGGTGACGATCTTCTTACCATCGTTGAGGAAGATAACCGGCAGGGTGACCTTGTCGCCCTCATTGCCCTCGATCTTCTCGACGGTGATGACATCGTCGGTGGCGACCTTGTACTGCTTGCCGCCCGTGTTAACGATTGCGTACATGTTTACTTGCCCTTCATGCATCAGTTAGTGCAACAGCCGAATATAGTAGCAGGCGAAAATACCCCCGTCAACGAGTATGTGGAGCAAATCCACAAGTTCGCACAGGTATGGGGCTGACGAGTCGGCCCTCGTCGTCCTCGCATGCTTGATTCTGACGCTCGACATCGTAGGAGCAGATGGTCACGAGGTCTTGCATACCGGTGGAAACAATAGGTGCATCCACGCCCGGGGTCAAGCCCTGCAACAAAACATCAGCAGCGGAAAGCAAAATTTCCGGACGCATGGAGCCCTCGTTGTCGGCATGGGTGTCGAGCATGAGCACCAAATGGTCCGGGCGCTCCCCCGCCGTGAGCTCATAATCCACGAGCGTGTGATCCAAATCCAAGCGCTTGCTCTTTTTGCCGCGCGCGTAGTCGATGCCATGGTCCGCGCGCAGCGTGTCGATCGCACGACGCACCTCGTCGGCGCTTACGGGCGCCTCGGGATCCAAGTGAAGGTCGATGCGATACGACAGGCGCGTGAGCTGCGCCGTCAATGCCGGCGTGCGCACGTCGATGTACGCCGCCTCGATGGGTGCCAGATCGGCCGGAGACGCAGCAGCCAAGCGCCCAAACGCCTCGTCGAGCGTCACGAACTCGGTCATAAACAGGTCATACCACTCGCAGGTCGACGACGTACCCACCGGTAGCGCCGAAGAGAAGCCCACGCGCATGTGCGGGGAGAAGCCCTGCGTGACGGCATAGGGAAGTCCCGCACGGCGCACGATGCGCTCAATGGTATGGATTACTTCGAGATGGCCCAGGTACTTAAGGCGATCGCGCTTGCCATAGCGAACACGAAGCCTAAAGAGCGAGGGGTTGTCGGTCAGGCGCTCACTCATGCGCGATCACCCATCAATACATTCTTGGCGTGGAGCGTGGGGCAGATCCCGCAGCCGGTGCACGACGTGCGGGTGCAGTCGGGAGTCGTGACACCCTCGAGCGAGCGACGGTACTCGCGCTCGAGGAAGCCGCGCGTGCAGCCGGGACTCACATGCTCCCACGGCAGGCGCCAATCCAACTCGTAGGGCAGGTGCACGAGCTCATTGAGGTCGATGCCGTTTTTGGCAGCAGCCTCCTTCCAGTTCTCGAGCGAGAAATGCTCTACCCAAGCGTCAAAGCGAGAGCCCGCGCGCCAAGCATCGATGATGACGGGCGTCATGTCACGACCGGCGCGGGACAGCGCGGCCTCGATGAGCGAGGTCTCGGCATCGTGGTAATGCACGCGGACGGCACGGTTGCGAACGCTCGTGACAAGCAGCTTCTGGCGACGCTTGACGTCGTCGTAGTCGAGCTGCGGGCACCACTGGAACGGCGTGGCAGCCTTGGGGATAAAGACCGAAACCGAGATGGACACCGAGATCGAGCCGCGACGAGCCTTGGGCACCACGGAACGACCGAGCTCCAGCACGTGATCGGCCAGATTGGCGATGGCCACGATATCCTCGTCGCGCTCGCCGGGAAGACCCATCATAAAGTAGAGCTTCATGCGGTTCCAGCCGGCCTCGAAGGCCGCCTTGGCCGCACGGTCCAGATCCTCCTCGGTCACGTTCTTGTTAATGATGTCGCGCATGCGCTGGCTGCCGGCCTCGGGCGCGAACGTCAGGCCGCCCTTCTTTTCGCCGGCGACCGACTCGGCCATATCCACGCCAAACGAATCCAGGCGCTGCGACGGAATAGACACGCGAATACCCGTATCCTCCAGGCGACGGTTGAGCCTGCCGAGCACGTCGCGAATGCAGGAGTGGTCGGTCGTGGAGAGCGAGGTCAGCGACACCTCGTCATAGCCGGTCTTTTCCAGACCCTGAATCACCGACGAGACGATCTGGTCGGCCGAGCGCTCGCGCACCGGGCGATACGTCATGCCGGCCTGGCAAAAACGACAGCCGCGGGCGCAGCCGCGAAGAATCTCGATAGACAGGCGGTCGTGGACCAGCTGCGCATAGGGTACGCACGACTGCGACAGCGGATTCGTGGCGCCGAAATCCTCGACGACGCGCTTGTAGACCACAGTCGGCGCATCCTTGCCCTCACGCGGCACGGTGTAGCCATGCGGCGAGCAGGGCTCGTCGTGACGAACCTCATAGAGCGACGGCACGTAGTTGCCGGCAATGGATGCAAGCTGCTCGACAATCTGCGCGCGCGGGACCCCTTCGTCACGCAGGCGGCGATGCAGCTGGCAGGTCTCGAGCAGCGATTCCTCGCCCTCACCGATGAGGATGGCATCGAAGAAGGCCGCGTACGGCTCGGGGTTGTACACCGAGGGGCCGCCGGCGATGATGATGGGGTCGCCTTCACCTCGGTCGGCCGCCAACAGCGGAATGCCAGCGAGGTCGAGAGCCTCGAGGAAGTTCGTCACCGCCATCTCGTGCGGCACATGCAGACCGACGATATCGAACGAAGCGACCGGCGCGGCACCCTCGAGCGAGAGCAGCGGAATACCCGCCTCGCGCATGGCGTCACCCATATCGGGCCACGGCACATAGCCACGCTCACAGGAGATGCCCTCGGCCTGGTTAAGGATGTTGTAGAGGATGGCGATACCCTGGTTGGGCAGACCAACCTCGTACACATCCGGGTAGATCAGGCAGCAACGGTAGTCGGCATCGGCCTTGGAAAGCGTGCCCCACTCGTGATCGATATAGCGGCTCGGCTTCTCGACCTTGGCGAGCAGCGGCTCAATTAAATGAAAACAGTCTTGGTATGCAACGCGCAACGGAAAACCCCTAAGCAGCGAGATCGGATGCGTCTTGGTAGGACGCCATAGGACGGGTAGCGCCCGCGACCGTGGTCACCAGATCGCGAACGCGGGAGAACGTGGCAGTGACCGCCTCGTTGGCACGGCTGTAGTCGACATCGCGCTCGTAGAGCGAAACAAGCGCACGGCCCATGCCGTAGGTGCCCGCGGCAGCAGTGAGCGCCTTGACGGCAAACCCAATATGCGGCGTCTGCTTGACGAGCGCGCGGGTGACAGCGCGGATCACAAGACCGCCGGCAAGCACGCCCGCGACCTCGTAGCCGCGCTCAGGCTTAATGCCGCGTCCAAAGACGGCAGCGAGCTCAAAGAGCATGCCCACCTGCGCCAGCGCCATAACGGGATAATCGGCGCCCGGCAAAAACACCAGCGCACCGGTCGCCATATTGGTGAGCGCGCACGAGGTGATGATACGATTGGCGGCCGCGATGCGCATGAAGGCAAAGTTCGCCGCAAAAGCCGTTTCCTTGTCGGTGCGATCGAGAATCCAGCGGGCAAGCGTCTCGAGCAGATACGTCTTATCGGTTGCCGCTACCACGCCAAGCATGGGCGTGGACTCCTCGATAAACGGCACCTCCACAGCAGACTCGGCAAGCACGCACACGGGCGCGCCGGCGATCACGAGCTCCTGCACGGCACTCTCCAAGCGGTCGGAACCACACGAGAGCACCAGTACCACATCGGTATCGGTCTTTGGAGCAATTCGCTCCTCCCCCAGACGCTCGACGCGCACAATGCCCGAGGTCGTCTGCGGCACAAAGGCGTCGCGCACCGTCTCGGCCAGAAAACGCGAGGCGGATGAATCCAGATAGACCGAGACGCGCACCGGCGTATCGGAATCCTTCTTAACGGACGCGCCCATCTTAAAAGCGCGGGTCAGCTTATCTACGGGAATTTTCATAGCAAACCCCTCCAGCGGTTACGCGGCGCCCGAACGATGCCGCCATATGGATTGTACGATACCCACCGTCAGCAGCTGGATCATCATCGAAGACGAACCGAAGCTAATAAACGGTAGCGGAATACCGGTAATCGGCATCATGCCGATGCACATGCCGATGTTTTCGAAGGTCTGGAACGCCCACATGCCAACGATGCCCACACACGAAAGACGCAAAAACAGCGACTCGCACTTAAAGGCGACGCGAATCGTCGAAAAGATCAGCAGCACGTAGAGGCACAGGAGCAAAAAGGAACCGCAAAAGCCAAAGGTCTCGGACAGAAAGGCAAAGACGAAGTCGGTGTGGAACTCAGGCAGAAAGCCGCCGGCCGACTGCGTCGCATGGCCCAAACCCTTACCAAAGAAGCCGCCCGAGCCAACGGCGATAAGCGACTGCTGAAGGTTGTAGGCATCGTCCGAATCGGCATTATCGGGGTCGATAAAGACCGTCAGACGGTTCATCTGATACTGCTTGATGAGCACATCGTGGCCGAGCAACGAATCAAAGACCGAATCGAGCGCCAGGACGAGGGCCACCAAGCCCACGAGCAGGGCCAGGGTCGACAGCACCCATTCGCGGCGTGCACCGCTCATACAAATGACGATGGCGCCCGAAACAAGCACGACCAGGCCCGAGCCCAGGTCGCCCATGGCAACGACGGCCAAAAACGGAATGGACAGCATGCCGCAGAGCTTGACGTAGTCGCGAACGGTATCGATGCGACCGTTATACTGCGAGCCAAGCGTAGCAATAAAGAAGATGGTGATGAGCTTGGCAAGCTCAACCGGCTGGAATGTCAAGCCGATACCGGGAATCTTGATCCAGCCCGTCATGCCCAGACCGCCCGTATAGGACAGACCCGGAATCTTGGGCGAGAGGATCACGATCAGGTCGATGACGAGCAACGCCGTCGAGAAATTGGAAATACCGCGCAGGTCGGAGCGCCAGACCAGCACCGCCAGCACCGTGCCGATGCCAATTCCCAGCAGATGGCGTGAGAACGAAGCATCGGCCTTAAACTGCGAAGCCGACCAGATAATGATGGCACCGTAGGCGACGAGCGCCACAGTAGCCACGAGCACACCGATATGCACCTTTTGGCGAAACGTGCCGCGCGAGGCCGAAAGTTGCTTGTTGACACGGTCCAGGCTGCTGCGAGAGCCGGTCTTGGTTGAACGGAACAGATCCGCCGGAGAAAAATCCATCGCAACCTCCTATCGAACCGAAGAATCGCCCGAAGCCGAAGAGGTATCGGGCTCGCCATAAATCACGCCGAGCACGTCGCGCACGACATGCATCGCGGTATCTGAGCCGCCGCCGCCCTGCTCCAGGACAGTAGCGATGACATACTTGGGGTCATCGGCCGGTGCATAGGCGCAGAACCACGCGTATTCGTCCTCGCCACTTTTCTCGCCCGTGCCCGACTTGCCGTATACCTGCGGCGTCAGGGTGCCAAAGTGAGCCGCCAGGGACGTCGATGCCGTGTAAATCACGTCGTGCATGCCGTTGCGAACTAGAGCCAAATCCGAATCGCTGTTGATCTTGGCATCCAGACGCTTCTTCTTGCCCTTGCCGTTGTACTTATAGGCATCGCCGTCGCCATCGCGCGACACGGCAGACAAAAACACATGAGGCACGTACTGTTTGCCACCGTTGGCAAGACCCATATAGGCGCACGCCATCTGCAGGGGCGTCACCAGGATGTCGCCCTGACCGATGGCAATGTTGGTCATATCGCCGGCATTCCACTTGCGGTCCTCGGCAGAGGCGTCGGTGAAGTACGACTCTTTCCACTCGGCATCGGGAATACGGCCCGCGCCCTCACTCGGCAGATCGATACCGCAGGTCTTGCCTAGACCCCAGCGACGAAAGACCTCCTGCAGACCCTCGGGATGTTGCTCGTCATAAAAGAACGCCTTGCCCATGTCGTAGAAGACAGGGTCGCACGAGTTGGCGATTCCCGACTGCAGCGTCATGGTGCCGTGGCCGGAATGCAGCCAGCAGTACTTGCCCCACGACTTGCCCAGACCCGTCCAATAACCCGTGCAGTTGGTCGTCTGCCCCGACGTGTAGGTTCCAAACTCAAGACCGGCCAGCGCCGAGAGCGGCTTGATGGTCGAGGCCGACATGTACTGTCCGCTAATGGCGCGGTTGAGCAGCGGGTGGGAACCCTTGTCATCATTGAGCTCGGTCCACACGTCATTTGAGACGCCGCCGATAAAGACGGACGGATCGAACTTGGGCTGGCTCGCCATGCCCAGGATCTCGCCATTGTTGGGATCGAGGCACACCACAGCACCGTTGCCGGCATTGCTGTAGCCAGTGGTCTTGGCAAGTTCGATAGCGCTCGCCAGTGCCGTCTCACAGGCCTGTTGGATTTTAAGGTCGAGCGTGAGCTTAATGTCGGAGCCGGCCTTCGCGGGCACGGCGCCGGCCTGACCGGTCACATTGCCCGAGGCATCGACCTTGACGGTCTGCTCGCCACGAATACCCTGCAGCAGGTTTTCGTAGTAGCTCTCAACGCCCGCCTGGCCCACGATATCGCCCGACTGGTACGTAATCTTGCCAGCAGAAGCATCATCATCGCCAGAGGTTTTCTTATTCTGGGCCTCGAGCTGCTCGGAGGTAATGGTGCCGGTATAGCCCAAGATATGGCATGCCGTCTCGCCGTATGGATACTGGCGTTCGGTACGCTCGGCAATCTTGACGCCCGGGAACTCGCCGGCGTGTTCCTTGATATAGGCAACCGTGGAGCGACGGACGTCCGTCGCGATGGTATGCAGGCTCTGAGCGCCCTCTGTATTGTCCTGAATATTGCGAAGGACCGCCACATAAGGCATTCCAAGCACGTTGGCAAGATGGCGAACCAGAACCTCATCCTCGGCAAGGTCGCGGTAGGCCACGACAGCAAGTGAGGGACGGTTCTGGACAAGCGCCACGCCATTGCGGTCGAGGATGCGGCCGCGCACAGCGGGTGTGGTAACGGTGCGAGTCTGATTACTATTGGCCTGCTTCTCGTAATAGTCCGACGAGACCATCTGCATGCCCCACAGCTTGACGGCAAGTGCCGCAAACATCGCGCCCACACCCGTGGTGAGGATGGAAAAGCGGCCCTTAAAGGCGGTCGCCGCGGTATTGCCCTCGCCCTCGGTGGCGCGCGGGGCCGTTCCATGCTGCGTATCGTAGGTAAAACGGGAATCGCCACGACGCATGATGACCAGCGCGACCACGATGGCCACAACCAGCACGATACCGGCGATAATAACCGTCATCTGGGAAGACATCTACGGGCCTCCCCTATTTGAGCTTGCGGGTCTTGGGCTTAAAGCGCATACCCGTCTGGCGTCCGCCACGTGCGGAGAATCCATAGCCGGACTGCGGCACGACGCCGGACATCAAAAACGGAATGGCAACCAGACCCGTCAGGATCGAGGACGGCAGCGCATGGCCGAAGATCGCCACGACAAAGCTCGTCTCCAAACCCATAAACAGCAAGATGATGCTGTAGATCACATTAATGACGAGCGCAAAGGCGCCCACGGTGACGCCGCGCGCACTCGGGGTACCGCCCGTCTGACCGACGGCGCTGTGCACCAGGGCAAAAGAACCCACGGTCAGCAGGAGCGACATAACGCCCACCGGCACGGCAGCGGACAGGTCATAAAACAAGCCGCTGCAAAAACCGCACACGACGGCACGGGTCGGGTCGCCCGAGAACACGCTTAGGCACACCAGGATAATCATGAAGTTGACGCGACCGCCCGCAATGGAGATCTGCGGTGCCAGGCCTGCCTGCAGCAGCACGCACACGATGGCGGCGATCACAAACGTGCGGGAGCTCATCCCCTGCTCGTGTAGATCCATGGACATGCCCCCTATTCGTTCGAGCCGGAATCGGTCGTCTCGGACGTGTCGGAACTGTCATCCGAGCTCTCGTCCTTCATCTTGGTCGCAGCATCGCGCGACGTTCCCTGCGGCGTGCTGTTGGCCGTGCTCACGTCCTCATCCGAGGCCGACTGTTCGTCGGTCAGCGAGGTAATGACCAGCACTTCCTCGTTGTTCTCGGCCGTGGTCTGGGCGCGCACCACAATGGTGTAGTACACATCGTTTGCCGATTTCTCAACCGACGAGACGGTGCCGAGCGGTAGACCCTTGGGGAACACGCCACCGATGCCCGAGGTCACGATGATGTCGCCAACCTTAACATCGGAGTCGACGCTCACGTACTCAAGACGCAGCGTGCCGTCAGCCTGACCCTGCAGCATGCCCTGGGCGCGCGTGTCCTGCACCATGGCGGACACGCCCGAGTTCTCGTCGCCAATCAGGCGCACGGTAGAGGTCTTGGCCGATACCTCGATAATCTGGCCGATAACACCGGCAGAACTCGTCACGGGCATGTTGATGGTAAGGCCGTCGGCAGAGCCCTTGTCGATGGCAACGGTCGAGGTCCAGGCATCGCCGGAGGCACCAACGATACGAGCTGCAGTCGATTTGAGGTTGTAGGTCGATTGCAGCCCGACCAGGCCCTCCAGGCGCTCGGCAGTCTTTTGAGCCTCAGAAAGCTCGGCGACCTTAGAGGTCAGTTCCTCGTTTTGCTTCTTAAGCTCGTCAAGCGTGTCCTGCGACGCCGTAAGGTTAGAGAACACGTTGCCGATCGCATTGAAGGGAGCCGCCACAGCCGAGCCCACAAAGCGCACCGGCGAGGTAATCGTCGTTACGCCCGAACGCACGGCATGAATCGGTCCTGCCTCGCCCTCGCGGATGTAAAACGTGAGCAGCAACACCGAAATCAGGCTGAAAACAATCAACGGGCGCATACCCGTTGATTGTCGCTTGGTATTCAGATTTGTGGAGAAACCCGAAGATCGTACCAAATGGAATCCACCTTTTGGAAATTAAGCATTGGTCTGGACGAAGCCGCCATCAAACGCATTGGCCTCGAGCACGCGGGCACAGCCGTTAACGACATTATCGAGCGCCGTGGGGCTGACGTTGACCGAAACGCCGGTCTCATCGCGCAGGCGCACGTCGAGACCGCGCAGCAGCGCGCCGCCACCAGTCAGCAAAATGCCGTAGTACATAAGGTCCGAGGCAAGATCGGGAGGCGTAGCGTCGAGTGCGTCCTTGACGGCCTTGGCCATCTCGTCGAGCGGCTTGTTGAGCGCGCGACGAATCTCCTCGCTCTCGATGCGTACGGTCTTGGGCAGACCGGTGATCACGTCGCGGCCGTTGACCTCGACGTCGAGCTCGTCCTTGAGCGGCACGGCGGAACCGACCTTGATCTTGATGTCCTCTGCCGTACGCTCGCCGATGGCCAGGTTGTAGGCATCTCGAACGTGCGTGAGGATAGCCTGATCGAACTCGTCGCCGGCAATACGGATGGACTGCGAGACGACGATGCCGCCCATAGCAATAACGGCAACCTCGGTGGTACCGCCGCCGATGTCGATGACCATGGAGCCGGTGGGTTCCTCGACGGGCAGATCGGCGCCGATAGCGGCAGCCATGGGCTCTTCGATCAGGTAGGCCTGGCGAGCGCCAGCCTGGATCGTGGCCTCAAATACGGCACGCTTCTCGACCGACGTGACGCCGGAGGGAACGCAGACGACAACGCGCGGACGCGGGGTCCACGGATAGCGCTTCTCGGACGCCTTGTCGATAAAGTAGCGAAGCATGGCCTCGGTAACATCGAAGTCGGCGATGACGCCGTCCTTCAGGGGACGAACGGCCACGATGTTGCCGGGCGTACGGCCAAGCATGCGCTTTGCCTCGATACCGACCGCCAGGATGCGCTCGTCGTTCTTGTCGATGGCGACGACGGAAGGCTCGCGAATGACGATGCCCTTGCCGCGCACGGAGACAAGCGTATTTGCGGTGCCGAGGTCGATGGCAAGATCGCCCGCATAGCTACCGAAGAACATATCCATCAAAGAAAACAACGCAACTCCTGATGTGTTGGATGATTGCTGGAAAACTACTAGCTCATGATACTAGCGCAAGCCCGGCACCTCACTTGCGGTGAAGCGCCGGGCAAAGCTAAATCCCATAAGGTCACTACTGGTTGTCAGCAGCCGAGAAATCCATATCGAGCGAGGAAACGGCCCAGCCGATATGGTTGTCGGAGCGCACGAATTTGACGGTGTGCTCCTGCTCGCCGCCCTTGGACAGCGATGCCTTCACCTTAGCGGTCGTCTCGGTCATGGACTGATCCATGCCCTCGACGGACACGGTGGCGCCCTGCGGAATCGAGGAGATGATCATCGACTTGGCGTCCTCGGACAGGCTCGAGGCCAGGCAAGACTCGGCCTTTGCGGTGTCACCGTCGCCGGCAGCCTGGAACAGATCGGTGATAACCGACTCCTGCGAGGGGAAGCCAAAGCCGCGCGTGTAGGCAAAGCCCAGACCGCCCGCAGCAATCAAAATGAGCAGAAGCAGCACGATGAAGACCTTGAGACCCGTGTGGCGATGGCGACGACGGACCTTGGCCTGCTTACGATCCTGACGGTCCTGCTGGACCATCTCGGACTCGGACAGCGTAAAGAAGCCGGTGTCCGAGGGATCGGGCATAAACTGACCGGTCGCGCCCGTAGGATCGAGCGGATCGACGGCAGGAGCGTCCATCGCGGGCGCCGGAGCCGTGGCCATAGCCGTCTGGGCAGACAGTGCGGCAAGCGAATCATGCACGCGGGCAAGCTCATCGGCCTGCTCGGAGGTGAGCTGGTAGATGCCATCGGCAGTAGCGGCGTTAAAGGCGTCGAGTGCGTCGGAGGGGCGGCCGGCGGCAGAAAGTGCCTGACCCATGCCGGCGTTGAGCGCACGCGTGTCGTCGCGGGGGCCGGCAAAGTCGATAGCCGTGCGGTAGGTCTCCACGGCATCCGCCGGACGGCCAAGCTTAATGAAGCAACGACCGAGCTCGCCAAGTGCGGCGGCAGGAGCCGGATTGGCGCCGTCGATGGCAGCCTGACGGAAGGCAGTACCCGCGTTGGCATAGTCGCCTGACTGGAACAGCGCGTTACCCAGGCCCAGATAGGCCTTGAACGGCGTGGCATAGGAAGCATCCTGCGTAGCGGCAGAGAACGCCTGAGCGGC
Source organism: uncultured Collinsella sp. (assembly GCA_937989875.1). Classification (GTDB taxonomy): domain Bacteria; phylum Actinomycetota; class Coriobacteriia; order Coriobacteriales; family Coriobacteriaceae; genus Collinsella. The sequence goes on along the minus strand of CALKBO010000028.1, from coordinate 26,857 downwards.
CGTCGTGTAGTCGCCCACGGCGGCGAGCGCCTTGCCGCGGTTGGTGAGCAGCGCGCCGCGCTTGCCGTAGGTACCGTCGTTGAGGGCGGCGGCATAGGCCTCGGCGGCCTCGGCATACATGCCCAGGTGCATCAAGGCGTTGCCACGGAGGTGATCGGCCTCGCCCATAATCTCATCGGGAGTCTTTGCCGCCCCAAGCATCTGGGCTGCAGCGGAAAAATCACCCGCGCGGTAAGCGGCGCGGCCCTGTTGGATCAGCTGGCTATTCAAGGAAGTCCCCTTTACTCGTGAACGATCTCGACATGGACGATCTCGTCGCCGGCACGCAGCTGCGAAATCACATCGAGACCCTCGACCGTGGTACCAAAGACGGTGTAACCGGAATCGAGGTTATGCTGGGCACCCAGGCAGAAGTAGAACTGCGAACCCGCGGAATCGGGGTCCATGGAGCGTGCCATGGCAAGGGCACCATCGACATGGCTGTTGCGCGGATTGGTGGCAAACTCGCCCTTGATGCAGTAGCCGGGACCACCGGTACCGGGCATGCCGTCGGGGCCCTCAAGACCGGCAGCGACGTCGGCGCCGGACATATCGCGGGTATTGGGGTCGCCGCCCTGAATGACAAAGCCGGGCACATAGCGATGGAACTTAAGGCCATCATAGAAGCCCATCGTAGAAAGCTCGCAGAAGTTCGCGACATGAATGGGAGCGCCCTCGCCGTCAAACTTGACCTTGATGGTACCCTTCGACGTCTCGATAACGGCGCACTCGTCGCCGGCAAGCTGATACTCGGGCGTGTAGAGCTCTTTCTTAAAACCAAACATGTGGTTCCTTCCTCGTGCGTTTAAAGCATATTTGTACGAATTGTAGCAATAAGCATGCGCTTACATCAATTGCGCACGTAGGTTATGCCGACTATGGCGAACTAATTTTAGGAACGCTGCTGCGGCTTCCAGGAACCCACATTGGCGTCGTACTGGTTCAGCGCGCTGTTGCCACTCTGCGCGATGGGCGCCAGGATCTCGCTTTGGTGGGAACTCATCGACTCGCCATCGGGAATGGCCAGCGAGATGTCCCAGCTCTGGCAAATCACGTCGACGCGCTCATACATCCACTCGGCAAGCTGCTTTAAGTGGGCGATGTCGTCCGCATAGACCGTATCGTCCTGATACTTAAGGTTGTTGAGCTCATCTTGCGTCTTTTTGATCTGGTCGCGCAGGGCGTAGGCACTCTGCGACAGCTCCTGACGGGTGGACAGCGGCGTTCGAAGATAGCCGTTGTTAAAAGAATCGATGACCTCGCCGATCTGGTCCTCGTCACCGTAGGACACGATGGTCTGATACAGACCGTCGAGCCTGGTATAGAGCTGATCATCGGTGAGCACGGTTTCTTCCTGGACCACCTCGGCAGAATCGTCCTGCTTGGTATCGTCCTCAGTCGCCTCACCCTTTTGGCGCGTAGGGAAGGTCGTCTGCGCGGCCTGGCCAAACTGGTCATAGAAGCCGGGCATAACACCCATGGGATCGGTCGTCACGAACCAATAGGCACCGCCACAAACGACAGCAAGGACCGCGATGACGATGAGCGGCTTGGGGATATGACGCTTGTGCTTGTGATAGGCGTCCTCGTCGGGATGCACTTTGCGCTTGGGTTTTTGAGCATCGTCATGCAGGGAAACGGGCGTGGGAATATCGACCTTGGGAATACCGAAATCCTTATCGAAAGCCGGCAGCACGCAGGTCTCGTTAGGATCGGCGGCGTCCGAAAGAACCGCGGCAGCCGAGGCAGGCGCATGCGGCACCTCGGTATCGATCTGCTCTTGCGTTAGGCGCGGAAAGCCCGCCGTGCGGCCCGCTGCCAGGTCGGATGCGGCCGCGTCCTCGGAGAGGATACCCGGAGCGGGGCGTCCGCATTTGGGGCACGTACGATCATGCGGAGAAAGACGGGCACCGCAGCCCTCACAGAACACGAACTCGGTGTGCTCGGGGCCATCGCCCGGACCCACATAGGCGTTGCAGTAGGGGCAGAACGAGGCGCCGTCCTCGATAGTCTTAAGGCAATGCGGGCAGATCACGGCATCCTCTTTTCGAAGCAATTCAAACAATCGAGGTTAGAGCATAACATCGCCACGGCCCCACAGGAACAAGGCACCAATTCAACATCGCCAGGGCGCGTAGCTACTTCTTCTTTTTGCTTGGCATCGAGACCTTGATGCCTTGGGCGGACTTGGTCACGCGAGAGCGCTTGGCTCCGGCACTCTTCTTTTTCTTGGGCTGGACCTGGGCCACGCCCTCGAGTGCGCGGGCCTCGGCCTCGCGAGCGGTGCGATCTTCGCGGCGCTGCGCCATGTCGGCGGCGACGCGCTTGGCAAAACGCTCGGCCGTCGAACCCGTCGAGCTCACCTTGCCGCCACCGCGACCCAGGTGGACGCGCACACCACGGCCAAAACCAGTTGCGGCATGACGACGACGCGGCTTGAGCGAATCCATCATCGTGGCGAGCTTAAAGAACACCGAGCAGGTAAAGACCACGATAACAGCCAAGATAACCATCTGGCCCATCGACAGGTTGGCAATAGACAGCAGCTCCGGGAATCCGATAACGCCCACCAGGATGCCGGCGACTACAAACACAAAGAGCACCACACGTAAGGGCGTGAGAGGCTGCGAGATGCGCCAGATTAGGCTGACGCTCGCCGCGCACGACGTAAGCAGGCACATCGTAGACAGCGTGAGCTGGCTAAAGCCAAACACGCGCGCCACAAAGATATCGAGCGCCGCAGCCAAAATGACCGCAATCGACGCCGGCAGTGCACGCTTGAGTACGTTGCTCAAAAACGCACCCTTCACACGAGCATTGTTGGGCTCCAGGCCCAACACAAAGCCCGGCGCGCCGATGCAGAAGAAGTTAATGAGCGTCATCTGGATGGGCTCGAAGGGGTACGGCGGCAGCGCGATACACAGCGCCGCCAGGCCCATCGAGAACAGCGTCTTGGTCAGGAACAGTGAGGCCGAACGCTGCAGGTTGTTGATGGAGCGACGGCCCTCGGCCACCACGGCGGGCATCGAGGCAAAATCGTTGTCGACGAGTACGATCTCGGCCACGTTGCGCGCGGCATCGGAGCCAGCCGCCATGGCGACGGAGCAGTCGGCCTCCTTGAGCGCCAGCACGTCGTTGACGCCGTCGCCCGTCATGGCCACGGTGTGCTCGCGGCGCTTGAGCGCCTGCACGAGCTCGCGCTTCTGCTGCGGGGTCACACGACCAAAGACATGGTAGCGGTCCACTGCGGCATCGAGCTTGGCCGGCGTATCGAGCGTCGTGGCGTCCACATAAGCGTCCGCCCCCGGCACGCCCACCACGCGCGCGATCGACGACACCGTACGTGGGTCGTCGCCGCTGATCACGTTGAGGGTCACGCCCTGCTCGTTAAAGTAGCCGATGGTCTCGGCCGCCGAGGTACGAATCTCGTCGCGGATGGTCACAAATCCCACGGGCTCGGCCTCGCCCACCATATCCCCATCGGGCGTAAAGCCGTCCACGCGCGCCACCACGAGCACGCGGCAGGTATCGGCAAGCTCGGCGACACGGTTCTCGACCTGCGAAAACACACGCTCCGAAAGCACAAACTGCGCGGCGCCCATCACATAGGAGCCCTGCGCAAACGAAGCGCCGCTCCATTTTTTAGACGACGAGAATGGAATGACCGACAGCGGCTCGGACACCTCGACCGGGCGATCGGCGTAATAGTTGAGCAGCGCCTGGCATGTCTCGTTGGCATCGGCCGAGGTCGCACGTGCCACGTTAGCCAGCGCAAAATCGAGTACCGTGGTATCGACGGGAACGGCCGCCTCGTCCGAGCCGGCGCCTAGGCTCACGCCCTCAACCGGCAGCGGATACGTGCCCTCGACCTCCATGCGGCCCGACGTGATGGTGCCCGTCTTGTCCAGGCACAGCACGTCGACGCGAGCGAGCGTCTCGATGCAGTAGAGCTGCTGTGCCAGCACCTTGCGGCGAGCCAGGCGCACCGTGGCGATGGCGAGCACCGACGAGGTCAGCAGCACCAGGCCTTGCGGGATCATGCCCAGCAGGGCGCCCACCGTGGACAGCAGCGCCGACGAAGGCACATGACCAGCCAACAGCTCGGAGAAGCACCACGAAAGCGCGCTATCGCCCGGGGTTCCCGCGGCATCCCACAGCTCGCTCACACTTGAGGCAAACAACGCCAAACCGAGCGGGATCATGATGATGCTCGTAAAGCGCACGATGGCGTTAAACGCGTTCATGATCTCGGAATTGACCTTTTTGACGTACTTGGCCTCGTTATTAATTTTGGCCACGTAGTTGTCGGCGCCGACATGAATCACGCGGGCGCGCAGCAGGCCCGAGTCGATAAAGCTGCCGCTCATGAGCTCGGAACCAGGCTGTTTCTTGATAAGGTCGCTCTCGCCCGTCAGCAAGCTCTCGTTCACGAGCGCCTCGCCCGAAACCACCACGGCGTCAGCGAGAATCTGGTCGCCGCGCCCCAGGCGAATGATGTCGTCGAGCACGATCTGGTCCAGGTCGAGCTCCACCTCGACGCCGTCGCGCACCGCGATGGCCTTCTTGGAGGTCAGCAGCGTGAGCTTATCGACCATCTTCTTGGAACGCATGGACTGAATGACGCCAATGGCGGTATTGAGGAACACCACGAACAGGAACGTCAGATTCTTAAACGAACCGGTCAAAATAACCAGGAACGCCAAGATCACGTTGATCAAATTGAACAGCGTGCAGAGGTTCTCGATGATGAGCTCTTTGACCGACTTGGTCTTGAGCTCCATGTTGCGGTTGATCTTACCGGCGGCGATGCGCTCCTCGACCTCGGCGGTCGAGAGTCCGCGCTCGATATCCGTTGCTGCCATACCACGTCCCATCACGTCGCGTCGGTATAAGAAAAACCGCCCGGACCATGCGAGGTTCGGACGGTCTTACGTTCGATGGTGCCCCATGTTGGATTCGAACCAACGGCCTTCTGCTCCGGAGGCAGACGCTCTAATCCCCTGAGCTAATAGGGCCAACGTTTGCCATTATACCCAAGTGCACCACGGGCTATCAAAATAAAAGAAAAAGCTTTGCAATTCCGAGGAAGACGCGGCGCAACGGCCCACTTTAGAAGGCAAAAGCGAGTCAGATAGTATAAACTCTCATGCACCATATATACACGGCTCGCGATGCGGGCCGTTTTTGCAAAAGTTATCCATCGAGGTGAGAGGCACACCATGATTGCAATTTTAAAGCAGAGCGCCAGCGACGAGGCCGTCGGCCATATCGTCAGCTGGATTGAGAAAAAAGGCCTGAAGACCGACGTCTCGCGCGGCGAGAACGAGACGATCATCGGCCTGGTGGGCGATACGACCAAGATCGACCCGTTCCTGCTCGAGTCCATGGATGTCGTCGAGCGCGTGCAGCGCGTCTCGGAGCCGTTCAAGCGCGCCAACCGCAAGTTCCACCCCGAGGACTCCGTCATCGACTGCGGCCACGGCGTCAAGATCGGCGGCGACCAGTTCCAAGTCATCGCCGGCCCCTGCTCCGTCGAGGGCGAGAACCTCATTCGCATCGCACGCCGCGTAAAGGCCGCCGGTGCCACGATGCTGCGCGGCGGTGCCTACAAGCCCCGCACCTCCCCCTACGCCTACCAGGGCATGGGCCCCGCCGGCCTCGACCTGCTGTGCGAGGCGTCTGCCGAGCTCGACATGCCGATCGTCACCGAGATCATGGACCCGCGCGACGTGCAGGTCTTCCTTGACAAGAAGATTGACGTCATGCAGATCGGCGCCCGCAACGCCCAGAACTTCCCCCTGCTCAAGGAGGTCGGCAAGACCCAGACCCCGATTCTGCTCAAGCGCGGCATGTCCGGCACGATCGACGAGCTGCTTATGGCAGCCGAGTACATCATGAGCGAGGGCAACGACAACGTCATCCTGTGCGAGCGCGGTATCCGCACCTTCGAGACCCGCACCCGCAACACCTTCGACCTTAACGCCGTGCCGGTGCTGCACCACCTGTCGCACCTGCCCGTCGTCGCCGACCCCAGCCACGCCACCGGCTACACCCGCTACGTCGAGCCCATGGCGCTCGCCGCGACCGCCTGCGGTGCCAACGGCCTGGAGATCGAGGTCCACGACGAGCCGAGCCGCGCCTGGTCCGACGGCGCCCAGGCCCTCACCCCCGATCAGTTCGACGACACCATGCGCCGCATCCGAGCCATCCGCGAGGTTGTCTGCCAAGAGACCATGGAGTAGCCCATGGGTACGGTGAGAAACGCGCGCGTTAACCAGGGCGGCCCCAAGTGCGCCGGCATCGTCGGCCTTGGCCTCATCGGCGGTAGCTTTGCCCGCGGCTATGCACAGGCGGGCGTCCGCGTGCTGGCCTGGGACCCCGATGACGATGTCATGACGGCCGCCAGCATGGGCACTGTCGCCGGAGAGCTCAACGACAAGACACTCGGCGAATGCGACATCATCGTCCTGGCTTGCTACCCCGAGGCATGCATCGAGTGGCTCGAGACGCACGCCAAGGCGCTCGCCGACGCCACCGACACCGACGCCATCATGGGCCCCGTGGTGATCGACACGGTGGGCGTCAAGGGCATCGTGTGCGAACGTGCCTTTGAGCTTGCCCGCGAGCACGGCTTTTACTTTGTGGGCGCGCACCCCATGGCGGGCACCCAGTTCTCGGGCTACGCTAACTCTCGTGCCGACCTGTTCCAGGGCGCCCCGCTGGTGCTCGTACCGCCCGCGGTAGACGATGCGCTCAAGCTGGAGCTTTTGGGCCAGGTGCGCGAGATGGTGCGCCCCTTGGGCTTTGGCAAGTTCAGCGTGACCAGCGCCGCCGAGCACGACCGCGTCATCGCCTTCACGAGCCAGCTTGCGCACGTGGTATCCAACGCCTACGTCAAAAGCCCCACCGCCCAGGTCCACCACGGCTTTTCGGCCGGTAGCTACCGCGATCTCACCCGCGTGGCGCACCTCAACCCGCAAATGTGGTCCGAGCTCATGATCGACGACGCCGACGCGCTCGCCTTCGAGATCGACCATCTGATCGAGTCGCTTGGCGCCTACAGCCGTGCGCTCAAGAACCGCGACCAGCGCTATCTGGAGAATCTCCTTGCCGAGGGCGACCGCATTAAGTGCGCACTCGACGACGAGGCCTCCCACTAGACCACCTATCACGCCAGGTCGAAAGGACCGAAGCTTATGGCGATTACCATCGATATCGACACCGCACGCCCCTACCAGGTGCATGTTGGCACGTTTTTGCTGGAGCAGGCGGGACCGCTCGTGCGCGCCACTGCCGGCGGCACCAAGGCCGTCATCGTGACGGACACCAACGTAGGCCCGCTCTACCAGATGCCCGTTAAGCAGAGCCTGGAGGCATCAGGCTACGAGGTGAGCATCTGCACCTTCGAGGCCGGCGAGGCCCATAAGCGCGCCGAAACCTATGTTGCCATTTTGGAGTTTGTGGCCGAGCACGAGCTTTCGCGCTCCGACGTGATCGTGGCACTCGGGGGCGGCGTCGTGGGCGATGTGGCGGGCTTTGTGGCCGCGACCTACATGCGCGGCTGCAAGTTTGTGCAGATCCCGACGAGCCTGCTCGCCATGGTGGATTCGTCGGTGGGCGGCAAGACCGCCATCGACCTGGCTGCCGGCAAGAACTTGGCCGGCGCCTTTTGGCAGCCGAGCGTGGTTATCGCCGACGTGGGGTGCCTGGCCACCCTCACGCCCGAGCAGTTCGCCGACGGCTGCGGCGAGGTCGTCAAGCACGCCGTGATCGCCGACCCGGAGCTTTTCGCCGAGCTGGAGAAGACCCCGCTCACGCTGGAGCTGCTCAACCGCGATGTGGCCCGCGTAGCACTCATCATCGCCCGCAACATCGACATCAAGCGCGCCGTGGTCGTCGCCGACGAGCACGAAACCAACCAGCGCAAGCTGCTCAACTTTGGACACAGCGCCGGACACGCCGTCGAGGCCTGCGAGCACTTTGAGCTCGGACACGGTAACTGCGTGTCGATCGGCATGGGCATCATCACGCGCGCCGCGGCCCTGCACGGCGTTTGCGATGCTGCACTGCCCGGCCGTATTGAGGAGCTCTGCGCCCGCCACGGCCTCAAGACCCGCTGCGACCTCAATGCCGATGCCGTCTTTGCCGAGGCGCTCCACGACAAGAAGCGCGCGGGCGACACCATCGACCTGGTGATTCCGCACGGCATTGGCCGCTGCAGCATCGACCGCACGCCGCTTTCCACTTTCCACGAACTCATTGCCGAGGGCCTCGGCCAGAAGGGAGACGCATCCGCATGCTAGCCCGCATCACCCCGTCCCCGCTTAAGGGCACCGTTCCCGCCATCGCGTCCAAGTCGATGGCGCACCGTCTCATCATCTGCGCTGCCCTTGCCAACGGAGAGACGCATGTGACCTGCAACACCACCTGCGCCGATATTGAGGCCACGGTCCGCTGCCTCACGGCGCTCGGCGCCCGCATCGAGACTGTCGAGGACGGCTTCCAGGTCCACCCCACCATGAAGAGCATTGAGTTCGGCCTGCTCAAGGCCCTTGCCGGCGGCACGCTCGACTGCGGCGAGAGCGGCTCCACGCTCCGCTTTATGCTGCCCGTCGCCTGCGCGCTGGGGGCAGAGGCAACTTTTGTGGGACAGGGCCGCCTAGGCGCACGCCCGCTGTCCCCGCTCTCGGACGAGATCATTGCCGCCGGCTGCGACCTACAGGGTCTGGGCGGTTTTCCGCTCAAGACAAGCGGACGCATGCGCCCGGGCACCTTTGTGCTGCCGGGCAACGTAAGCTCGCAGTACATCTCGGGCCTGCTGCTGGCAGCCCCGTTGCTCGCCCAGCCCTCCTGTGTGCAGGTGACTGGCCTCATTGAGAGCCGCCCCTACATCAACCTAACGATCCAGGCCATGAAGGCCTTTGGCGTTGAGGTCAACGTCGAGCGCATTCCGGCCAAGGACGGCCAGCCCGAGGTCACGAACTTCCGCGTGAGCAGCGGCTCGTACCGCACGCCCGGCAGCGTGGCCGTCGAGGGCGACTGGTCCAACGCTGCCTTTTGGCTGTGTGCCGGCGCTATCGGCACCGACCCCATCACCGTCGAGGGCGTGTCCCTGAGCTCCGCACAGGGCGACCGCAACGTGCTTGCCGCGCTTTCGCGCTTTGGCGCCCGCATCGTGCGCTCCACCAACGCCGCCACCGTGCAGTCCGACAAGCTCGCCGGCTTTGAGATGAGCGCCCACGACATTCCCGACCTGGTGCCCGTTATCTCGGCCGTGGCCTCGCTGGCACAGGGCCGCACCTTTATCCGCGATTGCGCCCGCCTGCGTATCAAGGAATCCGACCGCCTGGCCACCACCACCCGCGAGCTCACCGCGCTGGGCGCGCAGGTGCGTATTGCCGGCGACGACCTCATCATCAAGGGCGTCGATGCCTTTACCGGCGGCGAGGTCGATTCGCACAACGACCACCGCATCGCCATGATGGCCGCCATCGCCGCGAGCCGTGCCACCGGCGAGGTCGTGATCCACGGCGCCGAGGCCGTCAACAAGTCCTATCCCGATTTTTTCGACCACTACCGCCTGCTGGGCGGCAAGGTCACATTCGAGGAGGAATAGCATGTCCTCGACCTTTGGCAACGTCTTGCACTTAAGCATCTTCGGCCAATCGCACTCCCCCGCTATCGGCTGCTCGCTCGATGGCATCCCGGCGGGCATCGCCGTGGACCAGGAGAAGCTGCAGGCCTTCCTCGACCGTCGCGCCCCCGGCCGCGACGAGACCGCAACCAAACGCCGCGAGGCCGACGCCGCGCATATCATCGCCGGTGTGGTCGATGGACACACCACCGGCGCACCCATCGCAGCGATTATTGAGAACACCAACACGCGCTCCAAGGATTACTCCGAGCTGCGCCGCAAGCCCCGTCCGGGACATGCGGACTTCCCTGCGCGCTTGAAGTACCACAACATGCACGACGTCGCGGGCGGTGGGCACTTCTCCGGCCGCCTAACGGCTCCCCTATGCATCGCCGGCGGCATCGCGCTGCAGGCACTTGAGGCCCGCGGCATTCAGGTCATGGCGCACGTCGCGCAGATCGGCGGCATCTCCGACCTGCCGATGGACGATATGGTCTATCGCGAGGCCGACCGCAAGGCAATCCTTACGAACGATCTGCCGTGCATTGACGCCGCCGCAGCCGGCCGCATGCGCGAGGAGATTCTTGCCGCGCGCGACGAGCTCGACAGCATCGGCGGCATCGTGGAGTGCGGCATTTACGGGCTTCCCGCGGGCATCGGCGACCCCATGTTCGACGGCATCGAGAACCGCATCGCGCAAATCGCGTTTGGCATTCCCGCCGTAAAGGGCGTGGAGTTTGGCATGGGCTTTGCCGTGGCCGCCATGCGCGGCAGCGAGAACAACGATCCGTATCGCATCGACGCCGAGACCGGCGAGATCGAGGTTGAGTCCAACAACGCCGGCGGCATCCTGGGCGGTATTTCGACCGGCGCGCCCGTCATGTGGCGCATGGCCGTAAAGCCAACGCCCTCGATTGGCCGCGAGCAGCAGACCGTAGACATGGACGCCATGGAAAATGCCGAGCTCTCGGTCCACGGTCGTCACGATCCCTGCATCGTCCCCCGAGCTGTCCCCGTAGCTGAAGCAGCAGCTGCCCTCGCGATTTGGGACGCCCTCCTTGAGGACGCAGGCCAGCTCTAACCCGACTCACCTGATTTGCCCGTCAACTCTGCCATACGTGAAAGGGGCCTCCATGGACCTTGCCGATATTCGCCAGACCATCGATGGCATCGACACCACGCTCCTCAACAGCTTTATCGAGCGCATGGACATTGCCACCGAGGTCGCCAAGTCAAAAATCGAGATGGGCAAGGCCGTCTTCGACCCCGCCCGCGAGCGCTCCAAGCTCAACAACCTCGCCAGCCGCGCGCCCGAACGCTACGAGGCACAGACCATCGCCCTGTTCCGTCTCCTCATGAGCATGAGCAAGGCCGAGCAGCAGCGCTACATCAACGAGTTCAAGGGCATCACCGTCTCGCAAAAGGCCCACGCCACGGCTGCAGCCTTTGACACGCCCTTCCCTCAAACGGCCACAGTTGCCTGCCAGGGCGTGGAAGGTGCCTATAGCCAGATCGCCGCGTGCAAACTCTTCGACGTGCCCGACATCGCGTTTTTCGAGACCTTCGAAGGCGTTATGCGCGCTGTGCGCGACGGCTTCTGCGAGTTTGGCGTGCTGCCCATCGAGAACTCCACCGCCGGCTCGGTCAACGCCGTCTACGACCTGCTCGCCCAGTTCGACTTCCACATCGTGCGCTCGCTTCGCCTCAAGATCGACCACAACTTGCTCGTCAAGCCCGACACCAAACTCGCCGACGTGCGCGAGGTCTACAGCCACGGCCAAGCCATTGCCCAGTGCGCCGGCTTTATCGAGGGCCACGGCCTGCATGCCACCAAATACCCCAACACCGCCATGTCGGCCGAGATGGTCGCCAACTCCGAGCGCACCGACGTCGCCGCTATCGCCTCGCGCAGCTGTGCGGCGCTCTACGGCTTGGAGGTACTGGAGCCCAACATCCAGGACTCCGACAACAACTACACGCGCTTTGTCGTCATCAGCCGCGAGCCCCGCGTCTACCCCGGCGCCAACCGTACCTCGCTCATGATCACCACGGCCAACGAACCGGGCGCCCTTTATCGCGTACTCGAGCGCTTCTATGCGCTCAACATCAACCTCATCAAGCTGGAGAGCCGCCCCATCCCCGGTCGCGACTTTGAGTTTATGTTCTACTTTGACCTGGACTGCCCCTTTGGCAGCAAGGCGCTCGACGACCTGCTCGACTCGATTGACGACGTGTGCGAGAGCTTCACCTACTTTGGCAGCTACACGGAGGTGCTCTAGATGACCGATACCGCCGCAACCCGCCCCTACGGCGTCCTGGGCCGTGTGCTGGGCCACAGCTACACCCCGACCATCTACAAGGAGCTCGCGGGGCTCGAGTACGTGCGTTTTGAGCGAGAGCCCGAGGATCTTGAGGTCTTTATGACCGGCGACGAATGGGAGGGCACCAACGTGACCATCCCCTACAAGCGCACCGTCATGGAATACCTGGACGAGCTGAGTCCGTTGGCCGAGCGCATGGGCAACGTCAACACCATCACACGTCTGCCTGACGGTCGCCTGCGTGGCGATAATACTGACTACTTCGGTTTTCAGTGCCTTGTCGAGGAGCTGGGGGTTGAGGTCGCCGGCAAGAAGGCTCTTGTGCTCGGTGCCACCGGTGGTGCCGGCACCACGGCAAGTGTGGTGCTGGGAGATCTGGGCGCCATCGTTGTGCCCGTGGGCCGCACGAGCGAGGTCAACTACGGCAACATCGCGCAGCAATCCGACGCCGCCCTGCTCGTCAACTGCACGCCTGCCGGCATGTTCCCCCACTGCCCCGACGCGCCTTGCACGCTCGAAGGGCTCGATGCGCTCGAAGGCGTTATCGACATTGTCTACAACCCCGCCCGCACGGGCCTGATGCTCGAGGCCGAGCGCCGCGGTATCCCCTGCATCGGCGGCCTGCTGATGCTCGTGGCCCAAGCGGCGCAGGCCGTCGAGCGCTATACCGGCCAAACCACCCCGCGCGAGCGCATCCTGGACGTAACGGAGCGCCTGTCGCGCCATGAGCAGAACATCGCCCTGATCGGCATGCCGGGCTCGGGCAAGACCCGCGTGGGCGAGCAGATCGCTCAGCTCACGGGCCGCGAGCACATCGACCTCGATCGCGCCCTCGAGAAGCGCCTGGACATGCCCTGCGCCGACTTTATCGTCAAGTGCGGCGAGGCGGCCTTCCGCGAGCAGGAGACGGCAGCGCTGGCCGACATCTCCAAGCGCAGCGGCTTGGTGCTCTCCACCGGCGGCGGCGTGGTTACGCGCGACGAGAACTACCCTCTGCTGCACCAAAACAGCCAGATCGTGATGCTCAACCGCAAGCTCGACGAGCTCGCCCACAAGGGCCGCCCCATCACCGCGCGCGACGGCATCGACAAGCTGGCCGAGCAGCGTATGCCGCGCTACCGCGCCTGGGCCGACTACATCATCGACTCACGCGACTGCGCCGCCAACACCGCCCATGCCCTCCTCGACACCCTCCCACCCGCTCTCTAACCAAAACCACCACAAAGGGGACAGGCACCTTTGTGGTGGTTTTTCAACCGCAAAGGAAGCAACCATGAAAGCACTCGTCATCAACGGCCCCAATCTAAACATGCTCGGCATTCGCGAGCCGGGCATCTACGGCAGCGACAACTACGACCGCCTGGTCCAGATTTGCCAGGAAGCGGGCGCCGCACAGGGCTTCGACGAGGTCGAGGTCTTCCAGTCTAACCACGAGGGCAGCATCGTCGACAAGATCCAGGAGGCCTACGGCAAGGTCGACGGCATCGTCATAAACCCGGCCGCCTATACGCATACGAGCGTCGCGATCCTCGACGCCCTCAAGGCCGTCGCCATCCCTGCCGTCGAGGTCCACATCAGCGCCGTCGAGACCCGCGAGGACTTCCGCCAGGTGAGCTATGCACGCCTAGCCTGCTTCGCCACCATCACCGGCGAGGGCCTACAGGGCTACGCCCACGCGCTGGAGCTGCTGAGGGAGTATCTCGAAAAGTAAAATGCCAACCCCAACAAACAGCAGCGGCTTGCTCGCGCTCGGCTCCAGCAGCACACAAGATGAAAAAAGCCCAGACCACCAAGCGGTCTGGGCTTAATAAACGATGGTGCTCCATGGCGGATTCGAACCGTCGACCTTGGGATTAGAAGTCCCCTGCTCTATCCAACTGAGCTAATGGAGCAAATAGCCGCACGCCCAAGCAAGCGCAAGCCTGTCAGGCGCAAGTAATTATAACCTAGTTGAACTGCTCGCGATACGCCTTGCAGACCTCATCAACCGGGCCGTCCATGCGAAGGTCACCCTTCTCAATCCAAACGGCACGCTGGCAGATGCGCTCAACCTGCTCCATAGAGTGCGAAACGAACAGAACCGTCACGTCGCCGCTCTGGATAAAGTGCTGGATACGGTCCTCGCACTTCTGCTGGAAGAACACATCACCGACGGACAACGTCTCGTCAACGATCAGAATATCGGGCTCGGTAATCGTCGCGATTGCAAAGGCGATACGCGCCACCATGCCCGAGGAGAAGTTCTTAAGCGGCATATCGACAAAGTTCTGCAGCTCAGCGAATTCGATAATGCCGTCAAAGTTGGCATCGATGAACTCCTTGGTATAGCCGAGCAGGGCGCCGTTCAGATAGATGTTCTCGCGGGCGGTCAGCTCGGGGTCAAAACCAGCACCAAGCTCAATCAGCGGCGCGATGTTACCGTGCACCTTAACGCTGCCCTCGCTTGGCTCAAGCACGCCAGCGATAATCTTGAGCATCGTAGACTTGCCGGAGCCATTGGTGCCGACCAGACCCACGACCTCGCCACGATGAATATCAAACGAGATATGCTTAAGCGCCCTAAACTCCTCAAAGAACAACTCATGCTTGGCAAGCTTAATGAAGTACTCCTTGAGGTTGGTCAGCGACTCGGACGCCATGTTAAAGATCATGGTGACGTCGTCGACCTCGACAGCCAGAGGCTGCTCGCTGTAATCAACAACAGATTCAGTCATCACAGCACTCCTTAGATGTAGAGGATGAACTTGCGCTCGGACTTATGGAACACGGTATAGCCAATAATAAGCGCAAGAACCGCCCAGGCAACGCACATACCAAACGTCATAAGCGAGGGCGTAGTCTGGAACAGGAAGATATCGCGCATAAACTGCAGGTAGTTGTACATGGGGTTCGCATACATCAAGATACGCACGAGATGCGGCATTTGCGCAATATAGTCAGTCGTCCAGAAGATGGGCGTAATGTAAGTCCACGCCGTAATGATGACGCTCCACAGATGCATAACGTCGCGGAAAAAGACCGTAAGGGCAGAGAGCATCATGCCCAGGCCCATGCAGAAGCACATAAGCAGCAGCAGGCAAACCGGCAGCAGAATCAGGTGCCAAGAAGGCATAACGCGGAACCACAGCATAACGATGGCGACGGCAACCAGCGAGAAGGCAAAGTTGACTAGCGAGAAGAGCACCTTCTGCACCGGGAAGACCCAGCGGTGCACCTTAACTTTCTTGAGCAAAGGGGCAGCACCCACGATCGACGTCAGGGCCTGGTTCGTAGACTCGGACATGACGGCAAAGGTAATGTTACCCACGATCAAGTACAGCGGGTACATCTCGGGTGTCATTGAGCCATTGCGGCCCTGGCCAAAAATCGTCGAGAACACGATGGCCATGACGACCATCATCAGCAGCGGATTGAGCACCGACCATGCGACGCCCAGAACACTGCGGCGATACTTGATTTTAAAATCCTTGGTAACCAGCTGGCGAAGGATAAACGCATCCTTCTCAAATTCATTCTTAGCAAACGTCGCAGGCAGACTGCGAGTTTCTTGTTGCTTTGTCTGATCCGACACGGATGCAACTCCCTTACTCGTAATCGTTGACAAACGTACAGTATAGACCCGACAGCAAAGTAAATGATTCGCGCAGCAAAACTGGAGAACTATCCCACATCTTAGGATGTCAGGCGCAAACGGCTATACTTTCAAGGATTGAATGTATAAGGAGCATTGAGTGAATTCTGAATCCATCGCCGTCATCATCCCCTGCTACAACGAAGCGCTCACGATTGGTAAGGTCATCGACGACTTTCACCGCGAGCTTCCGCAGGCGACGGTCTATGTCTATGACAATAACTCGTCGGACGATACCTCACGCATCGCCACCGAGCACGGCGCCACGGTGCGTTTTGAGCCGCGTCAGGGAAAGGGCAACGTGTGCCGTCAGATGTTTCGCGACATCGATGCCGATTGTTACCTGATGGTCGACGGTGATGACACCTACCCCGCCGAGGCGGCCAAAGCCCTCTGCGAGCCCATCCTCAACGGCACGGCCGACATGACCGTGGGCGACCGTCTTTCCAACGGCACCTATGCCGAGGAGAACAAACGTGCCTTCCACGGCTTTGGCAACAACCTGGTACGTGCCATGATCAAGTGGATCTATGGCTACAGCTTCGATGACGTCATGACCGGCTACCGCGCCATGAGTCGCCCGTTCGTTAAAACCTTCCCTGTGCTTTCCGAGGGCTTTCAGATCGAAACCGAGCTCTCGATTCACGCTGTCGACCACCGCTGGCGCATCAAAGATGTGCCCATCGAGTACCGCGACCGTCCGGAAGGCTCCGAGTCCAAGCTCAATACCGTGAGCGACGGCATTAAAGTCGTTGCGATGATCGGCACGCTGTTCAAGGACTACCGCCCGCTGAAGTTCTTCAGCCTGGTTGCGCTTCTGTTTGCGGTGATCGGCCTCGCCCTGGGCACGCCCATCGTTGTCGAGTATTTCCAGACCGGCCTCGTTCCGCGCTTCCCCACCGCCATGCTCGCCGCGTCGTTTATGTTCCTGTGCGGCCTGAGCCTTGCAACCGGATTCATCCTCGATTCCGTGGCAAAGGTCGAAAAAAAGCAGTGGGAGGTCAACGTGTACAGCAAATACGCCTACGACGACCAGCCTGGCAGGTCCGCCACCACGCCAAGCGAGTGAAAGATCTTCCGCAAAATACTATTGGCACCACTGCGTAGATAGCCACCAACAAGAAAAGCCGCCGTTAACAAGCGGCGGCTTTTACTCTCGAAAAGTTAATAGCGGCTAGAGCGTCTTGAGGTACTCCCCCAGCTCTTCCTCCCAGTCGGGCATGTGGAACCCGACCGACTCGAGCCTGGAAAGGTCGAGAGCGGAGTGGACCGGGCGCGGGGCGACGGGGCCGGCTGCGCTCGCGTAGTAGTCGGCAGTGCTCACGGGCACGACCTTGTCCCCGTTGCCGTTGGCGGACTCGAAGACGGCGCGGGCGATGTCCGCCCAGGACTTCACGGCGCCGGAGCCCGTGCAGTTATAGGTGCCGTAGGGGGCGTGCGTCCCCAGCACGTGGAAGATGGCCTCGGCCATATCGCGCGTGAAGGTCAGGCGGCCCAGCTGGTCGTCGACAACCGTGACCTGCGTGAGCCCGTCCTCCGGGTCGGCTACGCGGTCGGACAGCCCCTTCATGGTCTTGACGAAGTTGTGCCCCTCGCCGATGACCCAGGAGCTGCGCATGACGTAGTGGCGCGGGCACCCGGCCACGGCGATGTCGCCGGCGGCCTTGGTCTGGCCGTATACGGACAGCGGGGAGAACGGCTCGTCCTCGTCATGGACCTCGGCGGTGCCGTCGAAGACGTAGTCGGAGGACACGTGGACGAGCGTGATGCCGTGCCCGGCGCAGGTGCGTGCGAGAAGGGCAGGGCCGGTCGCGTTGGCCTTCCAGGCGGTCACGCGGCCCTCGGGGGTCTCCGCCCTGTCCACGGCCGTGTAGGCGCCGCAGTTGATCACGGTGCCGTAGAGCGACCAGTCGTACTGCGAATAGGCCGCCGGGTCGGACATGTCGAAGGTGTCGATGTCGCAGAAGTCGAAGTCCTTGGCCACGCCGCGCTCCTCGGCGAGCGCGCGCACCGCGTGGCCCAGCTGGCCGTTGCAGCCGGTGACGAGCGTCCTCTTGGGCGCCATGGGGACGACGTCCCTGAGCATCGGGTGGTTGAGGTCGGCCTCGGAGACGGTGGCCTGGTCGAGCGGGATGGGCCACTGAATGTTGAGCTCGGGGTCGGCGAGGTTCACGAAGGTGTAGGTCCTCTTGAGCTCCAGCGACCAGTGGGCGTCCACCAGGTAGGTGTAGGCGGTGCCGTCCTCCAGGGCCTGGAAGGAGTTGCCCACGCCGCGCGGGACGTAGATGGCCTTGGACGGGTCGAGCGTGCAGGTGAACACCTTCCCGTAGGTGGCGCTTCCCTCGCGCAGGTCCACCCATGCGCCGAATACGCTGCCGCGGGCCACGGAGATGAACTTGTCCCAGGGCTCGGCGTGGATGCCGCGGGTGACGCCGCGGCTGTCGTTGTAGGAGATGTTGTTCTGGACGACCCTGAGATCCGGGATGCCCAGGGCGGTCATCTTGGCGCGCTGCCAGTTCTCCTTGAACCAGCCGCGCGAGTCGCCGTGGACGGCGAGGTCGACGACCTTCAGGCCCCCGATGCCGGTCTCGGCGACGGAGAGGTCCTTCTCGAATGCGATGTCTGCCATATGGGAAAAGCTCCTATCGAAGAGGTTCAGGTTGCGGGCGCCCGCGCGGGGACGCAGGGTCATCCCCATGCCCTGCGGCCCCGCGCGGGCGCCTCGCGGTGCGGTTCGCCGGGATGCGGTCTTACTGGCCCTGTGCGCGGTAGCGGGCCTCGGTGGCCTCCTTGGCCGGGCGCCACCAGGACTCGTTCTCGACGTACCAGTCGATCGTCTGCTTCAGGCCCTCGGCGAAGTCGGTGTGCGCCGGCCTCCAGCCCAGCTCGCGCTGGAGCTTCGTGCTGTCGATGGCGTAGCGGCGGTCGTGGCCGGGACGGTCGGCGACCCAGTCGAAGTCCTCGGGATCGCGCCCCATCGCCTCGAGGATCATGCGCAGGACCGTGATGTTGTTCCTCTCCCCGTCGGCGCCGATGAGGTAGGTCTCCCCCATGCGGCCCTTGGTGAGGATGTCCCAGACGGCGCTGGAGTGGTCCTCGGTGTGGATCCAGTCGCGCACGTTCTCGCCCTTCCCGTAGAGCTTGGGGCGCACGCCGTCGATTATGTTGGTGATCTGGCGCGGGATGAACTTCTCCACGTGCTGGTAGGGGCCGTAGTTGTTGGAGCAGTTGGAGATCGTGGTGCGCAGGCCGTAGGTGCGGGTCCATGCGCGCACGAGCATGTCGGAGCTGGCCTTGGTCGAGCTGTACGGCGAGGAGGGCTTATAGGGCGTCTCCTCGGTGAACTTGGCCGGGTCGTCGAGCGCCAGGTCGCCGTAGACCTCGTCGGTGGAGACGTGGTGGTAGCGGACGCCGTATTTCCTCACGGCCTCCAGCAGGCGGAAGGTGCCCTCCACGTTCGTGCGCAGGAACGGCTCCGGGTCGGCGATGGAGTTGTCGTTGTGGCTCTCGGCGGCGTAGTGCACGATGGCGTCGTGGCCGGGGACCAGCCTGTCCAGCAGCTCGGCGTCGCAGATGTCGCCCACGACGAGCTCGACCCTATCCTCGGGCAGCCCCGCGATGTTCTCGGGGTTGCCGGCGTAGGTCAGCTTGTCCAGGACGGTGACGTGCACCTCGGGGTGGTTGTTGACCACGTAGTGCACGAAGTTGCTGCCGATGAAGCCGCAGCCGCCAGTGACGATGATATTCTTGGGTTCGAAAATCTCAGACATGAAAATCCAATCTGAAGCATGTACAGCTTCTTTAGTATGCCGCAGGAAGTGACGCCGCGACGCTATTCAACAAAACTATCGGACATTTCGGCATGCGATAAGAGCCATAACCTTCGCAGAATTACCTCCTGTACAAAACGCCTCCGAAATGCAGTCTTTGTCGTAGTGAAAAACCGAATCCCCAGTTATTTCACGTAAGTACTTATAGAAGAAATCCTCCCAGCTTTTAAACTTCTCACTGTTTACAAAGGCTTCTGGGGTTTCCAAAACCGTCTTAACATCTAGCCCTGAAATTACGCCGGAGCTCAGCAGAAGCCACTCGAATGATTCGGGAAGACAAACCGTAACAGTATCGCGGTGAATGTCTTGCAGCTTAAGGACGCGGTCCGCATAGCACCCAAATGCCGCCCCGTCCGCGACAACAAACACGCGATCGTCGAGATGCTGATCCAACCAGCCCAAAATCGCACTGTTCGTCATGGCCGAAGTACAGGTAAGCTCACTGTCAGCGAAATGCCGTTCAAAGAACTGGAAACCAGACTTACTGTCCTCGCATAGAAGGATAGAAAAGTCCTGTTTTGGCGCCGACCGGGAAATAGCATAACGATGATTCCCGCGATCTTGATAAACAGGGACGAAAGAATGGTATTTTCCGCTCGTCTTAATCTTGTAAATCTCATCCACGCTATACGGAAGATTGGGGAAATCAGCCCTTGAGATCAGCACGAAATAATTCGAGGAATACAGCACATGATGGGCAAACTCATCAGAATGGATCTCTTTTAAGCCCTCATCGACAAATACAATCGAGTCATGAACGGACGAAAGCTGATTTCGCCAATCATAATCGGTCAGGGCGACACAGGGACAATCGCATTGCAAGGAAACACCCGACTGCTCGCCCGTTCGCATGTAGTCTGCGACCATGTCAAACAGTGTCGTCTTACCCGTGCCACTATCCCCACGCACAATAGTAATGTTCCGTTTAATGGTAAATGTGTACTTGGTTCCCCTGCGGCGGGAAATCTTAACGAGATGCGAACCGTTCATAAGCAGCACCTACAGATACGGAATCGACTCGTGAATCAAATCGGCCATGTTGTGAACGATTCGGCCGCTATTCACGACTTTAATTTTAAAATCCTCGCGACCAAAGTCCATCACATGATAGAGATTCACAACGAGCTTGCGGTCTTTCGCCATGTCGAGAATCCACTTGGCACAGTTGTCACCACAGGTAGAAGCGTTAAAAATATGCTTACGATCAAATCTCATAAGCAGCAGCGTTTTCACGCCACCAGAAAGCTGGAGTGGGGAGATGGATCCAAGCACAGGGCTTTCGATGACGTTTTCGGAGACAACAACCGATCGATCGACATCTTTAATTATCGAGACTGCATAGGGATCCGTAATCCAAGAAGACCGGTAAGAGTTTTTGAAATATGTCGCTGTGTTGTAAATCGCTTCTGGCATATCGCCAAAGTAGACGCTTAACACATCCACTCCCAATCATATTGTCTTTATGGTCAACGTAATCATAACGAAAGGGGCCACCAGATAAACGGTGACCCCTGAAAGAAAACAAGCTTGCGCTAGTACTCGCGCGGGCTGTTGACGATCTCGCCGGCGGCGACCTTCTTCAGGTGCCGCCCGTAGACCGACTTGCCGTAGGCCTTCGCGGCCTCCTCCAGCTCGGCGGTGGTGATCCAGCCGTTCTCCCAGGCTATCTCCTCGGGGACGGACACGGGAAGGTCCTGGGAGTGCTCCACGGCGCGGACGAACTCCGCGGCCTCGTGCAGGCTCTCCATGGTGCCGGTGTCCAGCCACGCGTAGCCGCGGCCCAGGGTCACGACGGACAGCGTCCCCTCCTCCAGGTACATCTGGTTGAGCGTGGTGATCTCCAGCTCGCCGCGCGCGGAGGGCTCGACCCTATGCGCCTTGGCGGCGACGTCGCCCGGGTAGAAGTAGAGTCCGGTGACGGCGTAGGAGCTCTTGGGCTCGGCTGGCTTCTCCTCGATGGAGACGGCACGGCCCTCCCCGTCGAACTCCACGACGCCGAAGCGCTCGGGGTCGTCGACGTGGTAGCCGAAGACCGTGGCGCGGCCCGACTCGGCGTTTAGGACGGCGCGCGTCAGGTGGCGCGACAGGCCGTTGCCGTAGAAGATGTTGTCGCCCAGCACCAGGGCGCACGGCTCGCCGGCGATGAACTCCTCGCCGATGGTGAACGCCTGCGCCAGGCCGTCCGGCGAGGGCTGCTCGGCGTAGGAGAGGTTCACGCCGTAGCGCGAGCCGTCCCCGAGCAGGCGCTCGAAGTTGGGGAGGTCCGTCGGCGTAGAGATGACCAGGATGTCGCGGATGCCCGCAAGCATGAGGGTGGACAGCGGGTAGTAGATCATGGGCTTGTCGTAGACCGGCAGCAACTGCTTGGAGGTCACGAGCGTGAGCGGGTACAGGCGGGTGCCGGAACCGCCGGCGAGGATGATGCCTTTCATAGAATTCCTCTCAGTTGACAATCGTTGAGCAAAAGCTGCTAATTGCAAATAACGATTAGACAAACATAGTTATTAAAATTATATGCGCCGGCAACGGCTTCCTCCTCATTCTCTTTAAAACGGACAGCAGAAACACGCATCTCTTTCTGCATTTATCGCGAGGTAGGAAATGAATTAGTACAATGAGCAGTGTCCAACAAACGAAAGGCAAACAATGCGAGTCGAAACAACCGGAGTATGCAGAGGAAACTGGAAAATCTACCAGCAACTTAAAATAGAAGGCATCCATGAAGGCTCCAGCATAAAAGCTCAAGCGGCAACGGATGACGACCGCCGCTTACCTTTGTCTCTTCTAAAATTCAAGGACAATAACGGCGAATCGAACTCATACGTTCTTGTAATCCCCGACCCCGATACCCGAGCCATTAAAATTGAGTTTAACGAAATCGGCAAAGACGGTTGCAACCTGAGCAGCGACTCCCTTTCGCTCAATTGCAAGAACATCAAATGGGAGTCGCGTCTTAACTACAAAATTAAACCTGACATGTGCAGCAAACTCCGAAATTACGATGACGTTTCAGAGTTTGAGATGGCGACGATTGATTTTTGGCAGTGCATCGAAGATTCAAACGAGTATATCCTGAGGTGCACGGTTAGAACACCGTACCGCAATGACTCGCAAATCAAACTTCGCTGCCTCGACCGGTTCCTCAATGAGGTTGGGCTGAGCATAGTCAATTTCGGTTCAAATGTAACGAGCGTTGGATTTACATCAGAGAAAAAGCAACTTGAAACGCAGCTCTCGATCCGCATGCCAAAGGCGTTTGATCGTTACTATTTTATTATTGACGATCAAAATCACCCATCATTCAGTGCATTTGACTGCTTAACGCCTGATAAATTAGGCTTGCTTCTTGAGGAGACCAACTTCCTCTTTACCCATGCGCAGTTTGACCCTGAATACCCCGAATGGTTTACAGAGCATAAGGCAACCATTGGTGCACTGGAGAAGCAGAGAAAAATCGTCTTCAATAGCGCTCCGAAATTCAGCATCATTGTCCCTCTTTACAACACGCCCATTTCGTTTTTTAACGATATGGTCGAATCCGTAAAAAACCAGTCTTATGCAAACTGGGAGCTCCTCCTAGTTAATGCAAGCCCTGACAATCAGGAACTAAAGGCTCGCGTTGAGCAGGAGACGGCCCACGACAACAGAATTAAATCAATTAACCTTACCGAGAATAAGGGCATTTCCGAAAACACAAACGCCGGCGTTGCCATCGCTTCGGGTGATTTCGTTAGCTTCTTTGACCATGACGATATTCTTGAACCGGACTTGTTGTTCTCATATGCCGAGGCAATTGAAAACAATGATGACGTCGATCTTCTTTATTGTGATGAAGATAAACTCATGCCCGATGGAATGCTAGCGCAGCCGTTCTTTAAGCCGGATTTCAATATCGATCTGCTCAGAAACAATAACTATATCTGCCATATGCTTACCATCCGTAAGTCTCTGCTTGACACTCTAGAACCGAACACGAAAGAGTTCGATGGAGCACAGGATCATAATCTGACTCTCCACGCCGTGGAAAAGGCAAGGAAAGTTCATCATGTTGCAAAGGTTCTATATCACTGGCGCCTAAGCGAGACCTCCACCGCAGCAAATGCCGATAGCAAGCCGTATGCCACTATCGCAGGTATCAAAGCGGTCCAGAGTCATTTGGACAGGCTTGGGCTCAATGCGAAGGTCGAACAAGCGCGTCGTCCCTTTACATATAAAGTAACCTACGCTGTGCCAGATTCCCATCCACTCGTGTCAATTATCATTCCAACTAAAGACCACGCCAACATTCTGGACAACTGCATTAAGTCAATTGTTGAGAAATCAACGTACGACAATTTCGAGCTTGTCATAATCGAAAACAACAGCACAGAAAAGGAGACGTTCGATTATTACGATAAGTTGCAAGCAAAATATCCTGACATCGTTCGTCTTGTAACTTGGAAGCACGAATTCAATTTCTCCAAGCTCATGAACTTTGGCGTTGCTCACGCCAAGGGCGACTATCTCTTGCTGTTGAATAACGATACTGAGGTAATTACGCCCAATTGGATTGAGACTATGCTTGGCATCTGCGCACGTGAGGATGTTGGCGCAGTTGGTGCAAAACTCTACTATCCCGACAACACCATCCAGCACGCGGGCTTATGCGTCACTGGTGGCGTGGCAGGACATCTTTGCCAAAGCATGCCAAGGGATAACTGGGGCTACTTTGCACTCAACGATGCACAACAAGACTTCAGCGCCGTCACCGCAGCTTGCATAATGACCAAGCGTGATGAATATGAGAAAGTCGGAGGTTTCACGGAAGAGCTTCAAGTTGCATTTAATGACGTTGACTTTTGCTTAAAGCTACGCGAGATCAACGACCTAATTGTATACACACCCGAAGTCGAGCTCTATCACTACGAGTCGATTTCTAGAGGCGTTGAAAACAATACGGAGAAGCAGATTCGCTTCCACAAAGAGGTCGCGTACATGAATTATCGATGGGCTAAGTATTACGTCAAAGGCGATCCTTATATGAATCCAAACTTCACCGTCGGGGAACCCGCGAATCGTTATTATCATTTATAGATAATGAGTATTTACTCATTTGGGCGCTGTTGAATATCGCGAAACTGCGCCGTCGATATCGCGCTTGGGCACCGGGCCCGACATGGGCTCCGGTGCCGTTTTGCTACCTGCGGTCCGCCCCGCGGCACGGCCTCATGTTGGCCTCTCGCATGCCAACCCAGCGCTCGGTCAAAGTCTCTGCTTGGCTTGGAAAAGCATAGCTTTCGGGGACCCTGCGGCGTCCGAATCATCGCCTGCTATCTAAACTGTTAGATAGCAGAAAAAACCCGAGAGCATTACGCAAAGGCCTACACACAGGATGCAATACTAATAAAACGAATAAGATATAAACAATTCATCACGCACATGCCAAAAGAGACGACAGAAAGCGAAGATGAGTTGAATTTAAACAAGCGCGTTCTCGACCCAAACAACAAAGCTGGTAGAACAGGAAGAAAATATCGTCCTTGAACACCCTGTATTACATTCTCGTAATTGAACGTCCAGCCCAACCACATAGATACAATGGAACCAAGGGCAGCCAAAGCAAAAGCGATAATAAACAGAATGGAACAAATGGGGCTGAGAAAAGAGGGCTCATCTTCGGAATCCAAACAACAAATAAACCCAAACAACAAATAAGGAATCATAAAAAAGGCTGGAAACTGCAAGTTTTTCTGGAGCCATCCAAGCGAATAACCTAAGGTGGATCCCCAATAGAAATCTCCTAGGGAATCTAATGTCCTAAAAAAGACCTCGAAGCTATTCTTTGGATGCATGATGATGTCACTGAGCGTATAAAACCGCCCGATCTCTTGGCCACGAGAGGCATCTGAAGACTGAGACACCAATGTACTCATTGATGCTATGCGCAGCACTAGAACGGAGGCTATAACAGCAAAGATCAGTATGCACTTACCGATACGTCCGACTTTCACATCTTGGAACTGCGAAAGGGGCACAAGCAAACCAAGTAATATCATCCCAGAATAAACAACCTTACACGGAGCCAAAAACGCCGAAATAATTAAATAAATGACGATTTCTTTACAACCTATTGATTTCTGCTCTCCAAAAAAACCGCGCATTAGACAAGCGAATACTAAAAGCGAGTACGCAATAATTCCTGAATCATAAGAGTATGAAGCAGCCAAGTGAAGCGTCATAGGCAGAAGCGAAACAAAAACAATAACCGATTTGCCCTTAGGTGCAATCCTGTATGCCTGGAACGCACAAAAGCAAAAAACCAGAGCCGAACCAATGCGCCCCATATAGAACACAGGATAGGCACCAAGTCCGAAAAACAGACCGATTTGCAGCCCAACGATAGATCCTATTTTCGCAGAAACGTTCTCACTACTGACGCTAAATGAGAACTCATTGAATGGAGTCCACTTCCCATTCTCAAACAGAGCATAATTCTGAATAATCGAATCAAATGAAGAGGAGTCAATGGCGTTACTCTGGCGACCCTTATAAAGGGAAAGATCGATATCCCGTACTAGAAAACCACCATCATTTGTCACATGCGCATTGAATGGAAGACTATCAACCATCCAATAAGTTGAAAAAAAATGATGGCCTTCATCCGGAACCGTAAACGGAGGAAAGATAAAGATAAAAATAATTAGAAATGCTATAAGCAGCGCCAAGAATACCCATTCACTTTTAAGACGATGGTACACCTTAGCATATGCAGCGCAAAGGCCAAGAATTAGAATCAACGAGATGGTAATTGTAAGCAGTACAAGTAATCTCGGATTATTTAGATACCAATAGACTGAATAGAATGCGAAAAAAACGGCAAACAAAACAAATAAAGGCTTACATCTTATGGAACTTGTCATAAAAATCCTTATAATCGAGAAACTAATAGAACGCAATTTAAAATACTGGTATCAGTATACTAGCAAGCACATTGGCATCCAAAAAGAATGGCGGAATTCAATCTCATGGATCGCGCCGAAAATGTTGGTGCAAGGGTGACCCCTTAGTGCCCGTTTAACGAAAAACGGCCTTCGTCCCGGAACCAGAAATCACCACAACAACAGGTTCCGGGAAAAGACGAAGATCGCTATGTAAATCTTGTCAGACCCGGCGCCGGACATACTCGCCATGCCCCGTTTCAGCGACGGCGCCATCGACATGCGGGAGCTGCTCCCCAGACTCGCCAAACAGGTCGTGAACGCCGCGATGGACGCCGAGGCCGACCAGCTGAGCGGTGGCGGGGCGAACAGCCGAAACGGCTACCGCGAGAGGTCGCTCGCACCTGCGCCGGCACGCTGACGCTGCGCATTGTTAGCGCCGGGCGATTTTAGCCGCTAATAGTCAAACTATTTTGACCAATCCC
>CALKBO010000027.1 GCA_937989875.1 uncultured Collinsella sp. | reverse complement strand
TGCGGCAGTCGAGCGCGGACGTCAGGCGGTAGTCGCCGTCGTCGAGGGTCCTCTCCAGTACGGTTGCTTTGTATTTTGCTTTCAGGTCGTACTTAGCGCTCCATTTGCTGATCGATTCCTTGGTGACGTTCGAAGTCGCGGTCAGCTCAACCCTGGCGCCTTGGACTTTCCACTCTCTCCGATTCATCGCATAAGCAACAATCCCATTCTGAATTCCCGAGATGCTCGGCGGGAACGACTGGTTGTCGGCATCAATGGAAAAGCTCTCTTCTTTGGCATCTAGGTGCTGCTGAATTCGGTCGGCATACTTCTCTGCCCATTCATCGGCTTTGCCATTTCGCACAAAGTAATTGTTGGACAGGTCGGTCGAGCGGTAGGCATAGTCGTCCTTTTGGTAGTTTGCCGTGTGGTCGGAGTGGGCGATTGCCATGAGCTCGTCGGTCAGGCCAAAGTACAGATGGCGCTGGTCCAGGTCTCCGTACCAGTTGTCGCTGGTGTCGTCCCAGGTTAGGTCCATCTGGCACCATTTGCCGTCGATCTTTACGGCGTTCCAGGTGTGGCCGTTGCCGGTGATGCGGCCGTTTGCGATGCCCGCTGCGTTAAGGAGCTTGGAGTAGATGCGCTGGTAGCTCTCGCAGGTGCCCTGGTAGCGCGTGAGGCCGCTTTCGGCCGAGCACCAGTTGAGGTTGTGGTCGTACTCAAGCTGGTCGAGTGTCCAGTCGTGGAGCCAAAGCGCCATGTCGTATTCCGAGCCGTTTGTCTGTTGCTTGCACTGGGCAACGGCGTTGTTGACGATCTGCGTGACGCTTGGGCGGGCGGCGTCGTTTACGGTCACCTCCGCCGTGGTGCGCAGGTAATAGATCCCCTTGTCGTTTTGGGGGTCGTATCTGTCGTTGTCCATAAAGTAGAAGTAGATGCGGTACGTGCCCGATGCAGTGAAGTCAAAGGTAAAGTCGTGGCCCGCCGTGCCCAGGCTGTAGTAGCTGGACCATGCCTGGCGCGACGGGTCGCAGACGCTCTCATGGCTGCCGCCGTCCCAATAGGTGGGCACGTCCATGCGCGCCTTGGCCTGGGACGAGCCGTTGGTCTGGGTTACGTGGAAGGTTGTCGCGGCGCCCGCGGGGGCGTCGTTCCACGAGACGGTGAAGGTGACGCCGTTTTGGGTTGCGGTGGCGGAGTGGGCGTAGCCGGTTTCTGCTGCAACGGAGATCGCCTCGGGCGTGCCGTTGGTTTGGGCGCGGAGGGATGGGGTGGGGGCTGTGGTGGCCGTGTTGGTTGCGGCGGCGGTGGCGTCAGCGCTTTCCGTATTGACGGCGTTGGTGCCGGTTGATGTTGTGGTGCTGTCCTCTTCGGTATCTGCTGTCGTATTTGTGTTGGTGCCGTCTTCAGCCTTGCCTGTGTCGATGCTCGTGGCGTCGGCTTGCGCCTGCTGCTCGGTTGTCGCTCGAGGCTGAATGGCTTCCGCAATGGCTGCCATGGGCATCGTCGCGCTGACCATAGACGTGCACGCGATCGCGCAGAGCAGGTAGTAAAGGGGTCGTTTCATAGCGGAGCCTCTCGGTGAGCAGCCAATAGGGTCCGAAGGCAGCTCCAGGCCAGCACTCCGCACATATTTTGTTGGGGTTAATTTTACGGGAACACCAGTCAACATCAGCGAACTTTCTGGGGAAGGTTGGGGAGGGGAGGGGCGGTGGCCCCACTTTAGTCCCCGGTGGCGCTCGGGCTCGTGCTTCGTTAACTATGCCTGATGCGGCAATTCCAGCATGAGGTCGCCTTGCGCCTCTTCGAGACTCGCCACCGAGACCTTCCAGGAAAAGTCCGCGAGGCTGCTGCTTAGGTCAAGTTCTGCGTGGTCGTATTTTTCAATTTTGCAGCCCGGGTGATTCTTGTCTGGTGAAAGGCGACATTCGACCGGACGCGACCCGATGATTCGATACTCCTTCTGATATGCGTACTTGGGCGTTTTGATAACGAGATTGTGCGGGATGCCCTCAAAGATCTCGCGGATTAGTTTTGGCCCAGGGACGCCGTAGGAGATGGGACCGTGGGCGTAGATGCTTTCGTCGTCGGTGGTTTGTCTGTCGGCGAGGCGCGCGAAGCTGTCGTACTGTAGGCAAGCATATCCGTAGAGGCATACCAGAGGGGCCGTACTTCTCTGGGATGTTATGTTTGCATAATTAATTAAGACAATATAATTGGTGGCAATTAATAAATGCAACGAACGTTTGTGTTTGCTATCGATGCGCTGTTCATTCATGGATCGGAGATTGATCACGGATGTCTGATTACAATTTCTGGCTCTTCGGTGGTTTCTGTGGGAGAGATTCCGGCATAGGCCCAGCTCAGCGGG
>CALKBO010000026.1 GCA_937989875.1 uncultured Collinsella sp. | reverse complement strand
GCGCAACGCGTTGCGCTGAGTCCTGAGGCTGTTGCAATGAAAATGACAATCAAGGTTCAAGGGGGTTGCGGCCCCCTTTTTCGTGTACGTAATGTGATAACGCGCTGTACGTGTTATTATTCGCAAGGCGTTGTTCCCGCAATGCCCTAAAGAGGAACCCGAGGGTTCCCACCTTTTGGCGCCAATGAGCAGCTGACTGGTCATACAACTTAGATTCCCTTCCTCAAATCGAGGAACTCTATGTGTACGACCTGGTTGCTGAGAAGCGCCGGGTTATTTTTTTATGAATGGAGGTAGGGAAAATAGCTAAGTCTGATGACACCCGCATCAACGACGAGATCACTGCATCTTCGTGCCGTTTGATTGGCGTCGATGGCTCTCAGCTCGGCCTGTTCGCCATCCGCGATGCCCAGCGCGTCGCCGACGATCAGGGTCTCGACCTAGTCGAGATCGCTCCCAACGCGGAGCCGCCGGTCTGCAAGGTCATGGACTACGGTAAGTTCAAGTACCAGCAGGCCATGAAGGCCAAGGCTGCTCGTAAGAACCAGTCCAAGGTCGAGGTCAAGGAAATGAAGTTCCGACCCAAGATCGACGTTGGCGACTACGAGACCAAGAAGGGCCACGTTCTGCGTTTCCTCAAGAAGGGCGCACGCGTTAAGATCACCATCATGTTCCGCGGCCGTGAGATGGCTCACCCGGAGCAGGGCCTTAACGTCCTCGAGCGTCTCGCCGAGGATCTCAAGCCTTACGCTACGGTCGAGTCCAAGCCTAAGATGGAAGGCCGTAACATGCTTATGCTGCTCGCCCCGATTAAGGGCGCCTTCGATGAGGATAAAGCGGCAAGCGATACCAAGTAACTAGTGTTCTGTAACCGATTAAGGAGTATTTCATGCCTAAGATGAAGTCCCACAGCGGCACCAAGAAGCGTTTCCGCAAGACTGGTACCGGCAAGCTTATGCGCGCCAAGGCTTTCAAGAGCCACATCCTGAGCAAGAAGTCCACCAAGCGTAAGCGTGGCTTCCGTCAGGAGACCGAGATCGCCGCTGCCGACCGCAAGGTCATCAAGTCGCGTCTCGCCTAAGTTCGCGTTCCCGTTTTTCGTTTTACCGTCTAGGAGTTGATAGAACATGGCACGTATTAAGCGCGCTGTTGCCGCCAAGAAGAAGCGCCGTACCGTTATGCATCGTGCGAAGGGTTACTACGGTGCCGCTTCGCGTACTTACAAGCATGCTAAAGAGCAGGTCCAGCACTCCCTGCAGTATCAGTATCGTGATCGCCGCAACAAGAAGCGCGAGATCCGTTCTCTCTGGATCACCCGTATCAACGCTGCTGCTCGCCTGAACGACATCTCTTACTCTCAGTTCATGCACGGCCTGAAGGTTGCCGGCATCGAGCTCGACCGCAAGGTCCTGGCTCAGATGGCTTACGAGGACATCGAGTCCTTCAACGAGCTGGCTACCATCGCCAAGAAGGCTCTCGAGGCCTAATAGATTCTCTTGAATCGCTAGGGGAGTGTCGCGTTGTGCGCGGCGCTCCCTCTTTTTATCTGAAGCTCTGGTTTATATAGCAAAAGCGCGGGTAGATAGACACTTACAGGTGACCGATCTTTATATATCTCTTAACCGAAGGGTCATCATCTGATACGTGCAGTATTTCTGCACCAGCCTTTCTATGACTGATATAGGAAGCAATGTATTGTGTAGGACTTGTGAAGAGTGGAATTGACGTCCCACGGGGCCCTCCGGTCTGGCAATATATCTCCTTGCCGCGCGGCCCGGTCGAACCGGATCAG
>CALKBO010000025.1 GCA_937989875.1 uncultured Collinsella sp. | reverse complement strand
TCTAACATACGTACTAGGGATGGCGTTCCTACTCCATTCCTTCCGTCATTTCGTGGAACGTCACGCCGAAGCCGTCGGCGATCCTCTTCATGTTGTCGATGCTCACGTTCCGTGCGCCGCGTTCGATGTCGGCGAGGTAGGTTGGACTCATCCCGATCAGCGCGGCGAAGCCGCGTTGGGATAGGCCGCGCTCGTCGCGCAGATCCTTGATCCTCAACCCGTATTGCACCCTTATCGTGGACATGCGCCCATGTTCTGGCATGGACGGATGCCGGGTGCATCATTTTGAGTGAGCATTTAGAGCACGACGTGGTATCGTGGTCTGGTCGTAGCGTGGAAGGATATACGGACATGGCCATCGTCATTGAACTTGACGAAATCATGGAGGATCGAGGCGTGTCGCTCAACAAGCTGTCGCACCGAGTTGGGATCACCAACGTGAACCTATCCCGGATTAAGACCGGCAAGGTGCGAGCTGTACGATTCTCGACGCTCGCCGCCATCTGCGATGCGCTGGAATGCCAACCAGGAGACATATTGAAGAACGTTGAGCCATAGCCGTCGAGAACGGCCTGACGTTGAAGGAGTTCTTCGCCAAGATGCCGGATTGATGAACGCGCCAGCGACGTTGCTGGAGCAACATCCGGGCGCGTGCTATAATGCAAGACAATCGGTGCCCCGCCCACCCGGGCAGCATCGGTTAACTGACTAAGCCGGTTTTACCTTCCAGGGGAGACCGGCTTTCTTGTTGTCCCAACACCGTCCGTCATTCGTCGCGTCTCCCGACTAGGTCGATCAGCGCGACAACCACCAACAACAACTCGCATACCGCTATGACTGTCTGTGCGTCCATGAGCACTCCTTTCGGAAGCTGCCCAGGACATGACGGAGCACCGCCGGAGATTCTACCACGGGCGCGGTTCCGGCCGCCTCTCGAGCAAGGGGCGGTGCCGCCGCCAGGATCGTGCTCGAGGTTCGGGAAGAATATCCGCAGTGAAGGAGGCGGCGAAGTCAACCAAGACCAGGATGGCGTAGGCGCTTGAAAGCCATGCGGGAATCGGAAGGCATCCGGAAATTCGGCAGTGACAGGGTGCAAGCACCCTGTACCCTCTTTCGTTTCGAGCGGAGCGAGCGAGCGCAAGCGAGGGGCGTTACATCGCCCGCCGGACACGGCACGGAGGCACCGCCTCCGGCTTGCGCGCAACCGGCGCGCTCCAGGGTTCGGGGCGGAAGCCCCGCTGCACGTTGTAGCGCAAAATTTATTTTGTGTTACAACGTGCGTCTCTTGCTAACCTCCCTTCTGCCGTCGAGGTCGCATAATGGGGGAATGAAGATCGCGGGGAAAGGTGGCATTGATGGATTATCGGATGTTGTACGAAAAGCTGGTTGCCGAAGCCGAGGAAAACGGGCTTGGAGGTGAGTTCGTGGATTGGGGGATCTCCATCAGCAAGTGGCGCGCCGACCCGGTGGCGCTCGCCCTGTACGGATGGCTGCTGGAAAACGAGCCGGAAGGGATGGCCGCGAAGTCGGAAAGGCAAATCGACTGGGAGATGGGAATCGTAGGAATGGCATCGAGCAGGCGGCGTGAGGAAGCGGTGAAATCATGGAGGCGAAGCCCTGGGGCGGCAGAACGGGAAAACGGCGGCTTCCTTGTGGCGCTCGGCCTGTCGAACGCGGAGCGCAGCGCGGCGAACGAGGCCATGATTGCGGAGATTCCCAAAGTGGCGTTCTTCTAGGCGCTTCAGGAAGGTGCTCAAAGCTGTGTCGGGGGCAACGAGAGCCGTTCTAAGGCCTGGTTTCGCCCTCGCATGAGGCGAAGTCGGTTGAGATGGAATCGGAGGCCCTGCGATGGGTCTCCGTCGCTTTGACGGTCATTTCCGGTGAGCTTCCCCGTCCTTCACTGCGAGGTTTTGACCTTGGTTTTTCGGGTTGATTCGGGGTGGGGCTTTCTGCGACCCCCACCCCGGGGGATGCCGACTGCCGACCCCGGTACCTTGTTGACCTGGGGATTTAGAAGCGAAAAACCGAGTTTTCCCAGGTCAAACGGGTTCCGTAAAAATTGTATTTTCCCAGGAAAGGTTCCTCAGGAACCAGGGCAACAAAAAACCCGCCGGCGGCAAGCGGGCGGGTCATGTTAGAATGGCCGTAGGCCGTTTGAGGTAGCAACTCAAACGACGCCGGAAACGAGATAGCAGCTCGCGCCCAGCACCACCTCGTATTGTATCACGAACGGGGGAAGTGCGGCCATGGTAGGTTCATACCATCCACGAAAACGAGTTGCCTCCGACACCAGGAGGTTTTTTTATGCCGTACGCAGACCCGGAGAAGCGACGAGAAGTAAAACGCAAGTATGAGCAGGAGAAACGCAAGCAACGGCGTACGAACTGGATGCTTGTGTTCTACGAGGATCAGTGCCCGGAGTGGCGCGAGGAGCTTGACGAGCTGGGAATGCCGACGTTGGTGTCCCCGTCCCATGATGCCGACGAGTGGACGGAGCGCGACGAGAAGAAGAACCCCAAGCACAAGGCGGGAACGTTGAAGGAGCCGCACCGGCACCTGCTGGCGATGTACGACAACCCAGTATCGTACGACCAGGTGGTGAAGGACTTCGCATTCCTGAAATCCAAGAACGTGAAGTACGTGAAGAGCCTGCCCGCGATGGCTCGCTACCTCACGCACATGGACAGTCCCGACAAAGCACAGTACGACCCGGAGGGCGTTTGCGAGTTCGGCGGCGCGGACTGGCGCGACTTGTGCGCCACGACTTCGGACAAGCACCTGGCGCTGCGGGAGATGCGCGCGTTCATCCGGGAGAACAACGTCGTGGACTTCTACCTGTTCTGGGACTGGTGCGACGAGCACAACGATGAGTGGTCGCGGCTCCTGGACGATTCCTGCTGCTACGCCATCGAGCACTACATGCGGAGCTTCCGTGCGGCTCAGGTGGTCACGCAGGAGGATCGCGAAGCGCTGCGTGCGAAGCGCGGGGACGATGGTTGCCATACGGATTGCCAGACGGGAGCCATACGCGAATGAAGGTGAAAAAAACATATCGTCTCGAACAAGAAACGATAGAAGAACTGGAAAAACTCTGCTCCGACAGCGGAAAATCGGCAACGGAGGTTATCGAAGGTGCCATACACGATGCCATACACGTGCCAGACGTTGAGCGCATCGGAGATGGGTGGGCGCAGACGGTGGCCGCGCTCACGGATCAGCTCGCGGTGAAGGACGATCAGATAGCAAGCCTGGGGCGAGCGCTGGAAGCGGCGCAGGAGACGGCCAAGGCCGCCCAGGCGCTGCACGCGGCCAACGTCCAGGAGCGCGCGCTGGAAAGTTCCGAGCAGAAGGAGAGCCGACGCTGGCGGTGGCCGTGGGATCGGCAAGACGGATAGGTTTTTGCGGGAAAATCCATGGATGCCCCGAACATGGGACACCTGCGGGGATTGACCCATCGTATAACGTCCGAAGGGTGTTTTCAATCGATTGGAGCCAACATGAAAATCGAAGTTGAGTTCTGTAAGTCCGAGACTGCCATCCTCGAAGCAGCTTTCGAGCAGCATAGGGATGAACTGCGCGAACACTGGGCGGTCGATACGATGGCCGACATGGTGAAGCTCTTGGCGATGCACGGCCTTGACAGCCTGGAAGGATTGGCTGGGCTTGGTGATACAATAAGCGAGTGAATATCTTGGTGTTTTGCGGCTGATCCCGACCACGGCGTGGCAATAAACCGCAGATCGTCGGCTCTTTCGGGGATCGCTTGGAGCCGGAACTAACTAAGAGACCCATCTAACATACGTACTAGG
>CALKBO010000024.1 GCA_937989875.1 uncultured Collinsella sp. | reverse complement strand
CGCGCATAAAGAAAGCCTCCCATTTCTCATGTCCAAGAAATGGGAGGCAGTTCAAACGTAGGGAGGGTTGTGTCTTGAAGAGCCATCTGAACATATTGAGCCGTCTGCAGGGTGCCGGTGCCCTACCGTTTGCGGACGAATTGCTACCGTTTGCCGAGTGGGCGGCACGCGAGGCGCTCGAGGCATTGTCGCCAACACGATGTGCTGGCTGCGAGCGCGCCGGTGCGCTTATTTGCCAAGACTGCCTGGCCACGCTCACGCTCATCGACCCACGTCATAGCTGCACCCGATGCGGCGCCCCGTTTGGGGATTTGCTATGCACTGAGTGTTCAGTCGAGGGCACGTCCTCGGCAATGGCGGAGGCGCTCGACCGCTGCCTGGCGTGCACCGTCTATGCGCATCCGCTGCCGCGCATCATTAAAGCGTACAAGGATGCGGGCGAGCGACGTCTGGCGCCGTATCTGGCGGAGCTGGTCTACGACACCGCCCTGCATGCCCAGGTCGTAGCGCCCGATCGCTACGGAGGTGTGCTGTCCGGTGCGGATGCGGTGGTGTTTGTGCCTGCGACGGCGGCAGCGTTTCGGCGGCGTGGTTTTGATCATATGGAGGCCATTGCGCGCCCATTTTGCGAGCTGTCGGGTGTTCCCTTGCTCGATGCTCTCGTCAAGTACGGGCATGGCGACCAGCGCGAACTCGGTCGTGAGGAGCGCCGCGAGCGTGCCCAAGGCATGTACGAGACGGTTGAGGACGTGCACGGCCGCCGCTTGCTGCTTATCGACGACGTTATCACCACGGGCGCGACGATGGCCGCGGCTTCGGCGGAACTCAAGCGCGCCGGCGCCGTAGCGGTCGATGGCCTCGCTATCGCACGCGTTTGGTAGGGGTGGTTTTGTGGCAGTGAAGATTGAGCGGCGCAACGAGCCGACAAGCGAACAGCTAGCGGCTTCCGTAATCCTAACAGGCGCCTCGGCGCTACGCATGATGCGCGCCGAGCGCCGGCAGATGGGCTACATAAGCTGGAAGGACCTCGATCCCGATGAAGAGCGCCGTGTGCTGCGCACGTCGTCGCCCTCGACCGAGGACATCTATCTTCCCGACTTGGTGCGGATTGGGGCCGCAAGCGGCGAGGTGCAAGAGGATTTGTGCTTGCTGGTAGGATCTGCAGCGCAGCGCCGCCGTATTCTTGGCGTGAGCTGGTCCGTATGCTCCGAGTTGCCCGCCGGCTCGATTCTGGAGGTGGAGCCGGGGGTGTACAGCTTGTCTCCCGAGGCCCTCTGCGTAGCCGTTGCGCGCGAAGTCGGCTGTATCCAGGCGTTTGCCCTGGCCCAGGAACTGTGCTCCAAGATTTCGCTGAGCGATCGCGGGCAGTATCTACCTCCCTACACATCGCCTGTCGTAAACAAATTGGCAAAGGACAAAGACCAGCCGCCAGATGTCGGTTACTTTGAGGTCGAGCCCGTGCTGACACCCGATCGCCTGGCAGATTACCTCGCGGCGTGCAAAGGAAGCACGGCCAAACGGCTGCGGCGTCTGTGCCCCTATCTGTCGGAAAACCTGCGCTCACCCATGGAGTGCATCATGCTCGCTCTGTTTTCGCTTCCGTTTTCCTATGGCGGATTTGCCTGCGGTCCCTTTAAGACCGACTGCAAGATCGAGTTCGATGACCGCGCGCAGGCAATCTCGGGGATGCCGCATGCAGTTTGCGATGCGTATCAGGAAGCAGCCCAGTTTGACCTGGAATACAACGGTGAGCTGGGCCATTCCTCCCGGAGGGGACGTATCCATGATGAAAAACGCAACACGGGCTTGATTACTATGGGAATCGAGGTCGCGACGGTCAATAACGAGATGCTCTGCGACATGGAAGCAATGGAGGCGCTCGCATGGCGCATGCACCAGCGTATGCGAAAGCGGTACCGGAATCGTGTCGATGCCCGCAGGAAAAAGCAAGAGGCGCTGCTTAACACGCTGCGGGCGTGTTTTGGGCTTAAACCCGCCTAACAATGCTCTGAAACAGAGGGTTGGATATATGCTCTGGCCAAAATATAGCAAATATGAGTACTGCTACAAATTCAGTAACAGCAAAATCAGGGATTTTGGGACTGGAAGAGGGGGTAAATTAGAAAGTTATTAAACAAATGTGGAATATCCTGGCATCAATCTGACGTTATAGAGCGTGAAAACAGCTTGCAGAGCCAAAAACTCCTGCTACTAAATTGGTAACAGTACTCATATTTGCTATTTTTTGGCCACGGCGCCCTAAGACGGGTGTGTTGGGGCTTTCCATAGGGGAGCGACGGGCTCAATCAGAGTACGTGCGGTCCGTCCTGACCTGCGAAATCTGTACTCGCGATGCGAATAACGCCCCTAACCTTAAACTTTAGCTTGAACTTAGCTATAATGCGCTTCGTTCCTACCAGGCTGTGGTTGCGGACGGACGAAATGCCCGTCCTAGTCCAAGACAGACGCGGTCAAAGGGATCCACGTAAGCGACCGCGTGCGCGCGGCGCGATCATGGCGCGTCCTAGATGTAAGCCGCACCGTCCGTTCGACTTTCTTTGGGGCAATACCGCCTCGCGGGCGAGCGGGCCAGTCGTGAAGGTGGCTGCGGCCTCCCGAGCAAACACCCCGGTGCGCAAGTGTGGGGTCAAATACCAGGTCAGCTGGTGGGAACAACCTGATATTCCGTGCAACGCACGGATCGTATACGACACAGAAGGTAGGGTAGTGGACATGGTGAGGGGCAGCTTGATGCACGCGGCTCGGTTAGGTGCTGGGACCGCAGCGGTCATCGCCGTTTTGGGCCTGAGCGGATGCGCGTTCAACCCGCTGTCTACGTTCACGACTCCCACGATCGACCAGATCGAGTACGAGACCGTCACGCCGGCGGTGTCGGACGACGCCCTGGTCACTCCCGGAACCCTGACGGTCGCCCTCGATACTTCCGATGCGCCGCAGGCCATGCAGGACGCCGACGGCGAGCTCACGGGGTATGCGGTTGACGCCGCCCGCGCCCTCGCAAGCCGCATGGGCCTTAAGGTCTCCTTTGTCGATGCGTCTTCGGCAGGTTCCGCGCTCGGCGACAAAAAGGCCGATATCTTTATCGGCGAGATTAACTCCACGGACGGGGACATTAGCTCGCTCGGCACCTGCCTGTACGATGCCACTTCCGTGTTCGGTAAAACTAGCGATGGTGGGTCGCTAAGCGTTTCCACCGATACCCTTAACACGTCCACCCTGGGCGTTCAGATGTCCTCGGCCTCGCAGGAGGCGCTTGCTAAGCAGAGCATCACCGCCAACCAAAAGACCTACTCCAACATCAACGAGTGCTTTGAGGCGCTCGAGTCCGGCGAGGTTGACTATGTGATCTGCGACTCCACGGCCGGTGGCTACCTTGCACGTCTGATGAGCGAGATCTCCTATGTCGGTGCGCTCGAGGCGCCCTCGACGCTCGGTGTTGCGGGCCTCTCGTCCAATGACGAACTGTGCCGTGCCGTGAGCGATGCCCTCGACGACATCACGGTCGACGGCACGCTCGAGGCAGTTCACTGCGTCTGGTATGGCAGGATGCCCTACGACCTCACCACTAAGACGGTTTCGGGCGCTAACGTGCAGCCGGGCGACTCTGAGTCCAGTGAGACCACGTCCTCCGGCAGCGAGTCTTCCGATTCCAACAATGAGACCGCATCCTCCGAGGACAAATCGTCCAGCCAGGAAGGCACCATCACCGACGACGACATTAACAAACTCAATAGCTAGTTATTGCTAGGGGTGGTGTCTCCTATACGTTGGAAAGGACATCTCTTCACGGTTTCAACATGCACTGCCGGACTTCCCCAATAGGGGAGCCCGGCTTTTTCATCCCTATAAAACCAGCAGGTCAAAGCCAATTTTTGGGACCAAATATAAAGCCGCCAGCTCCCTCCTATAGCGCACTTTGCCACAGAAAAGTGCGAGACTTCGGTATGCGGTATCAAGCAATCGTTATTCGGGTCTTTAGGAATCCGCGTGATTAAATGCACGGCAATGGGTACATAGCCAGTACAGTAAGTCCCCGAGGCAGATTGGAGCCACGTATGGATATCAAGGTTTCTGGACGCAAGACGACGGTAACCGATGCTCTGCGTGCGCATGTGGATGAGAAGATCGGCGAGGCGCTCAAGGTTTTCGATATCGAGCCCATGACAGTCGACGTTGTACTTCGTTATGAGAAGAACCCCTCGAACCCCAACCCGGCAATCGTCGAGGTTACGGTTCGTGCCCGCGGTTCGGTGATTCGCGTTGCCGAGCACGGTGCAGATATGTACGCCGCCATCGACCTCTCCGCCGATAAGGTCACCCGCCAGCTGCGCAAGTTCAAGACCAAGGTCGTGGACAACCGCCAGGGCGGTGCCAGCGCGGCGGATGTCGCACCGGTCGAGCGCGTCGAGGATCTGGCCGACCTGCTGCTGCCCGAGGAGGAGGACGACCTGCTCGTCCGCGAGAAGGTCATCGATGTCACCCCGATGACTGAGGAGCAGGCACTGGTGCAGACCGATCTGCTCGGCCACGACTTCTACGTGTTCGAGAACGCGACGACTGGCCTCATCAATGTGGTGTATCACCGTAAGAATGGTGGATATGGCATCATCAAGCCCCGCATCGAAACACTTGACGAGTAAAATACGTTAACTTGCATGAGTTAACGGCCGGCGGCCATCCCATGCGGATGGCCGCCTTTTTACGTAAGGAGTCGCTTTGATGGACAAGGCTGCATCTACCGGCCATTCTGACCGCTGCCGCATCGTCGTCGATACCTGCTGCGACTTTAGCCCCGAGGTCGCCGCGAACCTCGATGTCGATATCCTGGGTTTCCCCTTCATTATCGATGGCGAGGAGCGCACGGACGATATCTGGTCGAGCATGAGCCCTAAGGAGTTCTACGACCGCATGCGCGCCGGCGCTCGCGTGTCTACCTCCGCCGTGTCGCTCGGTCGCTATATCGAGTTCTTTACCGAGTGCGCCAAAGAAGGCACGCCCACGGTCTACCTGTGCTTTACCTCGGCGCTGTCGTCGAGCTACAACTCCGCGTGCCAGGCGGCAGATGCCGTGCGCGCCGAGTATCCCAACTTTGAGCTCTACGTGGTCGACAACGCTCTGCCCTGCGCGACCGGCGCGCTCTTGGCGCTCGA
Organism: uncultured Collinsella sp.; assembly: GCA_937989875.1. Classification (GTDB taxonomy): domain Bacteria; phylum Actinomycetota; class Coriobacteriia; order Coriobacteriales; family Coriobacteriaceae; genus Collinsella. The sequence goes on along the minus strand of CALKBO010000024.1, from coordinate 40,719 downwards.
GGCCGTCCGTCAACGCTCGGCGGGACTGACCGCCAAGCAGCTGGTCGATTGGGCAAACGAGGCAAAGACCTATGTCCACGGCTACTTTACGCTCGAGAGCTTTGACGCGCTGGCTGCCGGCGGCCGCATTCCGCCCGCGGCGGCACAGCTCACGGCAAAGCTCGACGTCAAGCCCGAGCTCTCCTACGACCTGGCCGGCTCGCTGTCGCTGATCGGCGTCAACCGCGGCCGCAAGAAGGCGCTCAAGTCCATCCTCAAGTCGTTCCGCGAGAACTACGTGCCCGATCGCACCATGCCCATCGCCATTATGACGGCCGATGCCGAGAAGGACGGTGATTGGCTCGAGGCCGCCATCCGCAAGGAGGAAGGCTGCGCCGACGTCACCATCATCCGTAGTTCCGTCGGTCCCACCATCGGCTCGCACGTGGGCCCCGGCATGGTGGCTTGCGCGTTTTGGGGCAAGAACCGTGCCGAGAAAGCCTCGCTTTCCGACCGCATCGCACGCCGTGTGCGCGGTGAGTAGACAGGCGCTGCGGCTGCAAGTGCCCTCAAGTCACGGCCGAAACGCTGGCACCGAGTATTTAACCTGGTAACAACACCCAACCCAAAAGGAAAGGTTTCATGGCAAACAAGCTCTCCGTCGCATTTATCGGCACCGGAATCATGGGTGCCCCCATCGCCGGCCACATCCTGGATGCCGGCTATCCCGTCACGGTCAACAACCGCACCAAGTCCAAGGCCGCCGCGCTTATCGAGCGCGGCGCTGTCTGGGCCGATACGCCGGCAGATGCCGTGGCGAACGCCGACGTCGTCTTTACCATGGTGGGCTATCCCTCCGAGGTCGAGGAGCTCTACCTGGCGGGCGACGGCCTGCTCGCGTGCACTAAGCCCGGCGCGGTCTTGATCGACCTCACCACGAGCTCGCCCGAGCTCGCCCGTGACATTGCCGAGGCCGCCCAGGTTTCTGGTCGCATGGCGTTTGACTGCCCCGTCACCGGCGGCGAGTCGGGCGCTATCGCCGGTACGCTCACGGCTATCGTGGGCGCTACCGAGAACGACATCGCGCCGGTCCGCGATATCCTTTCCACCTTTGCGGCAACCATCTGCTGCTTCGACGGCGCCGGCAAGGGCCAGGCTGCCAAGCTCGCCAACCAGGTGTCGCTGGGCGCCTGCATGGTTGGCATGGCAGACGCCATGGCATTTGCCGAGCTGAGCGGCCTTGACGTGGAGAAGACCCGACAGATGATCCTGGGCGGCACCGGTAAGTCCGGCGCCATGGAGAGCCTGGCGCCCAAGGCGCTCGACGGCGACTACAAGCCCGGCTTTATGGTCGAGCACTTCATTAAGGACCTGCGTCTGGCGCTCGCCTACGCCGACGACCGCGAGCTTGCGCTGCCCGGCGCCGACGTGGCCTTTACGCTCTACGACATGCTTGATGCCATCGGTGGTGCCAAGCTGGGCACCCAGGCCGTCACGGTTCTCTATAAGGAGGAGGCCGACGCCATCGCCGCCGGTCTGGACTGGTCGCAGTATCGTCCCGAGGAGCACGGTGCTCACGAGGAAGGCTGCGGTTGCGGCGAGCACGGCGACGACCATGAGTGCGGTTGCGGTCACCATCACGGTGAGGACCACGAGTGCTGCGGCGGCCACGGCCATGACGACGGCCACGAGTGCTGCTGCGGCCACCATCACGGGGAGTAGCGCCCATGAACTGGACGTTCGTGGTGCTCGCGCTGGTGCTCTTTATCTTTGCGATCTACATCGGCTTTTTGTGCGGCCAGTGGGCGTGCGAAAAACGCGTCATCACCAAGCGCGACTATTGGATTGCCAACTTTGTGGGAGCGGCGGCAGTCGTCCTGCTGACCTGGGTGTTCTCGCTGTTCCCGCTGGTGCAGTTTGCGCCGATCGGCTGGCTCGGCGGCTTTATCGCCGGCCTTAAGATGAGCTTTGGCGAGTCCGTCGGTCCGTGGCGCAAGCACGACGAGGTCTTTAACGTCAACAAGGCCCATCGCGCCGCCGCCGACGCGGGCGACGCCGAGGAGCGCCGCCGTGCGCGTCGCAATGGCGCGGCCGACCGACAGCTCATCTCGGTCACCGATGACAGCAAGAGTGCTGGCAAGCACGCTAAGAAATAGTAAGAAGAGGTAACTATGGCAGAAAACAAAGACGAACAGCTCACCGACGAGGAGCTGGCACAGCTCCAGCTGGCAGAGGAGAACGAGAACGCCGTCGACCGCCTGGTCCAGGAGCTCGGCTGCCCCACGCGCCGTATCCGCCAGTTTGCCGCCCGCGTGCTGCACCTGCTTGCCGAGCGCGATCCGCAGCGCGTCGTGCCCTGCGTGCCCGCGCTGATCGAGGCGCTCGACCGCCCCGAGGCGCAGACCCGCTGGGAGGCCCTCGATGCCCTGACGGCGCTCGCCACCACCTGCCCCGAGCAGCTGGGCGATGCCTTTGAGGGCGCCGAGACCGCACTGTTCGACGAGATTTCCTCCACGCTGCGCTATGCCGCCTTCCGCCTGCTGTGCGTGTGGGGCGCCACGAGTGCTGAGCGTTCACGCGAGGCTTGGCCCATCCTAGACGAGGCCATCCAGTGCTACCACGGCGACCTTGAGTATCGCGATATACTCGGTTGCCTGTACGAGTTTGGCCAGGGCGAGATCGACGCCGAGGTCGCCGAGAAGCTTGCGCTGCGCCTTAAGTTCGACGCCGAGAACGGCAAGGGCAGCTATCTCAAGGCCCGTTCGAGCGAGATTTGCGAAATGCTTGTTAAACGTTTTGGTCTGGATCTCTCCAAAAAGAAGAAGCGTGCTAGCGTTAAAAAATCTGACGACGCCGAAGACGAGGAGTAACAGATTATGGCGCACGATGTAGTCCTGATTCCCGGTGACGGTATCGGTCCCGAGATTACGCAGGCCATGCGCCGCGTGGTCGAGGCCACCGGTGTCCAGATCAACTGGAACGTCCAGGAGGCAGGTGCCGGCGTCATGGACGAGTTTGGCACGCCGCTGCCCCAGCACGTGCTCGATGCGGTCGCCGAGACCAAGGTTGCCATCAAGGGCCCCATCACCACGCCGGTCGGCACGGGTTTCCGCAGCGTTAACGTGGCCCTGCGCAAGCACTTCGACCTGTACGCCTGCGTGCGCCCCTGCCTGTCGCAGCCGGGCGACGGCTCGCGCTTCCGCGACGTCGACCTGGTCATCGTGCGTGAGAACACCGAGGACCTCTACGCCGGGATCGAGTTCGATGAGGGCGCTGCCGAGGTCGAGGAGCTCTCACAGCTTGTCGAGCGCTCGGGCCAGAAGACCTTCGCTGCCGATTCCGCTATCTCGATCAAGCCCATCTCCATCGCCAAGAGCCGCCGCATTGTGGAGTACGCCTTTGAGTACGCCCGCCGCTGCGGCCGCAAAAAGGTGACGGCCGTGCATAAGGCTAACATCATGAAGGCGACCGATGGCCTGTTCCTGCGCGTTGCGCGCGAGGTGGCCGCCAACTATCCCGATATCGAGTTCAACGACAAGATCGTCGACGCTACCTGCATGGGCCTGGTCCAGAATCCCAACGACTTCGATGTCCTGGTGCTGCCCAACCTGTACGGCGACATCGTGAGCGACCTGTGCGCCGGCCTGGTAGGCGGCTTAGGCATGGCCCCCGGCTCCAACATCGGTGCTGACTGCGCCATCTTCGAGGCAACGCACGGCTCCGCGCCCGATATCGCTGGCCAGGATATCGCCAACCCCACGGCCGAGATCCTCTCTGCTGCGATGATGCTCGATCACCTGGGCGAGAACGACGCTGCCAATCGCATTCGCGCCGCCGTCTCTGCCACGCTCGACGAGGGCGAGCAGGTTACCGGTGACGTGCGTCGTGCCCAGACCGGCTCCGTCGAGGGCGCCGTGGGCACGCAGGCCTTTGCCGATGCCGTTATCGCGCACCTGGCCTAAGGTATGCACGCTGCAAACGCCTAAATAGTACTTAAGTGTTTGCGTATAACCTAAGAATCAATACGCCCGGCACTCTGTCGGGCGTATTCTATTGAAGACTATGTTTCCTAACAAGGAGTAACTGATATGGGTCTGATTCAAAAGAAGGACGAGAAGGACGAGATCGACGGCATCCAGATCATCGAGCGCGGCGAAGGCCCCGACGGTGACGAGGACGAGAAGATCGATCTGGTCGCCGGTACGTCTGCCGAGCACATTGCCGCCGGCACGACGGCCGAGGAGGAGGACGCCCGACTGGAGGCTCAGATTGCCGCGGATGCCGCTGACGAGAATCTGATGCCCGAGGCCCAGGATGAGGACGACGATATCCTGGGTTCCGACGAAGACGACCATGCATCCAAGCATAAGAAGACGATGATTGCCGCCTTTGTGGTTGCCGTCGTGATCGCTGCCGTGGTTGGCTTCTTTATTGGCAATGGCGGCTTTGGCGGCAAGGGTGTCGGCTCGTCGACCCTGACCGAGGATCAGCTCGATTCGACCGTGGCAAGCTATAGCTACAACGGCAAGAAGAGTGACATCACCGCGCGCGAGGCCATCGAGAGCCAGTACAGCCTCGACACCGTCAAGGACGACGACGGCAACTATACCGCTCCTTCCGCCGACGTCATCCTGTCCTACGTGCGCAACAAGATCCTGCTCGATGCTGCCGAGGACGAGGGCATTACCGTCTCTTCCAAGGAAATGAAGAAGTACGCCGAGGATTCCATCGGCACCTCGGACTACAAGACCATGGCCACGCAGTATGGCGTGTCCAAGGACCAGGCCAAGCAGATTGTCCGCCAGTCCGCGACGCTGCAGAAGCTCTACAAGAAGAAGGTGGGCGATAGCTCCGCAAGCATGCCGACCGCCCCGACCGAGCCTGCTGACGGCAACGAGGAGACCGCGAGCAAGGACTACGCCGACTACATCATCAACCTTGCCGGCGACGAGTGGGATAGCGAGAAGGGCACCTGGAAGGATGCCGACAGCACCTACGCCAAGGCCTTTGCCGACGATGCCTTTACGGCCGATAGCGCAACCTATAAGCAGGCCATGACCGCCTATTACACCGCCTACCAGCAGTACTCTTCGCAGGCCTCGAGCGCCAGCTCCAAGTGGACCGAGTATGCTAACGGCCTCTACGCCAAGGCCAACATCAGCATCTACGGCCTGTTTGCGTAAAGATTTGTCTGAGCCACCGAGCGCGTAGCCGAAATATCTGAATAGCCCGCTAGAACGGATGTTGTTCTAGCGGGCTATTTGCGTTTAGGCGCAGGTGGTTAAATTATGCCTATGAATCTTTAAGTCCAAAAAGATTATTGGCTTCATCGTCAGGCATATATTCCAGCACATCGCCCGGTTGGCAGTCGAGTGCACGGCATATCGCGTCAAGAGTTGAAAAACGTATGGCAGAAACCTTGCCCGTCTTAATGCGTGACATATTGACCTGGGAGATGCCCACGCATTCTGCAAGTTCTTTGGACGAGATCTTGCGTTCGGCGAGCATGCGGTCAAGCCGCAGAATAATCATGGATTCCCCCTAGAGCAACTCGTCATCTTGTTTTTGCAGGATATACCCGTAGCGGAAGATGCTGGCAATCAGGCAAATAATGAGGCCTGCAAAGAGCATGGAGGGCTCGAATAACTGGCCGGCGAACGCATCCGTAAAGCTGCCACCAAATCCTGAGAGTATCATTCCCGTGATTACGGCACCAAGAAGCCTCACGGCAACGCCGCCGATAAGGAATAAATGTCCTACTCGACGAAGTGTGTGGTTACATTCAAGGTCAAAGGGCCTGCCTTCCTTTTCAATGTTGAAGAAAAGCCTGCGCACGCTTAGCGCGATGGTAAGCGCAAGGCATGTCATCAAGAGGCTCCCTATGGCAGTGTGACCATCGTGTGCGACGAGCATAAGTGGGGCCTGCGCATCGGTACCGACGATAGCAAGGCACGGCCCTTCGCCGCCTTGAAGTTCTACGGATTGGAGACACGACCCTTGGGAGAGGCTAGGCAATACGAGTAGAAGGTCAATCGCAATGACTGCGAGAAGTCCCAGAGCGAGCGCGGTGGTAATGCAGATCGTGGCCCATTTGCAGATGCGAGCGAGCTTCCTCAGTTTGGCTATCGTCTGTTCGCGGCTGATGGTTTCATTCGATATAGATGCGTTTCGATGGACCATAACCCCTCCAATCGGCGTTTTGTATGATACTTGTATCATATCAGAATTAACGATAAACGATAAATAATTACGGATAATGAGTAAGTAATGATTGAAAACGATTAGCGTGAGCTATTATCTCATTTTGGATGCTGGAGTTTGGCGCGCGGGGATGAGGACAAATGCCAAAACTTCCCGTGATCGCACAAGTGCTTCATCGGGTTTCCCCGATTCATATGGGAAAACAACTGCAAACGATTGCAAGTAACCGGTGAACGGTCGAAAACTACCGTTCACCGATAATCTCAAAACTGGTTCTAACTGGTATTAAATCAAAAAGACCAATTCACATATCTTCACAATGACCTGCAGTTTTTCTACACGCTATTTTTAGCCGCCCTGCGTTGTTTAGGGACAGGAAAAGTTCCGATTTTTTGCCAAAGCGTTTCGGAACGGTTTCAAAACCGCAGGTAGAAGTGTTAACGACCGGTAAACGGTCGAAATATCACCGTGAGCGGCGCAAAAACGTTTTACCGTATGAATCAACGAAAGCGACCTCTTCTGGGGTGATATAGTGACAACAACACGTCACGTGGTTACTACCAGTTTAGAAACCACTGGTCTTCAAAGAACGCTTTCTAAGAAGCTTTAAGGGCGAGCGCCCGCTGGCTTCCGAAAATCATCGGACTCAGATTGTACACACCTTCGGAAGGGAAATTTGAATGGTTGGCTTTATTCTTACCGGTCATGGACAGTTCGCACCCGGCCTAGCTAGCGCTATCGCTATGGTTGCCGGCGACCAGCCCGCTTTTACCGTCGTTCCTTTTGAGGGCGACCAGGCTGCTTCCTACGGTGAGGATCTCCGCGCCGCTATTACCGCCATGCGCGAGGAGTGCGATGGCGTGCTCGTCTTTACCGACCTGCTTGGCGGCACCCCGTTCAACCAGTCGATGATGATTGCCCAGGATGTCGACAACGTCGAGGTTCTGACTGGCACCAACCTTCCCATGGTTATTGAGCTTCTGTTCCTCCGCGGTAACGCCACGCTCGCCGAGCTTGGCGAGCAGGCCGTGACCGTTGGCCAGACGGGCGTCACCGCCCAGACGGTCGCATCCGTTGCCGGCTCCGAGGAAGAGGATATCTTCGGCGACGAGGACGGCATCTAATGGCCGATTTCGGAGCCAACGTCCTGAGCTCCTCGGTTGCCCTTTTAGGCCTGCTTGTCATCATGGGCTTGATTTACACCATCTGGTCGCAAATCAACATGAAGAAGAAGCAGAAGTACTTCAAGGAGCTGCACACCGAGCTCAAGCCGGGTCAAGAGGTTCTTTTCGCCGGCGGTATCTACGGAACCGTCAAAGGCATCGAAGGCGAGAAGGTCCAGATCAAAGTCCGATCCGGAGCCGTCGTAGATGTTTCGCGTTACGCGATTCAGGAGATCAAGTAACTGTCGTCAGCAAATAACGAAAGGAAGCTGATCAACATGGCAGAACCCAACATTCTTCTTACCCGCATCGATAACCGACTGGTTCATGGTCAGGTTGCCACCCAGTGGAACTCCACCCTGGGCTCCAACCTCATCCTCGTCGCCAACGACGACGTGGCGTCCAACACCATGCGCCAGAACCTCATGAAGATGGCCGCTCCCGCCGGCGTCGCTACGCGTTTCTTCTCTCTGCAGAAGACCATCGACGTCATTGGCAAGGCGAGCCCGCGCCAGAAGATCTTCATCGTGGCCGAAACACCGGAAGACGTGCTTACGCTCGTCAAGGGCGGTGTGCCTATAAAGAAGGTAAACATCGGCAACATGCACATGTCGGAAGGAAAGCGCCAAGTCGCCACCTCCGTCGCAGTTAACGACGAGGATGTCGCTGCGTTTAAAGAGCTGCAGGAATTGGGGGTGGAGTTGGAGATCAGGCGCGTTCCGAGCACGCCTGTTGAGGACACGAGCAAGCTCTTCTCGTAATCCTCGTGATCCACGTTGTCAGGAGTGAAACCCTGACGTTCTGTACGTGAAATCCAAAGTGCGTACATACATTTTGAAAGGAGGAGCAAGATGGAATACTCGATCATCCAGATCGCTCTGGTCTTCGTCGTCACGTTCATCGCGGCAATCGACCAGTTTGACTTCCTCGAGTCTCTCTATCAGCCCATCGTCACCGGCGCCGTCATCGGTCTTATCCTTGGCGACCTCAACACCGGTCTTCTCGTGGGTGGTACCTATCAGCTCATGACGATCGGCAACATGCCGATCGGAGGCGCTCAGCCGCCTAACGCCGTCATCGGCGGCATCATGGCAGCCATTCTCGCTATCGCCACGGGCCTCGAGCCCAACGCGGCAGTCGGCCTCGCCATTCCGTTCGCTCTGCTTGGCCAGCTTGGCGTTACCCTGGTCTTCACGCTTATGTCCCCGCTTATGTCCACGGCCGATAACATGGCTCACAACGCGGACACCAAGGGCATCGAGCGCCTGAACTACTTCGCCATGGCTCTGCTCGGCCTGATCTTCGCTGTCGTCGTCACCCTGTTCTTCATCGCTGGCGCTACCATCGGTCAGACCATCGCTTCTGCCATCCCGACTTGGCTGCAGACCGGTCTGTCCGCTGCAGGCGGCATGATGCGCTTCGTCGGCTTCGCCGTCCTGCTCAAGGTTATGATGAACCGCGATATGTGGGGCTTCTTCCTCATGGGCTTTGGCCTCGCGCTCATCACCGTTGCCAACGATTCGCTGGCAACCCCTGCTCTGCTCATCCTCGCTCTCATCGGCTTCGGCATCGCTTTCTGGGACTTCCAGCAGCAGACCGAGCTGAAGGGTGCAGCTGTTTCTGACGGAGGTGACTTCGAAGATGGCATCTAATGAGTATGTGATCCCGGAGCACTACGAGGATCTCACTCCTGCTCCGCAGCTCGACCAGAAGACCCTCAACAAGATGGCTTGGCGCTCCTGCTTCCTGCAGGCATCGTTCAACTACGAGCGCATGCAGGCCGCTGGCTGGCTTTACTCCATCATCCCCGGTCTGGAGAAGATCCACACCAACAAGAACGACCTCGCGGCTTCCATGAGCCACAACCTGGAGTTCTTCAACACCCACCCGTTCCTTGTCACCTTTGTTATGGGCATCGTGCTTTCGCTCGAGCAGAACAAGGTTGACATCCCCACGATCCGCGCCGTCCGCGTCGCCGCAATGGGCCCGCTCGGTGGTATCGGTGACGCCCTGTTCTGGCTGACGCTTGTGCCTATCACGGCCGGCATCACCTCTAACATGGCCATCAACGGTAACGCCGCTGCACCGATCATCTTCCTGGTGATCTTCAACGTCGTCCAGTTCGCTCTGCGCTTCTGGCTCATGAACTGGTCCTACAAGCTTGGCACCAGCGCTATTGACGCTCTGACCGCCAACATGCAGGCCTTCACGCGTGCCGCTTCCATCATGGGCGTCTTCGTCGTCGGTTGCCTGGTCGTCACCATGGGTGGCACCCAGATCAACCTCCAGATCCCCAACGGCACCACCCGTGGCCTCTCCGCTACTACCGTGATCGTCTCCGAGAAGGAGGCCGAGAACTTCACCGGTATGGAGGGTATCGATACCGAGACCGCTGAGGCCGGTACCATCGCCATGACCGATGAGGACGGCAACGCCCTCACCGCTTCCGATGCCGACGGCAACGCTGTCGAGTGCGGCGTCACCGATCTGGGCAACGGCATGGAGTCCGTTACCTACGGCACCGTCACCGAGGATCCGGTCAACTTCTCTGTTGCCGACACCCTCAACACCATCGTCCCGAAGCTCGTCCCGCTTATGCTTACGCTGCTGCTTTACTACATGTTCGCTAAGCACAGCTGGACCCCGACCAAGGGCATTCTGCTGCTCTTCGTCCTTGGCATCCTGGGCGCTGGCCCGCTTGGTCTCTGGCCGAGCATCTGGTAAGGCTCTAGCTTGAGGGGTGTGTCCCTACGCGGCTCACACCCCGACCCCTTAAGCCATGTGTATGTTAAAAGCCGCGTGCTCGAAAGAGCGCGCGGCTTTTGTTTTCTTGATGAGTCGGGTGTTGCAGACCGATAATGCTTAACACCCTAGGTAGTTAGCCGAATTCGAGCAAAAGGGAGGATAGGATGGCGATCGGAGCGCGCAAACAGCCCCTTTACGATCAGCTGGTCGATATTCTGACCGAAAAGATTGACCATGAATATCATGCCGGTGACATGATTCCTTCCGAGCGCGAACTTTCGGAGCGCTATGGTCTCTCGCGCACCACAGTACGCCTAGCTCTACAAGAGCTGGAACGCTTGGGACTGGTGGTTCGGCAGCACGGTCGCGGCACCTTTGTGACCGACCGTTCGGCAAAGGCAACCAATCTTACGCAGTCCTACAGCTTTACCGAGCAAATGCGGGCGATGGGTCGCGATCCAGAGACCACGATTCTCGAGTTTTGCGAGATGGAGGCCGATAAGAATCTGGCCGAGCATATGGGGTGTCGCATCGGCGACCGTATCTTTAAGCTCAAGCGCCTTCGTTCCGCCGACAATATGCCCATGATGGTCGAACGTAGCTATCTACCGGTTCGTCAATTTCTGTCCCTAAAGCGACCGCTGCTGGAGCGTAAGCCGCTTTACGATGTGATTGAGCAAGACTTTCAGCAAAAGATACGTGTTGCCGAAGAGGAGTTCTATGCGAGCATAGCCCGTCCCACCGATGCCCACCTTTTGGGAATTGTCGAGGGCTCGCCTGTGCTCGATTTGATCAGAACCACGTATAACGAGTCAAACGAGGTCGTGGAGTATACGCTCTCGGTTGCTCGTGCCGACCAGTTTAAGTACAAGGTTTATCACCAGCGCACCGATTAGTGATGCGTCTGTTTCGTTGTGTTGATTCTTTGCAGTCAACTGGTTACTACCAGATAACCAACCGAAGTGTATAATTGCACGTCAGAGGTTTACTTCTAGAGAGAGGTATTAGAAATGTTCGAGAAGAGTGTCGAGGAGCTCACCGAGCTCGGCGCCCAGATCACCACGGCCGAGATTGCTCAGCAGCCCGAGCTTTGGCGTGATACGCTCAACATCTACCGCGAGAACAAGGAGGCCATCGAGGCCTTTCTGGCCGAGGCTCGCGCTATGGGCGAGGGCCGTCTGTCCGTTGTCTTCACCGGTGCCGGTACGTCCGACTACGTTGGCGATACCTGCGCCCCGTACCTGCGTCACGCCGGCAACACTGATCTCTACGACTTTAAGCCCATCGCCACGACCGACATCGTGAGCGCTCCGCGCGACTTCCTGCGCGCCGAGGATCCCACGCTCGTGGTTTCCTTTGCCCGTTCTGGCAACAGCCCCGAGAGCCTTGCCGCCGTCGCCGTTGCCAAGGAGCTTGTCCACAACGTCAAGTTCCTCAACATCACCTGCGCTCCCGAGGGCAAGCTCGCCGTCGAGTCTGCCGATGATCCTAACGCGCTGACGCTGCTCATTCCGCGCGCCAACGACAAGGGCTTCGCCATGACCGGTTCTTATTCCTGCATGACCCTGCTCTCCACCCTTATTTTCGACACTGCCTCTGACGAGCAGAAGGCCGAGTGGGTCGAGACCATCGCCAAGATGGGCGAGGAGGTTATCGCTCGCGAGTCCGAGGTCGCCGATTACCTGGCTGGCGACTTCAACCGCGTGACCTACTTGGGTTCTGGCTCCTTCGGTGGCCTTGCCCAGGAGAGCCAGCTCAAGATCCTCGAGCTTGCTCACGGTCTGGTCGCTACTTCCTACGACACCTCCATGGGCTATCGTCACGGACCCAAGTCCTTCGTCGACGATAAGACGCTCGTCTTCGTGTTCGTCAACAACGACGCCTACACCCGTCAGTACGACATCGACATCCTCAATGAGATCGGTGGCGACGATATTGCTCAGCACACCGTCGCCGTTCAGCAGGAAGGTGCCACCGTCTATGAGGGTGAGTCCTTCACCTTTAAGGGCTACGAGGCGCTTCCCGAGGGCTACCTTGCTCTGCCGTTCGTGATGTTTGCCCAGGCTATCAGCCTGCTCAACTCCGTGCGCGTGGGCAACACGCCCGATACGCCGAGCCCCACCGGCACGGTCAACCGCGTAGTTAAGGGCGTGACGATTCACCCCTTCACCGCTTAATCGCGTCCCCCTGTAAGGGCGCCCGTCCGCTCATAACGGCGGGCGGGCGCTTTTTGTTTTTACATGGACCGGGTATAAGTATCATCACGGTCAACTGCTTCAAGAAGCAAGGAGTGCATATGAGCACATACGCAATTAAGGCTGACAAGTTCTTCTTGCCGGCAGGCCCGCAGCTGGGCGGCTATCTTATGGTCGAGGATGGCGTCTTTGGCGCCTGGCAGGCCGACGAGCCCTCCTGCGAGATCAAGGACTACACGGGATCGTGGATCGCGCCGGGCATGGTCGACACCCACATCCATGGCTTCTATAACCATTCGACTACCGATAACGACCCTGAGGGTATCGATATCAGCTCGACCGAGCTCGCTCGTCGTGGTACCACCAGCTGGCTGCCCACGACGTTCACCGATGGCGTCGAGCAGATCAAGGATGCCTGCGCCGCCATCGCCCAGGCTGACGAGGGCCGCGGTCCTGACTTCTGCGGTGCTCGCATTCAGGGTATCTACCTGGAGGGCCCCTTCTTTACCATGAAGCACGTGGGCGCGCAGAACCCCGCTTATCTTATCGATCCCTCCGAGGAGGTCTTCGACCAGTGGCAGGAGGCTGCGGGTGGTCGCATCGTTAAGAGCGCCATGGCTGCCGAGCGCGATGGTGCTGCCGCCTATGCTGCCGCTCTCAACGCGAAGGGCGTCGTGACCAGCATCGGTCACTCCGACGCCACCTACGATGAGTGCATCGCCGCCATCAACGCCGGTGCCAGCTGCTTTACGCATACCTATAACGGCCAGCGCGGGCTGCATCACCGTGAGCCCGGTGTCGTGGGTGCCGCCATGTCCACGCCCGAGACCTATGCCGAGATCATCTGTGACGGCAAGCACGTGAACCCTGCCGCCATCAAGGCACTGCTGCAGGCAAAGGGCTGGCAGCACACGGTGCTCATCACCGACTGCCTTGGCTGCGGCGGCATGCCCGAGGGCAGCTACACCAGCGGCGGCATGGACGTCATCATGAAGGACAACCTGTGCTGGCTCGCCGACGGCAAGAGCATTGCCGGCTCGGTGCTCACGCTTGCCCAGGGCGTCAAGAACATCGTCGACTGGGGCATCGCCAGCGCCGATATCGCCATCCGCATGGCAACCGAGGTGCCGGCTCGCTCTGCACACATCGAGGATAAGTGCGGCAGCATCATGCCGGGTCGCGACGCCGACTTTGTCGTGTTCGACCATGAGCTCACCCTCGTCGAGACGTATGTTGGCGGCCAGAGCGTCGGCAACGCCTTTACCGAGTAACGATAGAAAAAGACGGCGGGCCCGAATCTGCTCGGACCCGCCGTATGGGTTAAACGCTCAAAAGCACCTTTACAGTTACAGCTTGTTAGCGATCTTCTTTGCCGTGCGCTTGACGCCGGCCACCAGGCCTCCTGCAGGATGCTCCTTCTCGTAGGCTAGGCGCTTCTCGCGCTTGGCATACTCTTCGACGATGATGTCGCCGTACTCGTCTTCGATCTTGTCGAAGAAGTCGACGGCGCCCTTAATTTCTTCAGCGGTCGGGTGCCCCTTTTGGACACCGCCGGTGAGTTTGAACGGCCCCCACGTATCAAAGCCGGGGCAACCGTAGACACCCATAAAGATGGCCTGCCTCATGCGGCAGATGCCATCGATATCCTTGCCGTACCACTTGTTTTTGCCGCCATAGGTCATAAGGCCAAACACCTTGTCCTGCGGCTGCAGCACGTTCGTGAGCACTCGTGCCATGTCCTTGTCGATCTCGGAGTAATAGATGCCCGTGGCGACGCCGATCAGATGATATTCGTGCAGGTCGGGGTACTCGTTTTTCCCGAGTGACTTCACGTCGAGAGTATCGATTTCGGGGTGCGCCTCGACGATGGCGTCCACGAGCTTTTTCGTATTGCCGTGGTGGCGTGAGGCATAAAGGATGATGGTTCGCATAAGAAGGCCTTTCAGCTGTAATTGCATCAATGTCTGTATGGTACCCCGTTACATGGCTGGGATACCGGACGCATCGATGAACGTGCGGGTTTGTCCTTTGGTTAGGGCCGTGACGGGTACTTGCGAGCAAAAAGCAGTTGTTCGAAAGGATGGGCAATGGAATACGCTCTCTCCAACGATTCGATTTCTATTAAGGTGTCCACGGCTGGTGGTTCGTTTACCTCGATCGAGGCCGGAGGTCGCGAGTATCTGTGGCAGGGTGATCCCGCGGTGTGGTCCGGCCAGGCGCCGGTCTGCTTTCCGATTTGCGGAGGCCTGCGCGATGGTAACGCTATGACGTTTGCCGGGCATCATGTGAAGCTCGCTCGCCATGGGTTTGCGCGCAAACAGGAGTGGAAGCTGCTGAGCCAGAGCGAGAACGAGCTGGCGATGTGCCTGGCTTCGGAGGATAACGCCGCGCTGCTGAGCGATTATCCGTATCCGTTTAAGCTTGTCTCCCGCTATACGCTCGAGGACGCTGCCGTGCGCGTTTCCTACGAGGTCACCAACGAGGGCACCGAGGACATGCCGTTCTTTATTGGCGGTCATCCCGGCTTTAGGTGTCCGCTCGATGAGGGCGAGGCCTATACGGACTACGAGCTGCGCTTTGAGAAGGACGAGGCTGCGGAGCTCTGCACCGCCGTTCCCTCGACTGGATTGATTGACGTGGCAAACCGCTCCAAGAACCCCATGGTGGGAAAGACGCTGCCCCTGTCGCACGAGCTCTTCGATTTTGCGGAGACCATCTTTGACGTGCTCGAGAGCCGTCAGGTCACGCTTTCTAAGAAGGGGGAGGACAAGGGCGTCCACCTGAGCTTTGAGGGCTTCCCGTATCTCATCGTGTGGAGTAAGCCCGAGGGCGATTTTGTGGCAGTTGAACCCTGGGGTGGCCTCTCGACCTGTTCCGATGAGGACGACGTACTTGAGCATAAGCGCGGCTGCCTTGTTGCCAAGCCCAAGGAGACCGTCGTTCGCTCGTTCACGATTGAGATTCTGTAGTCGCATGTAGCCAATTCGTTTTGCAAGGCATAAGGAGCCTGCGAGATAAGGAGCTAGAAATGATCCTCACCGTTACGATGAACCCGTCCGTCGATACGCGCTATCAGCTCGATGAGCTCATTATCGACGACGTCAACCGCGTGACGCCCGAAAAGACCGCCGGCGGTAAGGGCCTCAACGTGGCCCGCGTCCTGGGCCAGCTGGGCGACGATGTCGTGGCAACCGGCCTGCTTGGTGGTCATATGGGCGCCTATATGGCCGAGCTCATGGATGCCAACGGCATTAAGAATGATTTTGTGCCCATCAAGGGCGAGACTCGCATCTGTCTCAATATCCTTCATGCTGGCAACCAGACCGAGTTGCTCGAGAGCGGCCCGACGATTGCCCCCGAGGAGCTCGATGCCTTTACCGCCAAGTTCGCCGAGCTTGCGAGCAAGGCCGATGTCGTTACCATCTCGGGTTCGCTGCCCCGCGGCGTCGAGGCGGACTACTACGCCAAGATCACGGGCATTGCCGAGAACGCCGGCGCCAAGGTGCTGCTCGATACCTCGAGTGCCTCGCTTGAGGCTGCGCTCAAGTCCGAGGTCAAGCCTGAGCTGGTTAAGCCTAACCTGACCGAAATTAACGGCCTTCTGGGCACGAGCTTTACCACCGACGATGTGGACGAGCTCCGTTCCGCGCTCGCCTCTGACGCCCGCTTCTCCGATATCCCCTGGGTCGTCGTATCCATGGGCGCTGCCGGCTCAGTTGGCTTCCACAATGGCCGTGCGTTCCGCGCCAAGACCCCCGATATCCCCGCCGTTAACGCTACGGGCTCTGGCGATTCGACCATTGCCGGCTTCGCACATGCGATTGCTGCCGGAGCCGACGACGAGACGGTGCTGCGTACCGCCAACACCTGCGGCAAGCTCAATGCCATGGATCCCATGACTGGCCACTTGGTTATGGATCGTTGGGACGAGGTTTACAACGGCGTTGTCGTGACCGAGCTGTAGGAGCTTGTGCTGCGGCCCCGGCATCGGTTGCCAGCTCATGTCGACGACAAGTGCAGTAGCATTATGCCGGGGCGCGACGCCGACACTGTCGTGTTCAATCCCGACCTTACCCTGGTCGAGACGCATGTAGGTGGCAACAGCGTCGGTAATGCGTTTGCCGAGTAGCCGCCAAAGAAACGATCCGAGAGGGGATTTAGATGATTTACGGTGCATTGGGCGATATCGAGGAGTACCGTGGAATGCTCAAGGGCCTCGACGTGCTGATCGATTGGCTCGAGGAGAACGATCCGGCGAAGCTCGAGGTCGGCAGCCATCCGATTCTGGGCGACAAGGTCTTTGCGAACGTCATGGCTCCCATGACGCGTCCCGAAGCCGAGGCTCACTATGAGACGCATCAGCGCTATCACGACCTGCAGATCGACGTCGAGGGTCGCGAGGCCTTTAAGGTTGCCACGGGCAGCCTGACGCTGGTTCAGGAGTTTGACGAGAAGGACGACTACGATCTGGTCGATTCCGACGCCTCGATCGCCGGCGATCTTGCTGACGACAAGTTTGCGCTGTTTGTTGCCGGCGAGCCTCACATGCCCACGCTCGAGTTCCCGGGCGATGGCGCGCAGCCGGTCAAGAAGATCTGCTTTAAGCTGCTTGCAGACGCTTACTGGGAGGAGTAACGAGCCGCTCGGCTGAGCTGTTCGTTTTGCGAGCGTTATCCCTTGGAGGAACGCGCTTGGGCCCCGCTGATCGCGGTTCCTTTGGGGATTGCGGTTGGCGGGGCTTTTGTTGAGTAGGAGAGTTTCCGGCGGCGTTGTGCTTGGATTGGCGGAAGCGCGCCCGAAATCAGCAACAAAAAAGCCGCCCAAAGGCGGCTATCTTGTGCAATGGAGCCAGCGACCGGGCTCGAACCGGTGACCCCCGCTTTACGAGAGCGGTGCTCTACCAACTGAGCTACGCTGGCGGCCATATGATGACGCAACTGAGGCGTCAACGGCTGTCTATGATACGGGACATCGCACATCCGCGCAAGTGTTCTGACGGCTTTTCTCACTTTAAATGCACTAATATTGGAGACGCGATGTCTTGCTCTTACGGGTCTCAAACAGAATGGGGTGGCGATGGCTCAACCCAAGATTCTTCTCACACGCATCGACGACCGGTTTATTTGCGGGCAAGACATTGAGCTGTGGAACGAGGCGACTGGTTCCAACCTTGTCCTAATCGTCAACGATGAGATCGCGGCGGATTCGCGCCAATGGGCACCCATGAGGGTGGCGGCGCCAGAAGGCGTTTGGACACGGTTTTTCTCGGTGCAAAGGACCATCGATATCATTCATGCCGCAACGCCGCGTCAATGGATTCTGGTCATGGTGGCCTCACCCGCAGATGCGCTCGCGCTGGTTAAGGGTGGTGTGCCAATAACCAAGATCAGCATTGGCCATATGCAGACAGGGGAGGGCAAACGCTCTGCAACGCCTGCCGTTGCCGTAGACGATATGGACATCGCCGCCTTCAAAGAGCTGCAAGAACTCGGCATAGAGCTAGAAATCCGCTATCTCCCCAGTTCCGCCCCCGATCCCATCGACAATCTGTTCAACTGATCCCTTGGGGACGGAGGAAAACGGATCATTTTGCCCTTGCGAGGGACGCGCGCGATGCCGCCTGTCAAAAACTATGCCCATTTACTACGTTTGATCGGTTATCGCCGAGCATGTCGAATTTGAGAAAAACAAAACCGCAGGTAGACGGCTCGCGCATTTAACAAAAACCGGTGCATGGTCGAGCATCCCGGGCTAAACGTAGTAAATGGGCATAGTTTTGATATGTCACTCATACAGTCACAGCGAAAAAGAGCCCAAAAGATGAAAAACGCCCGTCGGCGGTGTGCCGGCGGGCGTTGCTGTGCGATATGTCGCGTTGTGGGCCTAGTGCCTCATAAAGTGGTATTCGATCACATTGCTGTAGGGATGACCGGGGCCCACGATGCCCTGGGGGAACAGCGCATGGTGCGGCGTGTCAGGATACATTTCGGCCTCGAGGGCAAAGCCGGCGCCCCAACCGTAGTTGGCATCGTCTTTGGCGTGTTCGTCGCCCAGCCAGTTGCCGGTGTAGAGCTGCACGCCCGGGGCGGTGGTGTAGTAGTCCAGCTCACGACCGGTCCACATCTCCTCGACGTGCATCGCGCGGCGCAGATTACGGCCGTACTGATAGCCATCGATGCACAGGCAGTGATCGTAGCCACGGGCCTGCTTAATCTGCGGGTCATCGGCTTCCATGCCAGGAGCGACAGGGCGCAGCTCGCGGAAGTCAAACGGCGTGCCCTCGACCGGAGCAATCTCGCCGGTGGGGATGTTCTGCTCGTTGATGGGCAGGTAGTGGGCGGCGTTGGTAACAAAGAAGTGCTCACAGTCCATGCCGGCGTTGTGACCGGCAAGGTTAAAGTACGTGTGGTTGGTCATGGACACGTAGGTGGCGCGGTCGCTCTCGCAGCCGTACTCGATGCGAAAGACGCCGGTGCGCGTCACGGTAAACACGGCCGTAAAGGTGCGGTTGCCGGGCAGGCCCAGCTCGCCATCCTCAAGCGAGGTGGTCATGCGCACGGCGTTATGGGCCTCGTCGAGCTCAACGTCCCACACGCGTTTATGCAGGCCGTGCTCAAGATCGCTGTGCAGGTTGTTGGCGCCCTCGTTGGCGGGCATATGCCAGTCCGTGCCGGCGATGGTGATCGTGGCGCCCGCGGTGCGGTTTGCCACGGGGCCGATGGTCGCGCCAAAGCAGGCGGGGTTGTCAAAGTAATCCTCGAGCTTATCGAAGCCCAGCACCACATCGCGCACGTTGCCGGGAATGTCGGGCACGTCGACACCAAGCACGGTGGCGCCATAGTCCATAATGCGAACGCAGATCTCGGGCCCGTTGAGGGTGTAACGATGAACGGGGGTACCGCACGGCGCGGTGCCGAAAAGCTCGGAAGTGATCATTTGGTTCCTAACATCGAGGTATTTCCGACAAACTGTAGCGCGAACAGGCGAGATTATCACTACACCCCACTAAAGCAGGGGGTATTTTTCTCAAAAAAGTGATGATTGAGCTGTACGGGCGTTCATTTTTGACACGCACGGGTCTGATACAATTTGTTCGTTACTGTTTGAATTGACGTGAGCGTGGAACAGCGAGGACTCATCGTGATTAAAGCGGAGCGACAGGATAAGGTTCGGCAGCTGCTCGAAGAGCAGGGCACGGTCTCGGTCAAGGAGATTTCGGATGCGTTAGGTGTCTCGGATATGACGATCCGCCGTGACCTTGAGGAGCTTGCGAGCCTGGGCGAGATCGAGCGCGTGCACGGCGGAGCCCGCAGTGCGCAGGGCCGTCCACACGCTATGCTGCGCCATGAGTATTCGCACAGCGAAAAGCGCACGAAGCATGCCGAGGAAAAGTTGCAGATTGCGCGCCGTTCTGTGGAGCTTATCGAGGAAGGCTCGACCATCTTTTTGGGGACAGGCACCACGGTTGAGCAGATGGCCTCGATGTTGCCGGCGTTTCGTCTGCGCATTGTGACCAATTCGCTTTCGGTGTTTAACCTGCTCGAGGCGCGCGAGGACTGCGACCTGTGCCTCGTGGGCGGTATGTACCGTCGCCGCACTGCCGCTTTTGTGGGGCCAACGGCCGAGGATACCCTGCGTGCGCTGGGCATCGACGCGGCGTTTATCGGTGCCAACGGCATCTTGGACGGTGACGTATCTACGTCCAACATGGACGAGGGCCGTATCCAGCAGCTCGCCTTTAGCAAGGCCGACTCGCGCTATCTGATCGCCGACTCCAGCAAGATCGGCAAGCGCGACTTCTACACCTTCTGCCGCCTGGACAATTTGGACGCCGTGGTGTGCGAGCTGGGCATCGCCGCCGAGGATCGTGCCGCCATCGAGGAACACACGCAGGTTATTTGCTAGTTATCGCTACGGGATTGCCAACGGGTGATGCGGGAGGACTTTTACCTCCTGTCATTGTGGAAACCAGCGCGTCAGCGCTACGCGATATGACGCGCAAATAAGGACTCCACTATCAAATCGTCTCAACCTGTAACAGGTAGGGGTGAAACCACCAACCAGATGTTACAGATTGAGACAATTCGGCGGGGCCTACCTTGTTTGTCTCGATCTGTAACGGTTAGGACTTAAAAACTCGGCTACGTGTTACAGATCGAGACAAAAGAAAAAGAACATTAGGACTTGAAAATAAAGTTTTGATAAGGGATTCGCCCAGTTAAGACGGTGCGGCAGACAATTGAGATTAGTTTGCCTCCGGAGTCGTAAGCATAATGAGTCAGTTCGATGACCGGAAGTTTTGCAACACCATAATTACTGGCTTCGGAATCGCTAAGCTGACGTGCTCTATAGCTTTCCCTAACAGATTGGATAGACTTGGACAAGTCGTCCATGATTCTGCTAAATGCCTGAAAATCTAACTGGTTATTCGGAACGCGCGACTTTGAAATGAAGAACGTATCAGCGCCTATGAAGCTGCCTTCAAGTTCGTAGGTCAATTCAAGACGCTGAATTTTGTCGCGACTTTGACATCCAAATTGTTGGAGCATCATTACGGAAATTGGACGACCTGATGTGAGGCCGCCGAAATGTTTGGTAATGGCATCTGGATCAACGCCATCGCAATGGCTTGCAAAGTCAAAGTCTAAAAGTGAATTGAGCTCGCTAACGCGTTTCGGTGCAACAAACGACCCCTTACCTTGGATTCGATAGATACTTCCACGACGCTCCAGCTCACTCATGGCAAGTCGGACGGTTGTTCTGCTTACGGCGTATTCGTCGCAGAGTTCCATTTCTGTTGGAAGTTTATCGTCTGCTTGATATTCATCGACGATCTGCTTGAGCAGCGCGTCGGTGAGCTGTAAATAGAGTGGCCGTTTTTCGTGTGTATCGAGCATTAGAGCCTCAGTTTGCATGTTGGTTATACCTGATGGTTGCCTCAGTCGGGATGTAACGTGGGCAAGGTAACCTTAACGTATCACAGAGCGGCTCAGCATGACGATCTGATGCCTGTATCCACGAAGGGCTTGTCCGAGCGTGAAGATATTCTGGGGCAGGCAAATACCGTTCATGGAGTCCCCGATATGTTGGAGGTCAGCGCCGGCTGCTTTTGCTGCAAGGCCTATTTTCTTAATGGTCTCACTGTCGCAGGAGTCTTGACTCGTCCCGTTCGCCGCCATGACGAGAACCTTCTCTTCAATTGACTTGCCTACGTTGTGGGATCGTACAAAGTCTACGATGGCGCGCAGGTCTGCTTCTTGGAAGCAAGGGACGGTGTAGGGGGCTGGCACGAGAAGGATATCGACGCCGAGGTCAACAAACTTGCGCGCAATTTCGAGCGTCATGACAGGTTCCGCAACGCCCGCTCCATGCATTTTTCCGGCTATGACCAGGCCATTGAAATGCTCTTTGGAGAGTTTAATCGAATGGGCGATTGCATCGTTGGAGACGCCGGTTCCAGGGTTGCCCGTCAGGCAGATAAAATCAAATCCGAGTTCGTTAGCCTTTTCTAAGGTCTTGGGAGAGACGCGACGACCCATGGGGATTTCCGTTCGGGATTCAGACATCTCTGCCTCGTTATCAACTGGCTCCAGATTGACGCCAATGGGCCTTCCGCATGCTCGCTTCACCCAAGTGACCGGGTTTTCATTGAGATCATCTGGAATACCGGCAATAACTGGATCGAACACATCGAGCGCGTTAAACAGAAGCAGGTCGGCACCTGCGGCACGTTCGATTTCTGCATTAGTAACGCCGCCGAGAAATTGGGAAGAGGGTACGTTTTCCGCCATGATGGTACGTCCCTCGGAAGCCAGAATTGCCTGTTTTAGATCCATGGGTGACGTGGCGGCAAAATCGGATGCGGACATGTTCAGTAATCGTTTGGGCATTGTTACTTCCTTTGACTAGAACGACAGGCTTGTGACATTGTCTCTAATATTGTTACAACAATATATTCAATATGTTATATCCAATCGGTGAACGGTTGCAAGCTTATTGTATTGCTCGGAAAAAATAGCCTTTAGCTGGGAAAACATTATATTAATCAACTACCGTTCACCGAATAAGTATTTGAATTCTTGACATATCGACAAAGCGGAAAAAGAATTGGTTATGACAAATCACGCAAATGATATTACATTTCGCACAAGAACGTATTCACTTACATAAGTGGATACAAACGGGGACGACGACGGTTGAGTCCGGATAAATCGTTGTGTGCCCGGGAATCATGAAAGGATGTGTTATGGACGCTATCGTCAAATTCCTTGAAAAACACCAGCCCCTCTTCGACAAAATCTCGAGGAACATTTATCTGGTGGCGATTAAGGATGGCTTTCTCTCGAATATGCCAATTGTGCTGTTCTCGAGCCTGTTCCTTCTTCTTTCGACGCTCCCTGCCTATGTAGGCATCACGCTTCCGTCTGAGGTGCTGGATTTCTTCAATAAAATCTATGCATATACCATGGGACTTCTTGGCATTATGGTGGCCGGCACCACGGCGAGCTCACTTGCCATGTCGATGAACCGTCGCATGCCTTCGGGTAAATCTCTCAACCCCACCTCGTGCATGGTTTGTGCCATGTGCGGCATGCTCTTGCTATCGGTGACGAACGATGTTGTCTCGATTGGCGGAGCAGATACATCTGTTTTTGAAACCGGCTATATGGGAACCAAGGGTTTTCTCGCTGCGTTCGTAGCCGCATTCTTGACCGTTAATATCTATAAGGTGTGCATTAGCCATAATGTGACGATCAAGCTTCCCAAAGAGGTCCCTGGTTCTATTGCGCAGAGTTTTCGCGATATCTTTGCATTTGGGTTTTCGATCCTTGCGTGCGCTTTTATCGATCTTGCGAGCCGCAAGCTGCTTGCTGTGCCGTTCGCCAATTTGGTATCCGCTCTCATCTCGCCGCTGTTCTCCGCGGTCGACACCTATCCTGGCATGGCGCTTATCGAAGGCGCGGTCGCGCTTTTCCAATTTATGGGTATCCACGGTGCTTCGGTTGTCATGAGTCCGATCAATGCTGCGCTCTACGGCAATACCGTTACCAATCTTGAGGTTTTCCAAGCAGGTGGACACCCGTCAATTGCTCTCACGCAGGACTTTACAAGCTTCATCGGCGGTCTGGGCGGTTCTGGCTGCACGTTCATCGTTCCTATTATCCTGATCATGTTTATGCGCTCCAAGCAGCTTAAAGCCATGGGCAAGGCATCGATTATCCCGGTGATTTTTGGAGTTAACGAGCCCGTTATCTTCGGTATGCCGATTGTTCTCAATCCCTATATGTTCGTGCCCTTCCTAGTGGCTCCTATGGTCAACGCCATTATCGGTAAATTTTTCATTGACGTCATTGGAATGAACGCCCCCATGTATACCATGCCGTGGGCGCTTCCCGGCCCAATTGGTGCGTTCCTCACCACGGGTCTCGATCTGCGTTCTCTCGTATTGATGGCAGTGCTGTTGGTCGTCGACTTTGTGATTTACTATCCGTTCTGCAAGGCGTATGACCATCAGCTTTGTTTGGAAGAGTCTGCAAAGGAGACTGCAGGAACCTCGGATGCAGATGCTATTGCCGCACAGGAAAATGTCGCAAAAGCTCTCGAGGCGGTAAAGGACAAGGCGGAGCAGATCCGCGTGCTTGTGCTTTGCCAGGGTGCCGGCACTTCGACTCTCTTGGCAACTGCTCTTCGCGAAGGTGCCGCTGCTAAGGGTATCGATCTGGTTTCTCAGTCCGGTGCGTACGGAAGCCACTATGAGACGATGGATCAGTACAACGTGATTGTTCTGGCGCCCCAGGCACGCATGTACTATGACGCTATGAAGGCCGATACCGATCGCCTTGGAATTAAACTGCTCACCACAAGGGGCAAGGAGTATATCGACCTTACCAACGATCCCGAAGGTGCAATTGACTGGATCGTTCAGGAGCTGGCCAAATAGTGGATGCACTTCGTCGTTGATTCGTCGGTGTATGGTACGGCCCCGCAGCTTATTGAGCTGCGGGGCCGTATTTCGTTGAGTATCTAATTGAGACAATACGCGCAACCGTCGTGAGATCGCATTGGCGCTCTCCGAGTCACCGACAAACTGTCTTCCATCTATGTGACCAATTCGCTTTCGGCCTTTAGCCTGCTCGAGGCGCGCGAGGATTGCGAGCTGTGCCCGGTGGGCGGCATGTACCGTCGCCGCACCGCCGCCTTTGTGGGCCCCATGGCCGAGGATACCCTGCGCGCACTAGGGATTGACACGGCGTTTATCGGTGCCAACGGCATTCTGGACGGCGACGTGTCCACGTCCAACATGGACGAGGGCCGTATCCAGCAGCTCGCTTTTAGCAAAGCGGACTCGCGCTATCTGATCGCCGACTCCAGCAAGATCGGCAAGCGCGACTTCTACACCTTCTGCCGCTTGGACAATTTGGACGTCGTGGTGTGCGAGCCGGGTATTACCGCCGAGGATCGCGCCGCCATCGAGGAGCACGCGCAGGTCATTTGCTAGCTAGCGCAGCAGGAGGACTTTTGCCCTTGCCAGCGCGGGGTTACCGCTTCACAATGACGCGCAAATAACTTTGGGCAACAAGGATGAGGCTATTCTGAGATATGACTAGACTCCGTATCTCGTCTTTATGTCCCTTGAGAATGAATCGTAGTCTTCATAGAGCCCTTCTCTGCTTTCATCCTCGGCGTGGTTTACACGTTCAAGGAGCTTATCCTTTGAAGCCTCTTTTGTTATTGCGGCCTCGCCATCGGGTATTGTGGCTTGCAAGAATAGTTCTAGAGCATGGACGTCTTTGAGTATGTAGCCCGTCGAACGACCCGCTCCTGTTTTTTCGATTGCGCTGCAACTAACAAGCTGGCCGAGGGTTCGTTTAACGGTTACCTCGCTGATATCGGGGCAGCTGGACCGGATGTCGGATTTCTTAATGACGCCGGGTCTCTGTTGAAATAGAACAGCGATGCGCGCTTGCTTCGACATGGGACGAGTGCTTGATTCAATTAAGGTACGCTGCTCGAGCTGTCGGTAGGCGGCCAGGGTTGTTCCGAGCATGAAACGGATAAAGGGTACTTCGGTGTTTTGATTTTCATTCCATCCAGTGGAGCTTGCAGCGAGGGCGTTGTAGTAAAGCGCTTTGTTGTCTTCAATAAGTCGTTCGATGCTGATGTAACGCGCAACATCGTATCCAATCTTTTCGAGCAGCAGCGTTGTAAGGAGCCGGCTCATCCTGCCATTGCCATCGTTGAAGGGATGAATGCTAACAAAATCGAAGATAAAGCGGAGCGATATAAGGAGGGGATCGCAAACTTGGCGAGATAAAGCATCGTTGAGGGACTGGCAGGCTTCTTTAATAAGTCCCGGGGTTGCTAGAGCCGAAGGGGGCCTAAAGCGCACAAATCGATTACCTTGATCGTCAATGGAGACGATTTCGTTATCGCCATCTTTCCAATGGCCTCCATACGAGATTGCCGTGTGCGCCATGAGGTCACGATGCAACTGCAGAATGACCGATGGCGTTACGGGAATGGAATCGTGTTGCTCGTGAATAAGCGACAGCACATCTCGGTATCCAGCGATTTCTTCCTCTGCGCGGGAGCTTGGCTTGGCGGAATACGCCATGATCGCTTTGAGTCTTTTTTGGGTGGTAACAATTCCTTCAAGTCCGTTGGAGGATCGGGTGCTTTGGATCTTAGCCTCCTCCATTAGGGACGATAGAAGCTCGGGTTTGACTTGACTCAGAGCAAGCTGACGGCCTTTATGCTCGCGTATCGAGAGGAGGAGGTTGGTGATTGGAGTTGCTTCGAGTTCCGCTGGGACTGTGGTGTAATCGAACTGGCGCATGCGGCTCCTTTCGGTATCACGAACATATTTTCGATATCATAATACCATTAAATGATACCGAAAGTATGTTCGTGATACCGAAAACTGGAAACCATGGTTCATAACTGCTTGGAAAGTTCGGATTTGACTATCTTATTGTCTTGATTTGTAACAGTTAGACGGTTAAAAGTGGGCTACGTGTTACAGATTGAGATCTTTCAGCCCTGGTCGCCCGTTTGTCTAAATCTATAACAGTTAGGATTGAAAATCCCTGCTAGATGTTACAGATCGAGACAAACGTGCGGCGCGGCTCGGTTAAAAACAAAAAAGGCCGCATGCGAACCTGTGGAGGGATTCGCATGCGGCCGACAAGGGGTATGCGGCAAAAGTTAGGCCATGAGCAGGCCGGTCTCCGCGACGTTCTTGTACCAGTACGCGCTCGCCTTGGGATAGCGCTTCTGGGTCTCAAAGTCGATGTAGAACAGGCCATAGCGCTTGTTATAGCCGTTGGTCCAGGAGAACTGGTCCTGCAGCGACCACACAAAGTAACCGTCGACGTTCACGCCGCCGTCGATTGCCTTGAGGATCCACGCGAGATGCTGACGCATGTAGTCGATGCGAGGGGCGTCGTCGATAAAGCCGTCCTCAAAGTCGTCCTTATAGCCCATGCCGTTCTCGGTGATGTAGATCTTCTTGTAGTTGGGGTAATCGTTCTTAATGCGAAGCAGCAGGTCGTACAGGCCCTCGGGATAGATGATCCAGTCCCAATCGGTGGTGGGTACGCCTTCGCGCACGCATGACTCGCCCACGCCCTTGAGGAACCAGCGCGAGGAGCCCTTGTCGCCGGTGCCATTGTGGTTGATGTCGTTTTCGCCCTCGGCGGCACGCAGGAACTGGCACTTGTAGGTGTTGACGCCCAGGCAATCGTTGTAGGGGAGCGCGGCGGTCAGCGCGGCGATGTCCTCGTCGCGGACGTCGAGCTCGCCGCCGGCGATATGGGCCAGCTTGGTCGCAGCCTCCAAGGTATCGGCTGCATAGTGGCCACGGAAGGTGGCGTCGAGTACCCAGCGGTTGTTGATGACGTCGGCCATGCGGGCGGCCTCGCAGTCGGCAGCGCTGTTGGGATCGAGGGGATACTTGGGCTCCAGGTTCTGGACAATGCCGATCTCGCCCTCAAAGCCGCCCTCATGGAAGGCGACGACGGCCTTGGCATGGGCCACCATCATGTTGTGCATGAGCTGGAAGGCCTTGTCCAGGCGATACTTCTCGCCGTGCGGCCAGTTGCCGACGATAAAGCTGCCCTCGGCGGTCGCGGGAATCTCATTAAAGGTAAACCAGTGCTTGACCTCGGTGAACTCGGCAAAGCAGAACTTGGCGTACTCGACAAAGGCATCGATGGTCGTGCGCGTCAGGAAGCCCTCGCCGCCGTCCTGGTAGAAGGCCTCGGGCGTATCGAAGTGATCGAGCGTGACATAGGGGATAACGCCAGCTTTGTTGCAGGTGGCGAAAAGCTCGTGATAGAAAGCGACGCCCTCGGGGTTAACCTCGCCGGTGCCACTGGGGAAGATTCGGCTCCAAGCGATGGAGACGCGAATGCCGTTGATGCCGAAGCGCTGGCACAGGTCGATATCGACCGGGTACTTGTTGTAGAAATCGCTTGCGGGGTCGGGGGAGAAGCGACCCTGAGCAGCCAGGAAATCGTCCCAGGGCACTTTGCCCTTGCCGTGCGTGCGGGTCTCGCCCTCAACCTGGTAAGCGGCGGTGGCGCCGCCAAACACAAAGCCGTCGGGGAACTGCATGGGATTGGTCATGAGTCATCCTTTCTGTGGGATAGGAATAGGGAGAGGTGCCCGAACTGGGGATCCGGGCACCAACAGAGGGAGGAACTAGTCGAGGTTCTCGCGGAGCCACTTGATGGCGCCAGCGGGGTCGCGAGTAAGGTCGATATATTCCTTACCGCGCGGGGCGAGCAGCTTAATGCCCAGGCGATCGGTGTCGGCCTTCATGTCGTTGTAGTAGCTACGAACCTGCGGGGCGAGCACGATGACGTCGTACTGATCCATGATGGCAGTGTGCTGGCCATAGGCGCCTGCGGAGGAAGCGATGTTCTCTCCGGTCTGTGCGGCACCTTCCTTGATGGCGTTGGCAAGCATGGCAGAGGTGCCGGCGCCGGCGCACAGGACGAGGACCTTCAGGCCGTCGACATCCTTCTTGTCGGATGCGTCGGCGGCGGGCTCGGGCTGATCGGCGACAGGCTCGCTGTCGGCGGCGGCAGCGGTCGTCTCGACGGAAGCGGTAGCCTGCTCGACAGCGGGCGCAGAGGCGTTGGCGGCGATGGCAGCGGCACCATCGGACTCGAGACCGAGCTCGGCGGCGCGCTCGGCTTCCTGGTCGCAGAGCAGCTTATCGTATGCCTTCAAGAACGGCAGGTAGATGATGGCGTCCAGCAAGATGATGATCGCGACAAATACCAGGGCGATAAGCTGGAAGTTCGTGGTGATGAAGATGCCGATGGGGGCAGGGGTGGCCCAAGGCACCACGAAGGAGAAGCCGTTCATGCCCACGTTATCGATAAAGAACTTGGCAACACTCACGTTGACGCAGCCGGCGGCAACAAAGGGGATGAGCATGTAGGGGTTAAGAATCATCGGCGCGCCAAAGAGCAGCGGTTCGTTGACGGCGAAGGCAACAGGAACGATCGAGGCCTTACCGACGGCTTTGAGCTGCTTGGACTTCATAAAGAGAATCAGCAGAAGCGGCACGATGAACGTGGCGCCGGTGCCGCCGAACTCACCCACGAGCGACATGTTAAAGGTGAGGGAGTGGGCGGGGTGGCCACCGGCCAGCAGAACCTGCAGGTTCTCGGCCTGGTTGGCAAGACGGATGGGGTCGATGCCCGGCTGGACAATCGAAGGGCCGTGGACACCGATGAACCAGAAGAACGCGGTGGCTGCCTGGATAAGGATAAGGCCAGGATAGGTTTCTGCAGCGGTGAAGAGCGGGGAGAGCAGTTTGATAAGCAGCTCGGAGAACGGAACGCCCATGAGGTTGCGCACAACCACATCGATGATGCCGCAGATGATGACGGCGCCGCCAAAGGGGATGATGTCGCGGAAGTTCTGAGCGATGGCGCCCGGGACCTCCTTGGGCAGCTTAATGGTCAGATCGCGCGAGACGCAGAATTTGTAGACCCACACGGTAATGAACGCGGCGATATAGGCCGAGAACAGACCGCGCGTGCCCATGCTGGTGCAATCGAAGACCGAAAGCTCGGAGCCGTCGAACTTGGTGGTGAACTGCGTAACAGCGAGCAGCAGCATGCTGCACTGGGCAGCAACCATGGTGGAGCCGTCGTTGAGCACTTTGCCGGCGGGCATGCGACGGTTCATGGACGCCGTGAAGTTCTTGGCAGTGGTGCCGGCGACCATGATGCCCATGACGCCCATGGTGAAGTTGTACAGCTTATTGCACCAGTCGATGAGCGGCTGGGGCAGCGTGATGCCAACTACGCCAGGAAGGGTGGCGATCAACAGGAAGATCGAAGAGGTAAGGACGATGGGCATGCACCCAAGGAATCCGTCCTTGATGGCCTGGAGGTAGACGTTCCTCGAGATCTTCTCAAAGAACGGTTGATGCTTTTCGAGCATCTTTACGATGGCGTCCATAGAGCTCCTTTGCTACTTGATGCGCGATGCATGTGGATGGAACTGGTCGTCGATGGATGGTCAGGACTGCCCGGAAACCTTCCCGCTTAAGGAAGGCATTGCGAAATGACAACGTTGTCATTTCGTTAATGACAACGTAAGACATTTTTGGAAGAGCAACAAGGATTTACGGGTGAACGGTCGATATTGTCCGATAAACGGCTGATTTATCAGTCAGGCAGGTAGTGTATGCTAGAACGCAAAAAACAAGCGATAGAGAACCGAGTGGAGAAGCAGTGGCAACGATGGACAAGAAAAACGTCTCGATGAACGATGTGGCGATTGCCGCGGGTGTTTCTCTCAAGACGGTGTCGCGCGTGATCAACGAGCCCGATAGCGTGCGAGAGTCGACACGTGATAAGGTCCATTCCGCAATGGAGGCACTCGGGTTTCGAACCAACTTTGCCGCGCGTTCGCTCAAGTTGGGCCGTTACGGGTGCATCGGCGTGGTGCTGTTCCACTTGTCGGGCGGCGCCGTGGACATGATTGACGGTATCGCCGATGCCGCCGAAGAACGCGGCTTTGCGCTCACGATGATTAAAAAGCGGGCGGGGGAGAAGATGACCCTTGCCGAAGCGGCACGTAGGATGTCGCAGCTTCCCGTCGACGGCATGATTTTCAACCTGCGCCAGATGGTCGATGACTTTGATACCTTTGAGGCGCCGAAAGACCTCAAGACGGTGATTATCACGTCGATGGAACATCCTACCTGCTCTACTGTCAGTGACGACCAAGAGGGCGGCGCGCGCATGGCGTGCGAGTACTTCTTGAATCACGGGCACAAGAGCGTGTACTTCGTTTCTGGTAAAAAAGAGTCACTGTCGAGCCAGTGCCGTATGAAAGGTTGGCGAGCGGCACTCGAGGCGCGTGGCATTGAGCCGCCCGAGCCTCTGCAAGGCGATTGGAATGCGGATAGTGGTTATGCCGCGGGCCTTGTGCTTGCCGATAAACCCGATTGCACGGCGGTCCTCGCTGCTAACGACTGCATGGCAAACGGCGTGATGATGGCTCTACGTGACAAAGGGCTCAGTGTGCCCGACGACGTGTCCGTGATCGGCTTTGATGACGAGCTTTACAAGACGATTCCCAACTCGATTCTGACGTCGGTGAAGTTCCGTCACCGCGAGTTGGGCGTCCGTGCGCTTAACGAGGTCGTCGCAGGTCTGGAAGCCCCGAGCTCCAGAAGCCGTACGCTCGTCTCGGGTGTGTTGGTCGAGCGTGCGAGCGTGCGGGATTTGCGGGCGTAGGCGTGCTCGGCTCGTTTATCTCAATCTGTAACAGGTAGGGTCGAAAATCTCAGCTGGATGTTACAGATTGAGATTTTTGGCCCGGCTTATTCCGTTTGTCTCGATCTGTAACAACTAGACGGTCAAAAGTGGTCTACATGTTACAGATCGAGATTGTTCGGCCCGGGCCGCCCGTTCGTCTAAATCTGTAACAGCTAGAACCCAAAAACTCGGCTAGATGTTACAGATTGAGACAAGCGGCCCCCGAACCGCCTAAAAACGCCGGGGGCGGCGCGCCGTGTGACGTGCCGCCCCCCCCGGCTGAGAAATGGGGACAGGTTGTGTGAGCGGGGCAATTCCGCTAGTCGCAAGTCGCTAGTCCAGACGACGGGTCTGCGCCACGTGCTTGTACCAGTATGCGCTTGCCTTGGGCGTGCGCTTCTGGGTTTCAAAGTCAACGTAGAAGAAGCCGTAACGCTTGTTGTAGCCATTGGTCCAGGAGAACTGATCCTGCAGGCTCCACAGGAAGTAGCCGCCCACGTTGACGCCCACCTCCATGGCCTTGAGCAACCAGCGCAGGTGCTGCTCGATGTAGTCGATGCGCGGCTGGTCGTCCACAAAGCCGTCCTTGTAGGGATCCTTGTAGCCCATGCCGTTCTCGGTGATGAAGATCTGCTTGTAGTTGGGGTAGCGCTGCTTAATGTAGACGAGCAGATCGAACAGGCCCTCGGGATAGATGATCCAGTCCCAGTCGGTGGTGGGGATGCCAGGCTTGTTCACGTGCTCGCCAATGCCCTTGACGCGCCAGCGGCCGGTGCCCTTCTCGCCCGTACCGTTGTGGTGCAGGTCGTTCTCGCCATCGTAGGCCTTCAAGAAGCGGCACTGGTAGTTGTTAACGCCCAGGTAGTCGTTGTAGAGCGCGGCCTCGCGCATGATTTCCAGATCCTCGTCTAGGATCTCGATGGTGCCGCCCGAGACGGCAGCCAGGCGGTTGGCGCACTCGAGGGTGTCGGGCGCGTAGTCGCCGCGGAAGGTGGCGTCGAGCAAGAACTGGTTCTGCAGCACGTGCTCGTTGTTGGCGGCCTTGATGTCGGCGGGGTCGTTCTCGTTGAGCGGATACTTAAACTCCAACGACTGGATGACGCCGATCTTGCCCTTAAAACCGCCGTTGTGGAAGGCCAGTACTGCCTTGGCGTGGGCGAGCATCATGTTGTGCTCGCACTGGAAGGCCTCGGCCAGATGCGCCTTGACGCCACCGGGGAAGGTGCCCTCGATGTAGGTGTTGGAGGCGTCGGCCCAGATCTCGTTAAAGGTGAACCAGTAGGTCACCTGGTCGGCGTACTCCTTAAAGCAGAAGGTGGCAAAGTCCACAAAGGTGTCGATGGTCTCGCGGTTGAGGAAGTCGCCCTTCTCAAAGAGGGGCAGCGGCGTATCGAAGTGATGCAGCGTGACAAACGGCTCAACGTGGTGCTTGTGGCACTCGGCGAAGAGATCGTGGTAGAACTGGACGCCCTCGGGGTTGATTTCGCCGGTGCCGTTGGGGAAGATGCGGCTCCAGGCGATGGAGAGACGAATGCCGTTGATGCCGAACTCCTCGCACAGCTCCAGGTCGACGGGGTACTGGTTGTAGAAGTCCGAAGCGGGATCGGGGGAGAAGCGCCCCTGGGCCTCCAGAAAGTCGTCCCAGGCAACCTTGCCCTTACCGTGAGTGCGGGTCTCGCCCTCTACCTGGTAGGCAGCGGTGGCGCCGCCAAAGACAAAGTCCTCGGGAAACTGCGCGGGCGGGTTGGTGACGCTAGCAGGATTAACGGACATGATGATCCAATCGTCTAAATCGAAGGGCCAGCCGGTCTTGGATGGTCGGCTGGCCCTGGGCGTTACTTACTTCGAAAGTTGCTCACTCACGAAGGCGAGAGACTTGTCGCCGTTCTGGGAGAGCTCGATGTACTGCTTGCCACGGCAGGCGACGCACTTGTTGCCCACGCGCTCACAGTCCTTCTGCAGGTCGGCCAGGTAGCTTGCGGCCTGCGGGGCCAGGACGACCAGGTCAAAGTCGGGGAGCATGTCCACGTGGTTGCCATAGGCCTCGGCAGCGGTCTCGAGGTTAATGCCGCGCTCCTTGGCGGCCTTGGCCAGCGCGTTGGCGAGCAGGCCCGAGGTTCCGCCGCCCTGGCAGAGCACG
The DNA here is from genome assembly GCA_937989875.1 of uncultured Collinsella sp. Taxonomy (GTDB): domain Bacteria; phylum Actinomycetota; class Coriobacteriia; order Coriobacteriales; family Coriobacteriaceae; genus Collinsella. Next base: position 7,508 of record CALKBO010000024.1, on the reverse strand, counting down.
AGCACGCGCTTGCCGTTGAGGTCGCTGGCGGTCGTTGTCTCGGCAGCGGGTGCTGCGGAAGCGGCGGGGGAGTCGGCCTTCACGGCCTCGGCAGCAGCGCCGGCGGCAACGCTCTTGGCGTCAGCCTTGCCCTGGAAGGCATCGTTGAGCTTGGCGGCCTTCTCGGCGTTCTTGGCGGCGAGCTCCTCCTGGGAGATCTCGGCCTCCTCGGCGCACTTCTGGGCGTCATAGGCACGGAAGAACGGGTAGTACAGAACGAAGTCGACGACCAGGATAAGGGCGAGCATCACAAAAGCGAGCGGCTGGAAGCCCAGGCCCATGATGGTGCCGATGGGGCCGGGGACGGTCCAAGGCAGGGTGTACATAAAGCCGTTCATGCCCAAGAAGTCGATAAAGATCTTGAGGATCCAGATGTTGGCGATCGGGGCAAAGACAAACGGGACAAAGAAGACGGGGTTGAGCACGATGGGCGCGGCGAACAGCAGCGGCTCGTTGACGGCAAAGCAGACGGGGACGATGGCGGCCTTACCGACGGCGCGCATCTCCTGAGACTTGGCCAGGAAGCAGAACATAAAGACCAGGACGAGCGTGGCGCCGGTGCCGCCCATGCAGACGACGAAGTACTGGGCACCCTGGGTCAGGACAGCGGAAGCGTGCTGGCCGGCCTGGAACGCAGCCAGGTTGTCGGTCATGTTGGCAACGAGGGCGGCGGCGATGGCGGGCTCGACGATCGAGGGGCCGTGGACGCCGACGAACCAGAACAGGCTCATAGCGCCGTAGATCACAGCGAGGCCGATGTAGCCGTCGGCAGCGGTGAACAGGGGCTGGAACACCTGGATGACGCCCTGGGCAAAGCAGAAGCCAAAAGCAGCGCGGAAGGCGATGTCAAAGACCCAAAAGACGGTGATGCAGACGGAGAAGGGGATGATGTCCTTAAAGGTCTGCGAGATGTTGGGCGGAACCTGCTCAGGCATCTTGACGGTGATGTTGCGCTTAATGAAGAACTTGTAGATGATGCCGGTCACAAACGCAGCGATAAAGGCGGTCAGCAGGCCTTTGGAACCAAGGTAGGTGGTGTTGAAGCCGCTGGCAGCGTCCGTGGCGATCGTGTCGCTCGAAAGGAGCAAGAAGCCGATGATGGCCGCGCACATGCACGAGATGAAGTTGATCTGGTTGTTCTTGGGCAGATCGCGGTTCTGAGCGTCGGCGAAGTGCTTGGCCGTGGTGGCGGCGCAGGCGATGGCCAGGATACCCATGGAGTAGTTGTAGCACTTCCACAGGGCGTTGTTGATGTCATCGGGCCAGTAGAAACCCCAGATGTTGGGGACCGAGGCTACCAGGCAGAAGATGGACGAGAAGATGATGATGGGGATGACGGAGATAAAGCCGTCGCGAATCGCCTTGAGGTACTTGTTGCGGGCGATCGCGTTGAAAAAGGGCTGGCCCTTTTCGATGATGGCGATGAGTTGCTCCATGCAATGCTCCTAAGAGTCGGTGGGTTAGCAACGATGGTAGCTTTTGGCGTTCGATTGCCAAAATGTTGACGTTGCCATTTTGCGACACAAAAAAAGACGCGAACCGGTGGTTCCTGTGCCTGCGAACCGTCGATTCCTTATGCGTAAACGTTTGAGCCGCCCGGTGGCTCTGTGTTTGCACAATGGCAACGTTAACATTTGGGCGCCAAAAGTCGTTTGGGGAAGCAAAATTGTCGGTGAACGGTAGGTTTTGGGTGGTGAGCGTATGGTGAGGGAGACGTTGGATATACTTGAAGGCGTTAAAAATGACTGTGTAGGGTGCCACCAATGGCATCGTCGACATAGAAAGATCGACCTATGGCCGCTGTTAAAAAATCGGTTTCCGTTAAGGATGTGGCGCGTCTCGCGGGCGTCTCGGAGCAGACAGTCTCGCGCACGGTGCACGATTCGCCCAGCGTACGCCCCGAGACCAAGGAGCGCGTGCGCGCCGCCATGCGCGAGCTTGGCTATCGTCCTAACTTTGCCGGCCGGTCGCTGCGTCGCGGCAAGTTCAAGACCGTCGGCGTCGCCATGTTCAACATTACCGGCACCGGCAACCTCGACCGTATGGAGGGCTTTGCCGCCGCCGCCGACAAACACGGCTACGCCATCACCCTCACTAAAGTAGATGGGCATCCGTATACCCTTGAGAGCGCATCGTCGCGTATGAGCGCACTGCCGGTGGACGGTATGGTCGTGATTATGAACCGCATGCCGGCGGACTTTGGCACCTTCGAGCCGCTGCCCGGCATGCAGACGGTGCTCGTTACGATGTTGGAGCACCCGCTGTGCTCGACGGTCGATAACGACCAGTTCGATTGCTCGCGCCAGGTGGTCGAGTACTTGCTGGAGCAGGGGCACAAGACCGTGCACTTTATCTCGTGCCCCGAGCGCTCGCTTTCGGGCATGCGGCGCGAGGAGGGCTGGCGTGAGACATTGCGTGCGCATGGTATTGAGCCGCCGCGACTCGTCCGTGGCGATTGGACGGCACAGAGCGGATATGCCGCCGGCCAGGTGCTTGCGGATGATCCGACCTGTACGGCCATTTATGCTTCCAACGATGCCATGGCATATGGCTGCATTCGCGGGCTCGAGTCGCGCGGAAAGCACGTGCCCGAGGACGTGAGCGTGGTGGGTGTTGATGACAGCCTGGGCGATATCGTGCCCGATTGTCGCCTGACCACGGTGCGCTTTGACAACAAGCGCGTCGGCATGTGGGCGGTCGACAAGATTGCCGGCGCCGAGGGCGTTGAACCCGGTGTGGAGCACATGCTGTTTCCAGGCGTGCTCATCGAGGGCGATACGGTACGCGATTGGCGCTAGGGCGCGGGTCTGTTTGGGTTTCCGCTAATTGTGTTCGATATTGTTCAAATTGGTTTAAAAACCGTTCACGGGCGAAAAGTTACCGTTCATAGCTCGAAATTACGTTTTGCGCTGTTCTTTTTTGTTTGAATGTTATTGTTTCTGTCATACACAACGCAGCGCGTATGCCCGGACGCGATGCTCTCCATTGGTTCATATGTGAAAGGAACGCAATATGGCAACCAAAGAAGAAATCTCGATGGTTGGATTCGAGATTGTCGCATACGCAGGTGACGCCCAGACCGATCTGCTTGCAGCGCTCGATGCTGCTCGCGAGGGTGACTTTGAGAAAGCCGAACAGCTGCACAAGGATGCCAGCGATGCACTTATCGGTGCCCATGACACGCAGACCAAACTGCTTTCGCAGGAGGCCGGCGGTGGCGAGATGGAGATGACCTTCATCATGGCTCACGCTCAGGACACTCTCATGACCACTATGATCCTGGAGAAGCAGGCCCGCTTTACCATCGATGCCTACAAGCGCATCGCCGAGCTCGAGGCCAAGCTCGCCTAACGAGTCCGCACAACCAAGTCCCCTTCCAAAAGCTCTGCCGCAAACTCGCGACAGGGCTTTTTCTTTTTACCCGGCACTTGGGGACGTTCCTTATCTGCCGGCAGTTAGGGACACTCCTGCCATGCATTTGATCCTTTGAGGATGGAAGAAAACGGGTTATTAGGTTTGTTGCGGTGCCGACTCGACCCGTCGGTTACAAAACTATGCCGGTTTACTACGATGAATCGTATTCTTTCAACTATGGAAAGAACAGCGTTATCAAAGCCGCAGGTAGAAAGCTTGCCATTTTCTGCTAATAGCAAATGTGGTCGGTCCTATCGGTTTTACGGTAGTAAACCGGCATAGTTTTGAAATGGCACTGTTCGACTGGCAGCGTTATGGAGCTTCTGCACGCCCCCCGTTCGGTTTTTCGCTGGATGGGTATACTTTCACCCGCAATACAGGCCGGAATGAGGAGGTATCCAAATGCCGGATAACGGGTCAATACAAAAAAGAGGTGCGCACGAGATGGCCCATGGGCGTCCTGTCCAGATAACTGAGCATACGACGGTAGCCGAGCTACAGCCCAGCCTGTCCGATATTGTGTGCGCAAACAAAAAGCTACGGATTGGCTTTATCGTTGCACTCGTGGTACTGGCGCTGCTGTCGGGTTTTGTAGCTCGTCCGCATTTCGCCGATACCAAAACATGGGACTCCACCATCGAGGTTATCGACCAAAAGAAGGGCAACGTTTTGGCGCTCACGACCTCGTGCGTCGCCCTATCTGCGGGTATCACTGCGCTGCCGGGCGATACGGGAACGCCAGTCGCCGAGCAGCTCGCACAGCTTTCAGGCAACCTTGGTATCGTGCTTGCCGTGCTATACCTAGAGAAATATTTGCTTACGATTTTGTGGTCGGTTGGCCTGGGCATCCTGATCCCGTTTGCGCTGGTGCTCTTTGCGATCTCACTTGGCATTCACGGACGCTGGAGCACGAGCACAGTCATTCGCCGCGTGGCAACGCGTGTGCTGGTGGTCGCCATAATTGGCATGGTGTTGGTGCCTGCAAGCGTATGGGTGTCGCAGAAGGTCGATGAAACGTATCGCGTAAGTATTGAGCAAGCTCAGCAAAAGGCTGCGGATGCGGCAGATAGCGACAGCTCCAAAGCAAGCAAGAAAAAGACCGAGTCCACAGAGTCCAAGAATGTGCTTGAGCAGCTTGCCGAAGGCGCCTCGGGTCTTGTCACGTCGGTGACCAGCGGCGCCAAGCAGATGACCGATGAGATTGTGCAACAGGTGACCGATCTGATCGAAGGCGTCATCGTGATGATCGTGACCTCGTGTGTTATCCCATTGCTGGTGCTCGCGGCGTTTCTGTGGCTGGGACACACGCTGTTGGGGATCGATATTTCCGGTCCAGCGAGCTATTTGACGGGCCGCTTTCTGAGTACTCCGTCCAAGCACACCAAAAAGGTGGGCAGTCCGAGTAACTAAAACAGCTGTATATACCGGGGCATACCGCCGAAGGGCGGCCGAGACACGTTCTCGGCCGCCCTTTTGTTTGTTGAGCACATGGTCGCTACGTTCGCGCCGGGCCCAAACGGTCGCCAATCATCCGCGAACGGTATTTGTTCAAAAAAGAACAAAGACAAACAAATTATTGTTGCAGTCTCTGTTCGAATGTGTTCAAATAAACATGAACAGTGAAGAACCGCACATTCAGATGCCCGGACCTGAACGCGATTCAACACTTCCAAACAGAAACTGCGCACCTGCGTATCTCTCAAGGAGGATGTCATGAGGGTTGTAATCGCTTCCGATGCCGACGGTATGTCGATGAAGGAGTCCATCAAGGAGATGCTCATCGCCGACGGTCACGAGGTCGTCGACTATTCCGAGATCCCTGCCGCGGACTTTGTCGATTCCGCGACCGCCGTTGCCAAAGACCTGCTGGAGCACAAGGATTCCCAGGGCTTTGCATTCGATAAGTACGGCGTCGGCTCCTATATGGCCGCCGTCAAGATCAAGGGCATGGTCGTCGCCAACATTTCCGATGAGCGTTCCGCCTACATGACCCGCGAGCACAACGGCTCGCGCATGGTCACCATGGGCCCGGGCGTTGTGGGCACCGAGGTCGCCAAGAAGATCGCCCGCGAGTTCCTGCGCGCCCAGTACGCCGGCGGTCGTCACCAGATCCGTGTCGACATGCTCAATAAGATGGCCTAACGAGAGCCACCGAGAACTCGAACTTCTATCTCAACTTGTGAATTCAGACGAAAGGACGTTCTGATGAAGAAGACCATCGCAATCGGTTGCGACCATATCGTTACGGACGAGAAGATCTATCTGGCCGACCGCCTGGAGCAGGCTGGCTACAAGGTGCTTGACTGCGGTACCTACAGCCACACCCGTACGCACTATCCCATCTACGGTAAGGCCGTGGGCGAGGCTGTTGCCAGCGGCAAGGCCGACTTTGGCGTGGCCCTGTGCGGCACCGGCATCGGCATCACCAACGCCGTCAACAAGGTTCCCGGCGCCCGCTGCGCCCTGGTTCGCGACATGACCTCTGCCCTGTATGCCCGTCGCGAGCTCAACGCCAACATCGTGGGCTTTGGCGGCAAGATCACCGGCGAGTTCCTGATGGCCGATATCATGCTTGCCTTCCTGGAGGAGCCCTACGACAAGACCCCCGAGCACGATGCCCTGATTGCCAAGATCGATGCCTGCAATAAGGCCGACGCCGAGGCTCAGGCTGACCCGCACTTCTTTGACGAGTTCCTGGAGAAGTGGGACCGCGGCGAATACCACGACTAGTGGGGTTCCGGCGTTCTACCGAACGCCAGACCAGTCGACGCTGCGAAGCCATCTGGCGGGCGAGCTGCTCCGATAACACTTTTGCTTGCTGAGCTTGTGTGCTTCGTTTTGGCGGTACCTGGCATTCTGCAGCTTTTTAATTGACGGCTCGCGTTTCTGTGATGGGGCGCGGGCCGGTTTTCTAAACAGGAGTCCAACATGATTCTGACCGTTACCATGAACCCGTCGATTGATACGCGCTATCAGCTCGACAAGCTGATCATCGACGATGTTAACCGTGTGACGCCCGAAAAGACCGCTGGCGGCAAGGGCCTCAACGTGAGCCGCGTGCTGCTGCAGCTGGGCGATGACGTGCTCGCGACCGGTCTGCTTGGCGGTCACATGGGTGCCTATATGGCCGAGCTTATGGATGCCGACGGCGTCAAGAACGACTTTATGCCCATTGCCGGTGAGACGCGCATCTGCCTGAATATTCTGCACGAGGGCAATCAGACCGAGCTGCTGGAGAGCGGCCCGCAGATTGCGCCCGCCGAGCTCGAGGCCTTTACGGCCAAGTTTGCCGAGCTTGCAGCGAAGGCGGACGTTGTGACGCTTTCGGGCTCACTGCCGCGTGGCGTCGATGCCGGCTACTATGCCGAGCTCGTCAAGATCGCCGAGGAGGCGGACGCCAAGGTGCTGCTCGACACCTCGGGTGCATCGCTGGAAGCCGTGCTGGAGTCCGACGCTAAGCCCGAGCTCGTAAAGCCCAACCTGACCGAGATTAACGGCCTGCTGGGTACGTCCTTTACGACCGATGATGTCGATGCCCTGCGCGAGGCGCTTGCCGCCGATGGCCGCTTTGCCGGTATTCCCTGGGTTGTCGTTTCAATGGGCGCTGCCGGTTCGGTGGGCTTCCACGAGGGCCGCGCGTTCCGCGCCAAGACGCCCGCGATTGCGGCTGTGAACGCGACAGGTTCCGGCGACTCGACCATCGCCGGCTTTGCGCATGCCATTGCTGCTGGTGCCGACGACATCACGGTGCTCAAGACCGCCAATACCTGCGGCAAGCTCAACGCCATGGATCCCAAGACCGGCCACCTGGTCATGGACCGCTGGGACGAGATCTACAACAGCGTTGTCGTGACTGAACTGTAGGGTTACGCGGTTTTACCAAACCGCGTAACGGCTCGACGCTGCAAACGCCCCTAAGCGGCAATCTGACGTTCAATCGTCGGGCATGACCAGAAGGTCAATGCCCTCCTCTTTCACGTCACCTTGCTCGCTTAGGGGCGTTTTCGCTCATATGACCCAATCCGCTGTCAAGAGCCACAATGGCCCCGCCGACC
>CALKBO010000023.1 GCA_937989875.1 uncultured Collinsella sp. | reverse complement strand
GGGAGACGGCGAGTTAGCCGGCAGGTCGGCATGTCAATCCTGGTCTAACAGAGCCAAAGAAAAAGCGCGGTGAGAAGGACCTCAAGGCCGTGCGCCCCAAGCACGTTAAGCGTCCCGAGCCCGAAGCCATGGTTGAAGCCGCGCCGGAACCCGAGCCCGAGACAGAGATCGAAGTTGCTATTGAGGTAACGGCAGAAGCCGAAACCGAAATCGCCGCCACGACCGATTCCGAAGTCATATCCGAGCAGGAAGCCACTGTGGAGCTCAACGAAGCGCCCAAGTCGACAACCGAAGAAGCCGCTGACCAACCCGAGCCGTCTGCGTTCCAAAACAGCGATGTCTTTGGCGACGAGGCCGAGGACGATCAGTCCGACGAGCCCGCAGATCAAGACGCTACCGAGTCGACACCGGAGCCCGAGACGCCGCAGCCCGCCATCTCGCTCACGGTCGTCTATGACCCCGAGAACGCCAACGCCGGCATCACCACCATGGCATCCACGCCCATCGAGGCAAAGTCGAGCGTCGAGAATGAGAACGCGACGCAGGTTGAGGTTGAAACTGAAGCTGCAGACGCGCCCGTCACCGTGAAGCCCGCAGATTCCACAATCAAGCCGAAGACGACGCTGGAGTTCGCACCCGTCATCGAATCCGTGCCCGCCTCTGCTTGCGACCAAATTCCCGCACCGGCACCGGCTTCGGTACTCGCAGAGGCCCCAACCCCCGCACCCGCAGCACCGACCATCCCCGAGGACTTCCCCGTCGATTTCGCAACCGAGGTCTTCTGCCCCGGCCCGTTGCTACACCAGCTGTCGACCTATCTCCCCTACGGCGCCGACACCCTCGGCATTGTCGGCGAGTACTACTGGATCGCCCGCGAGCGCGGTACCATCGAGGCCGCGCGAAACCGCGCAAGCTTCCCCCTGCACTATACGCAGGCCGGCGAGCGCCGCGAGGTTGCCGTGCGCATCCGCCGCAACACCACCGGCGGTCTCGGATCCACCTGGGCCATCGACAAGGTCGAAGAATCCGAACAATAACGAAAAGCGGCTCAAATCCCGACTAGGATTTGAGCCGCTTTTATTGGCATTCATCGATGTTTCGTGACCAACAGCGAGCGGGCCGCAAGTGCCCCAGGTTGCCGTGAAAGAGGAGCGACGCGTACTTCGGTACGCGAGCGACGGTTTGAACGGCAAGATGGGGTGCTTGCGGCCCGCGCAGCGTCGAGCAGTTACGCGGTTTGGTAAAACCGCGTAACAAATTAGTCACGCGTCAGCTTGCGGTGAATACGATGCGGCTGGGCTGCATCCTCGCCCAGGCGCTCGATGCGGTTGGCCTGATAGGCCTCAAAGTTGCCCTCGAACCAATACCAGTTGCCCGGATTCTCGTCGGTGCCCTCCCACGCCAGAATGTGCGTGGCGACGCGGTCCAGGAACATACGGTCGTGGCTAATAACCACCGAGCAGCCCGGGAACTCGAGCAGCGCCGCCTCGAGTGAGGACAGCGTCTCGACGTCGAGATCGTTCGTGGGCTCGTCGAGGAGCAGCAGGTTGCCGCCCTGCTTGAGCGTGAGCGCCAGGTTCAGACGGTTGCGCTCGCCACCGGAAAGCACGCCAGCGCGCTTCTGCTGGTCCTGGCCCTTAAAGCCAAAGCTCGCCACGTACGCGCGGCTGGGAACCTCGGTCTCGCCGACCATCATGTGATCCAGGCCATCCGAGACGACCTCCCACAGGTTCTTGTCGGGATTGATGCCGGAACGGTTCTGGTCGACGTAAGAAATCTTGACGGTCTCGCCCACCTCGAGCTCGCCCGAAGTCAGCGGCTCCAGACCCACGATGGTCTTGAAGAGCGTGGTCTTGCCCACACCGTTGGGGCCGATGACGCCCACGATGCCGTTGCGCGGCAGGGTAAACGAAAGGTCGTCGATAAGCACGCGACCGTCGAACTCCTTGTGCAGGTGATGGGCTTCCAGGACCTTGTTACCCAGACGCGGGCCGACGGGGATACGGATGTCGGTCCAGTCGAGCTTCTGGCTTGCGCGGGCCTCGGCCTCCATCTCCTCATAGCGGGCCAGACGGGCCTTGTTCTTGGCCTGACGGGCCTTGGGCGAGCTGCGTACCCACTCGAGCTCGGCCTCCATGCGCTTAGCGAGCTTGGCATCGCGGTTACCCTGAGCCTCGATACGGGCGGCCTTGGTCTCCAGATACGTGGAGTAGTTGCCCTTGTAGGGATAGAGGTGACCGCGGTCGACCTCGCAGATCCACTCGGCGACGTTGTCCAAGAAGTAACGGTCGTGCGTGACGGCCAGGACGGCGCCCTGGTAGTTGTGCAGGAAGTGCTCGAGCCACAGGATCGACTCGGCGTCCAGGTGGTTCGTGGGCTCGTCGAGCAGCAGCAGGTCGGGGGCCTCGAGCAGCAGCTTGCACAGGGCCACGCGACGGCGCTCGCCGCCGGAAAGCACGTTGACCGGCATGTCGGAATCGGGCAGCTGCAGGGCGTCCATGGCCTGGCCGAGCTTGGAATCGATATCCCAACCGTCGGCGGCGTCAATCTCGTCCTGGAGCTTGCCCATCTCGGCCATGAGGGCGTCCATGTCGCAATCCGGGTCGCACATCTCCTCACCGATCTTGTTGAAGCGATCGACCTTGGCGATCATATCGCCAAACGCCATGCGTACGTTCTCGATGACGGTCTTGTCGTCGTCGAGCGGCGGCTCCTGCTGCTGGATGCCCACGGTGTAGCCGGGAGTGAGCCTGGCATCGCCGTTGGAGACCTCCTCGATACCGGCCATGATCTTGAGCAGGGTCGACTTGCCCATACCGTTGGGGCCCACGACGCCGATCTTGGCACCGGGATAGAAGCTCAGAGTCACGTCGTCAAGGATCACCTTGTCGCCATGGGCCTTACGAGCCTGATACATCTGGTAGATAAACTCTGCCATTTGCCTGTTTTATCCTTTCTACCTGCTGTTTCCCTATTCTTGTTTTCGTTTTAGTGGAAACGAAACGAGGTAACCAGCTCTGAAATTTAACGAAAAAGGGGCATGGTTGCCCACACCCCCTAATACTACCTGGGAAAAGTCCCCCGGAACACACTATGAACTGCGTACGCTAGTTTTCCGCAACCTTAGCGAACGGCTCGCTGCGATTTGCGCCACAGCAGATACGAATAGACGTAGGCAGCTCCAGCCGAACCAAACGCCAGCACCGCAATCACCGCGGCGACGACTTCACTCGAAAGCACGCTACCCGCCACGCCCATTACGATGAGGCCAATGCCCAGCACCATAAAGCAGGCACCGCCAAAGCGCTGCGTACGGCGCCAGTTCTCGGGATCGGCAAGCGCCCAGGGCGTCTTGATACCGAGCGTATAGTTCTGCTTCACACGCGGCAAGTAGTTGCCTACGCCGATGAACAGCAAACCAATAGCACCGGAAATCAGCACGTTGACCGAACCGACCGCCGGCACCACGCCCCAGACCGTAAGCTCACCCAACCAGCTTATGGCACACATGAACAAGGTGAAGGCGATTACGAAGCCCTGATAGAACTTGCCGGAGCTTCGATATGCCTCACCTTTGGGATCGATGCGCGGCACCACGCAGAACATTGCGAGAAGCGCCAGAGGCAGCACGCCGAGCGCGGAGGCCATCCAGCTAGGGCCCCAACCGTCGACGGCGCCGTTCGCGCCCCAGTGCGTGGGAATCTGCGCAGGCAAGCTCGGCATCACTATCAGATGCGCTGCGACATTGGCGACACATAGAGCGACCAGCGCAATCCACACGCGCGACGATACCCCCGTGGCGTGAATGCCCTTGTTTTCGTTATTCATCCTCATCACCTTCAGTGTTTGTAAAGCCCATAAACCAACCGATCAAGTCCTGCATGACGGTGGTGTTTAAGCTGTATACGATGTTTTGACCATGGCGCTCATCGGTCACCAACCCGGCGTTTTTGAGCGTTGCCAAATGATGGCTGAGGGACGGCTTGCTGATGTCAAAATGCTCGGCAAGCTCCCCTGCCGTGCGGTTGCCCTCGCGCAGCAGCTCCAAAATGCGCCGCCGCGTTGGATCCGCCAGCGCCTTAAATCCCTCTCCCGGCATAGAACCTCCTCTCACTATCTTTCACGACGCGCACACTATACTCGATATTTAGATGCTTGTCTAATTGTCTAATTCCGTAGCATCTATAGAACATTCGTTCGTGTTTAGCTACAATGGAAGTTGAAGCAGATGGGCCAGCTCCCTCTACCCGAGAAGGAGATGGACTATGAGTATTAACGATGTCCTGACGTTGTTGTTGCTTGTAATCGCGGCTGTGGAGCTCGGCATCCACATTGGAGGTCGAATGAAATAGCCGCCCCCGCGTAATGCGAAGACGGCCACTTCTCACGCTACAAACGTGTTTGGGAGTTGGCCAACCCGCGGCAACGGGTGCCATCTGCTTCATCTTATGCGAATCCCTGCCTCATTTCAACAAGCCCCTAGGGCTCAAATGGAATCGCGATAATACCTATAATGGCGATAGCTAAAACACGATTCGCTTCCCCATCGGAGGATGTCTATGACCGAAACTGCTGCACTCGTCGAGACGCGCGATACCAAGCTCGAAATCATCATGGGCCGCGAGGCACTCGACAAGCTCGCCGATGCCACGGTGCTGGTACTCGGCTGCGGAGGTGTGGGCTCCAACTGCTGCGAGGCACTCGCCCGCGGCGGCATTGGCCATTTCGTCATTCTGGACAAGGACATCATCGCGCCCAGCAATATCAATCGCCAGGCCATCGCCTTTCACAGCACCATCGGCAAGCGCAAGGTTGACGTGATGGAAGCCATGATTGGTGATATCAATCCCGCCGCCACCGTTATCAAGCGCACCGAATACCTGTTGAGCGACAACATCGACGAGTTCTTTGCGAGCGTTTTGGAGCAGACGGACGGCAAGCTCGATTACGTCGTCGACGCCATCGACACCATCTCGGCCAAGCTCACCATTGCCAAATATGCTCAGGACCACGACATTCGTTTGGTCAGTTCCATGGGCGGGGCCAACAAGCTCCATCCCGAGTGCCTCCGCTTTGCCGACATCTTCGATACGGTACGTGACCCCATGAGCCGCATTATGCGCAAAGAATGTAAGAAGCGCGGAATCAAGAGCCTACACGTACTGTTTAGCTGCGAGGAATCGGTTAAAACACAGCCCCGCGACCCTTCCAACATCCACGAGCGTACTGAGTTGGGAACTGCCAGTTTTATGCCGCCCATCATGGGTCAGATGATTGCCGGCGAGGTTATCCGCCAGATCGGTGGCCGCGGCACCGAGCGCGTGCGCGCCGATGGCCAGCGCCTGGACTAGCGGAGCGCGCCGAGATGGAGCCCCGGTTATTTGATGCACACTGCCATCTTGATTTAATGGCTCACCCGGACGCCGTTGCCGATGAGGCGACGGCGCTGGGCTTGGGTCTATTTGATTGTGGCGTCGATCCACGCGACTTCGCTAGCGTACATGGGCGAACCTGTCGCCCTCCCACCGTCATCAAGGGCATCGGCCTCCATCCCTGGTGGCTCGCCGACGAGCGATGCGGCAACGCAGAAATTGACCTACTCTGCCAAATTGCCGCGCAAGAGCGTTTTGTTGGCGAGGTCGGGCTCGACTTTTCCACGCGTTTTGCCGGAAGCGAGCCGCTACAAATACAGGCACTTGACCGGCTCTGCGATACACTCATGCAGCATCCTCTTACCGGGCGCGTGATATCAATTCACGCCGTTCGTTCGGCAGGGGCCGTACTGGACGTCCTCGAATCGCATGGACTACTCATCCCAAACCCCAACTCCCCCGCTATCATCTTCCACTGGTTTAGCGGCACTTCGGACGAACTCGCCCGCGCGCGTAATGCGGGCTGTAATTTTTCCGTCAACGAACGCATGCTTGCGTCTAAACGTGGACGCGAATATGCCCGACAGATTCCACTCGACCGTCTACTGCTCGAGACCGATGCGCCAGCCGAACCAAACACAGAAACAAGCGCACAGTCGCTCATCAGATCGCTCGCAAGGACCTCGATGCGCATTGCCTCACTCAAAAACTGTGACACAAAGCACATCGAGTCGGCAGTTTTAGCAAATGCGCACTCTGTTTTTGACCTTCGCTAACCCCTGTGGGCAAAAATGCCAAGGGGCATGCGAATCGCACAACGCAGCCCCTATTTGGAAGGCAGTATAATTCGGCAGGATTACACCAATTCGTGCATGAGATCACGGTTGCGTGCATACAATTCGTCAAAGATATGACGGCGCGACGCATATAACTCGTGGGCAGTCATATCGGGCACGATTGTTTGCGCAACGCCAAGGACTCGGGCGAGTTCATCCCATGATGTATAGGCGCCACCTGCGAGAGCTGCCATGATGGCATCACCGAAGCATGCACCCACCGTAACCTTGGCAACCGAGACCTCGCGCCCACATACGTCGGCGATAGCCTGCATCCAAACTGGATTCTTGGTTCCACCTCCGACAAGCCTAATGCGCCCAATTGGCAGTCCATGCTCTCGCTCGATAATGTCGACATGGGATGCAACGGTATACGCGACGCCTTCCAAGGCGGCGCGAACCATATGGGCTCGCGTATGCCTTCCGGTCAGGCCAAAGAAGACGCCACGCGCCTCGGGATCGTTGAGCGGGGTACGCTCTCCCGCAAAGTACGGCAGACACAGGAGCCCATCGGCACCCGGCGCCACATCGGCGGCATCATGCGCCATAACCGAATAGGCATCGGGGTCACCGTGGCCCTCGGCCTCTACGGCGTCGCGATACAGCTCTTGGCGCAGCCACGATGTGAGTGCGCCCGCCGTATTGGTCCCCGCGCAGATCCCGTAAGTTCCGGGAATGATAAACGTCCCCGGCCACAGGCGGGCATCATCGATCATATGATCAGCTAGGTAGATGAAATACGCCGTACTCCCCAACTGAACCATCATATCGCCGGGACGGAATACACCCGTCGAAATGGCCTCGGCACCAGAGTCGCCTGTTCCCACTAAGACAGGTGTCCCTGCCGCGAGCCCCGTCGCCTCAGCCGCACGCCGCGTAATCACCCCGGCAATATCGGTAGCCGACATTACCCCAGCCATCTGGTCAGGCCGGCAGAAACGAGCACATTCCCGAGCGTCAACCTTCCAGGTGTAGCGGTCGTATAGGGGAAGAAAATCCTCCGCCAAATAACGGTCCACCGTAAAACGCCCCGTCAACTTTGCGCACAGAAACGATGACGCCGTCAGGAACTTCGCGGCACGTTCGTGCACCTCGGGCATATTCTCCTTAAACCACAAGATCTTGGGAGCAATATCTGACGAACAGGGATCATGCCCGAAAAGTTCGCGTGCGCGATCTGACCCATATTCGGAAAGGAGCTCGTCAATCTGCGGCTTCGAACGTGCATCGACTCCATACAAAATCGCGGGCGCCAGCGCGTTGCACTCGGTATCGACCGGCACACAGTCGCAACCCAATGCGGAAAGGCTCACGCATCCGATCTGCGCCTCGTTGACTCCCGATCGCGCCACCAGCTCGTGCGACAAGCAGCAAAAATCGCCCCACCAAACTGCCTCCGCATCATGCTGGTACCATCCATCACGCGGGTTGTCCGTCTCGTGTCCACAAGAGGCTTGGCAAACGATGTTGCATCGATCATCGATTAAAACGCCTTTAGAGGCGCTTGTCCCAATATCAATACCCAGATAGAACGCCATGAGCGCCTACTCTCCTCGCGCCGTACGAGCGGCAGCCATAAAACGAACCACCCGCTCAACATCAACCGGGGCATCCAGCTTTCCGTCGCGCTTTAAGCACGTGCCGACAAACGCGCCATCGTAGTGAGCAAATACGTCAGCCACGGTATTTTCGCGACAACCGGTGCCACATACCACAGGTACTTGACCAACACGCTCGCGGACCTCATCGGCAAGCTCGCCCGAAGCGCCACGACCGGCAGCCGAACCGCCGATGACCATCGCATCCGGCAGGCAATTAAAGAGAAGTGAATCGGCAATGTCCGCAGTCGTGCGGTCGTTGAGATAAACCTCCCCCTCGCTCGTGATGAAGTGAAAAAGCTTGAGGTCGTCCAAGCGCAGCGCCGCCTTGCGACGCATGGTGTGCGCGAAATCTCGGTCAATCAGCCCAAGATCACCGGCCCAGGCACCGCAAAAATTGCAGCGCGTGAACTGCGCGTCGACGGCAGCGCACAGCTCGATTGTGGCATCACCATCGTAAATAGCCTCAGCTCCCCAAGGAGTCGACAGATCGTGGGACAGAGCCCCGATTACATAACCCATCGATGCAAGGGTTGAGGGAGACACGTGCTGCTCATAGGGCATCGAGAGCTCATTGGTAATCAAAATGCCATCGACACCGCCCTGCTGCAACGCTTCGAGATCGCGCTTGGCGGCTTCCACGACCTGCGAAACGCTTCCGCCCGGGTAATACAGTGGATCGCCCGGCAGAGGACGCAGGTGCAGCATTCCGATAACCGGCTTTTCGGTCTTGAACATCGAGGTTAGAAACGACATAACGTGCTCCTTCATAGGGTTATTGCAGGGACGTTACTCCCCCAGCACCTCCACGTACACTTTTCGCTTCTGCGGACCGTCAAACTCCGCAAGATAGATGTTCTGGGCACCTCCGCACACGATGTGGCCATCTTGGACGGGAAAGAAGCAACTGTTTCCACAAATCATGCTCTTGATATGCCCACAGGAGTTGTTGCCGGTGGCTCCATAGCTCGGCAGGAAGTGTGCATGCGCATAGGGGGCATCGAGTGGGGCGATGCGATCAAGCGTCTCCATAAGATCCGTCTCCACGCAGGGCAGCCCCTCGTTTACCACGATTCCACAGGTCGTATGCGACAAAATAATCGCTGCCAAGCCATTGGTCACCGAGCTGCGTTCGATGGCAGCGTGCACGTCTTCGGTAATATCGATGAACTGGTCCGGAGCAGTCGATAGATAGCTCAATGTCTCGAGCGTCACCATGTTTACTCATCCCCTTCAAGAAAACGCAGGGCATTACCCCAGTAGAGCCTTTCTCGCGCATCGTCGCGCATGGGCACGGTATCGAGCGCCCGCTTGAGTTTGAATGCACGGAAGCGCGGCGTATTGCTGGCGAACATCACTTGATGCGATAGCGCGCGCTCATACCACAGCGGCCCCATATCGACCGTGAAAAGACGCTGCATCATCTCCTCGGGCGAATCGATGTAAGTGATAGAGGTGTCCGTGTAGCAGTTGGGATACTTGAGCAGCATCGCCACGGTCTCGCGCACCCAGGGCCAGCCAAAGTGGGTCAAACTAAAGCGCACATTTGGATGCGTTGCGATTGTGTGCTCAAATGCAAGCGGGTTACTGCGCGAGAGCTCTGCGCCAGGCTCCCAAGACATACCGGCATGGAAAACCACCGGTTTGTTATAGCGCTCGCACAGCTCGTAAAGCGGCTCGGCCACAGCATCATCGGGGGCAAAACCCTGCTTTGCCGGATGCAGGCAAAGCCCCTTTGCCCCCAACTCGGTAAAGGCGCGCTCCAATTCGTCTGCGGCACCGCTCACCTGCGGGTCTACGCTCGCAAATCCCCACAGACGATCGGGATGCGCGGCAACCAGCATGGCAATCTGGTCATTGGTGCCAAAGTGCCCTCCGCATGCCGTGGTTACATCGAGCGGCATGAGCACGCTCTTCTGCACGTCGCAGACGTCCATCTCGACTTGAAGCTCATCCCAATCCATGGGGCCCATATGCCCCATACCAAATTCTCGTGACCAAAAACCGAATCCATCAGGCTCATCACCCGGCTTACAGATCTCGCCGTAGAGCATAGGATGGACCAACATGTCGATAACCATTTCGTACTCCTTTCCAGGCATTTGACCCTAGTACGGCTCAAACGAACCAATCACTCGGGACGACAGCTCAGCACCCGCCTTCATACACGCCGGAATATCAAGGCCATCAATCACGCCCTTGGTAAACCCGGCAATATACGAGTCGCCGGCACCCACGGTGTTAACGACCTTCTCCGCCGGTACGATCCCGCACTCATAGAAGCGCTCACCGTCATAGGCAATGCTTCCCTTCTCGCCAAGCGTGGCAACCGCAACGCGCGGTCCCAATTCCTGCACGTGGCGCACCCAGTCTCGTAGCTCCGGAGTGTCCTCTTCAAACGATATGAATGCGTAGTCAACGTAGGGAAAATGATTCTCGCAGACATATTCGGGATCCTGGCTGAACACCGAGAAGTCCATAACCACTGTCTTGCCCGCATCATGCCATTCGGGCAGGAGGTCCAAACAATTGCCAAACAGGTCGGTATGGATGATGTCATGCTCTAGGATAAACGCCCGGTCGTCTTCATTCGGTCGATATGTCTCCATTACGCCATCGATTGCCTCGAGATGCACGCGATCGACGCCGTCTTTCAATGCCATGAGCATCACCGAGGTGTCGCCATCCTCCACCCGAAGATGTGAGATATCGAACCCCTCAGCGGCCAGCGCCTCTCTCATCTTGTCTCCGTACTCGTCCTTGCCGACAACCGACACGGCGGATACCGAGACGCCCATTCGCGCAAGATGGATACCCCAGTCAATGCCGTTACCAGTCGGATAGAACACGCCGATGTTTTGATAGACGTCCGCGCAGCAAAAACCAGCCGCACACGCTTTAATACCCATGGTCTTCTCCAATGCTCAAAAGGGGACCCACCACATGGCGAGCCCCCTTTTCGCGTTTCGCTTATTGTTTTGCATCGGCTGTCCAAGGCCTCATAGCCAGACCGCCGTACGCTTTCTTAAGCTATTCGACGATTGGCGCCCCGTGGCCCCAAGAACCTTCCATACCGCACACGGTCGAGGCAAACCCGGCAGCAAAGTCGAGCGCGCGCTCGATGGCCTCGGCGCCATCCTCGCCGCGCTTGGCGGAATCGAGATAGCACATCAAAAACGAGGTGAGGAACGAGTCGCCCGCCCCCATGGTGTCCTTCATGTCCGTTACCGGTTTAGCCAGCTGGCGGTAATAACGCTCGCCGTCGTAAGCAATGCAGCCCTCGGCGCCCGCCGTAGCCGACACAAAACGCGGACCCAGGCCCTTCACCCATGCCAGACGCTCGCGAATCTCGTCCTCACTCGCGGCATCCGCCGCACTAAAGAAAGCAAAATCGACGTAGGGCGCAATCTGCTCGTAGTACTCGTCGGTGGAGTCGTCCGAAAAGTCAAAAGAGACCGTGACGCCCGCAGCCTTCAGCTTGGGCAGCTCGCGCTCGGTAAAGCAATAGTTGCCCGAATGAACCACATCGAACTGCTTCATGTACGAAAGGTCAAAGCGATCGAGGACATAGCGCGCATCGCCACGGATACCGCCCTCGTTGGAGCCGAGGAAGACACGGTCACCGTCAACGACGGTCACGCGAGCCGCTCCGTTCTCGCCAATCATCTGCTCGCACTTGTCAAGCTCGATACCCTCATCCTCGAGGCTTGCAATGACATGCTCGGCAGCGGCGTCATTGCCAAAAATGCCCATGTATGCAGAGCGTGCGGCACCGCATTTCTTGGCATAAACGGCGAAGTTAACCGCGTTACCGCCAGGATACATGGTGTGGATATGCTCGTAGCGATCGACGACGTTGTCGCCAAATCCGAGCGCGTTAACGTTAAA
This sequence comes from uncultured Collinsella sp., assembly GCA_937989875.1. Lineage (GTDB taxonomy): Bacteria > Actinomycetota > Coriobacteriia > Coriobacteriales > Coriobacteriaceae > Collinsella. Next base: position 5,320 of record CALKBO010000023.1, on the reverse strand, counting down.
TGCCATGGCCTTTGTCCCTTCTAGTACTCGACAACACCCATATAGCGGCGGAAATCGGGATCGTGATCAAACACCTTGCCGCGTGCAGCACGCAGTTCGCAGTTCATGGCGTAGAACAGCACCGGGTCCAGATAGGCACGGACGCTCGCCGGCACGGCTTCCATACCGTACTCCTTGGCATCGAGCACCATCAGCGTATCGGTATGCGTCTTAAGGAACGCCAGGGCGCGCTCGTCCATAGCACGGCACTCGCTGGAGCCCATCTGCAGGAAGTAAAAAACGCCATCCTGAGTAGCCTCGAAGGGGCCATGGAAGTACTCGGCAGAGTGGATGTAGCTGCAGTGCTGCCACTGCATCTCCATAAGAGAGCAGATAGCGAAACCGTAGGTCTGGCTAAAGTTGGGACCACTACCCAGAATATAGAAGAACTCGTGCTCCTGGCAAAGCTTGGCAAAGCGATCGCCCAGCTCGGCATTTACCTTCTCACGTGCCGGGGGAAGAATTTTATCCATCTCGGCGATACCGGCATACATATCGGCAAGATCGGCGTAGCCCTCCTGCTGATCGAGCAGCTCGGCCGCAAGCGACAGCGAAATGCCAGCGGGGACCTCGGCCTGCGGCACGCCCTCGCCCCACGGGTAGACCCACGTGGTCCACTTGCCGGAGTCAATCTTGGATCCAGCGTTGTCGGTCTGGGCGATCACCGTAGCGCCGGCAGCAAGGGCAATCTCACAGCCCTCGACGACCTCGGGGGTGTTGCCACTATGGCTGCAAGCAATGACCAGGGACTTCTCGCCCAGACGACGCGGACGCATGATATCGAACTCGCGAGCCGTATAGATATACGAAGTGAAGGTGGTTGCCTCGCGCTGCAGAAGCTCATGAGCCGGGATCAAATCGATCATGGAGCCGCCGCAAGCAATCCAGTAGACGCTGTCGAACTTGCCCTTCTCGGCAATTGCCTCTTTGATCAGATCGTGTGCGTTCATATCCAGTTCCTTTCTTGTTTGGCCGCAATCAATGACGTTGGTTGCGTGGCCGATAGTTGTTTTAGTCAATCAGATATTTCTCGAATGCGGCCATGTTCTTGGCATCTGCCGCCGCCGGGTCATCGTAGTAACGACCGTCCGTGATTTCCTGGCCCAGCATGCCGTCGAAACCATGGGCGTTGAGTGTAGCGACGAAGGCGTCCATATCGTGCTTGCCATCGCCCCACACCAGATGGCCATACGGGTCACCGTCGATAAAGTGCATCTCGTGAATTGCCCCATCGCCAAAGGTGGCAAACCAGTCCTCGAGCGTCTCGCCAGCAACGCCCATCGCGGTTGTATCAACCATGGGCTGTAAGTACGGGCTCGCGACCTCGTCAATCATGCGTTTCGCATCGGAAACCGTCGTCACAAGGTTGCTCTCCTCGGGACGCAGGCTTTCCATCGTAAGCACCAGACCGTGCTCGCCGGCATACTCCGCCAGAATGGACAAGTGCTCGCGGCTGCGCTTCCAGGCTTCCTCGCGGTCCTCGTCCCAGTCGCCCCAGCCCGAGTTGACGGACATACGGTCGCACCCAAGTACCTCGGCAAGCTCAATGCCGTGCTTAAAGTACGCCAGGCTGCGCTGTTCATGCAGCGGTTTGCGTGCGCAGTACTGCCAAGGATAGACAACGTTCTCGGGGCACAGAGTACGATACCTAAGCCCACGGTCTGCAGCCTTTTTCGCCAGGACCTCAGCCTCAAAGTAGCCCGTGTGGTCGAGCGTCACATGCGGCTCTGCGCACCACAGCTCAATGGACTCAAAGCCCAAACGCTGCTGCACATCAAGGAAGTAATCGAGCGACCACATGATGTAGTGGATATTCATGCCCGCAATCTGCTCGCGGCGCAGCGTCGGTTTGGATTCAGACATCTTATGCCTCCTTATTTCGATCGAACACGATTTGTCCGTCCGACATCGTCATATCAACCGCAAGATCGCGTGCGTCGCGATAATCGAGGTCGAACACATCCCGATCGAGCACGCAGATATCGGCAAGCTTGCCGACCTCGAGCGTACCCAGCTCGTCTTCGCGCATCAGATCGTACGCGCCCCCGGCAGTCCAAGCGCGCAAGAGCTCGACAAGCGTCAGCGTGTTGACCTCATTCACAGGCAGTCCGTCGGCGAAGAATCCGCCGCACGCGCTGTAGATTGACTCGCCCAGGCTCGGAATCAGCAGCGGCAAATCCGTTCCACAGCACAATGTGCATCCGGAATCTTCCATGCCGCGGCGATTCCAGCTGTGCAAAAGCCGCGTCTCGCCAATTTGTCGACGCATCATCGATAGGCAATCCTCGCGCCGGTCCAGCGTCAGAATCTGCGGATAGACCTCACAAATTCCACCTAACTTGCCAAACTCGACAAGATCGGTCGGGTCAGAGTTCTCGAGATCGGTAATCGCATGGCGGCGAAGCATCCGTCCATGCTCGTCTCGAGGCAGCGAGGCATAGAGCGCCACGGTGCGACGAACGGCGCCATCGCCCTGGCAATGCAAGGAATATCGGAAGCCGTCAGCATCAATTGCACGCAGCTCGCTCTCAATCAGATCCCACTCTGGTTCCTCGACGACCGTCTTGCCGGCAGCGCCCGCATCGGCCGTGTCCTCATAGGGGTCAATCATCTCGGCAAGCCCCGCCCATACGCCGCGATCGGTCATACGGTTGAAGCCAGAAAAACGAACGAACGGTCCCCGGAAGCGCTCTCGTGCCTCGCGGGCATATGCCAGATTTGCACCGGCACCCACCGGCTGCGACATCATAGAGACGCGAACCGTCAGCTCACCAGATTCCTCACGGCGAGCCATTTCGTCGGCAAAGCCGTAGTAGTCATCAAACGCCATCTCCTTGATGGCGGTAACGCCGCGTTCGTTAAGCATGCTCATGTAGTCCGAATACCCTGCACGCACCTCGGGCAGCGCGAGGAAATCGCTCATCATGCGCCAGATCTTCTCGGCATAGCACGCCTGGGGTGTGAAGCCGTATCGCGCACTGGCGGCAGCATTGAGAACACAGGTATCCGCGCCCGGTGTAAAGCAGACGACGGGGATATCGCCAAAACACTCGTCAAACACAGCTGCTGTATTTGCGTTCTCGGCATCCGATGCCAACGTTTCGGGTAGGTTGTGGCCAAAAGCCGCCGCGCAATCCGGACGATCTTCTTTCCATGCACGCAAGAGCGACACGGCCTCTTTGGCATCAGCGATGCCGGACAGATCAGGCCCCAACGTCCGCAGCGCCCAACCCGTATAGAAGGTATGCACATCGATCAGGCCAGGCATGACGGTGCGGTCGCCCAGGTCAACTACCTCTTCCGCCTGGGTCAAATACGAAGCTAGCTCACACTTGGTGCCAACAGCCTCAATTCGATTGCCACGGACCGCTACGAAACCTTCAAACGGCAGGTCCCCCGTACCGGTAAAGACGCTCTTAGACGTCAGGACCGTCAAACGATCAGACATCACAACCACCTACGCCGGAAGCATGCCGGAAATGGCAGTAATGACCAAGCCAAACACGACCATGAAGATGAAGAACTTCCAAATGGTCTTCCACCATTGGCCAAACGAAATCTTAGCCACGGCAAGGCCGGCGACCGTCATACCCGCCACGGGGCTGATGGTGTTGATGGTCTGGTTGGCAAACTGGAGCGCGGTGACGGCCGCCTCGGGATTGAGGCCCATGAGCTCGGTCAGGGGGCCCATAACGGGCATGGTGAGCGCCGCCAGGCCAGAACTCGAGGGAACCAGCAAAGAGAGCAGGCCAAGGACGACATACATAAACGTGGTGTAGACGGCGGCGGGTGCACCGGCGAGCGCGGTAGCGAGCGCCTGGAGGATGGTGTCGATGATCATGCCGCCCTCGGCGATGACCAGAATACCGCGAGCGATACCGATAACGACGGCAGCGTACGCAAAGTCGGCGAGACCCTTAACGAACTCTTCTGCGATCGTCTGCTGGTCAAGGCCGCCCAGGATACCGGCAAGCAAGCCCATGCCAAGGAACACGGCGGAAATCTGATTCATGTACCAGCCCTGGGTAACAAGACCCCAGACGATAATGCCCATACCGCAAGCAAAATCGATAAGCACGAGCTTCTGACGGATAGTGAACTCTTCCTCGATGGAGGCATCGGTCACGGAAAATTCAATACGCTTGAGCTTATCGTCCTCGTACACAATGGACGACTCGGGGTTTTTCTTGACGCGCATGGCGTAGCGCATGGCCCATGCGATACCGACGGCAGTGAAGATGACCCAAGAAACGGCACGCAGCCACAGTTGCGGATTACCCTCGATGCCAATGATGCCTTGGGCGATCAAAACATTAAACGGGTCGATGGTCGAAGCACAATATCCCAGGTTAGGACCAAGGAAGCAGATGATGAATGCCGTCATCGAGTCATAACCGATACCCATCATGATGGGAATGAAGATGGCATAGAACGGCAGGGCTTCCTCAGACATACCAAACGTAGTGCCGCAAATGGACAGCAACGTCATCGTGATGGGAATGATGAGGATGTCCTTGTTCTTGAGCTTTTTAATCACACGGCTCATGCCGGCATTCAAAGCGTTGGTCTTGGTGATGATCGCGAACGATCCGCCAATCAATAAGACGAACGCAACGACGTCGGCAGCCTCTTGGATACCCTTGGTGGGCGCTTGCAGAACCGCGAAGATATCCTGACCCAGATTGATGGTCTCGCCGGTCTCGGAATCGGTGTAGTTCTTATCGACCTGTTCATAGGTTCCAGCAACGGCGACTTCACGCTCGCCCGCCGCTGTCGAAATCGTCTTGCGCTGATACTGACCAGAGGGAACGATCCAAGTCAGGACCGCAAAGACAACGATCAGCAAGAACATGATCGTATAGACATGCGGTAATTTGAACTTAAAACGTCTGTTTGTCTTCTTCGCCTTCGTATCTGACATAGATACCTCCAAAGAACTCGAGACTGCATCGCATCTCGCTTCAACGTTTGCACAATGCAAACGTTCTATGACGTCCCATAGATTACCAGCAGCTTTTTCCTTCATCAAGATAATTTCCTTGATTATCAACTTCATCCGAACACTTCCCACATTCATCCGCACATGTGCGGATGAATGTGGGAACCCGATACCCTGAGGGCCGGACCGGCCGGCCCCGGGAGATCGGAGGACGGCATGTCCGGAAAGAGGAAGAAGGGTTCCGAGAAGGCGGCCCCGAGGGCCTACGGCAGGCTCACGAGGCACGAGTGTGTTTCGTCAAGAGGATTTGAGCAAAAAGAGCATCGGAAATTGAGCAGCCTG
>CALKBO010000022.1 GCA_937989875.1 uncultured Collinsella sp. | reverse complement strand
TCCATCCTCGCAGTATCCGGTTCTCAAGGTGCACGCCCCGCGGCTGATCCGGTTCGACCGGGCCGCGCGGCAAGGAGATATATTGCCAGACCGGAGGGGTCCCGGGGGCGGGAATCTGGGCGTACACATTTCCTACACATCTTGTGAGTCTCAGCTGTATTTAACAGTAATAAAGAGGGGACCTCGTTTCCGAGATCCCCTCCTCCGTCTATCTATAGAAATAGGCTTTCAAAGCCTTAGGCCAACAACTTGCGACCAGACTCCTCAATCGCGTCAAGTGCGGCATCAGCCTCGGCGGCATCCGCGCCCTTAGCGAAGATGTACAGCTTAATCTTGGGTTCGGTGCCGGAAGGACGAACAATACCCTTGTTGCCGCCCTCAAGATCGAACTCAATGACATTAGCCTTCGGCAGGCCGTTCACGCAGGTGTTGTAATCCACGACGGCCTCAATCTTGGAACCGGCGAGCTCCGCGGGCGGGTTCTCGCGCAGACCAGCCATGATGCCGGCCATCTTTGCCGCACCCTCAGCGCCCGGATAGCTCAGCGAAATCGTCTTGTTGTGATAGTAGCCATACTTCTCGTACAACTCGTGCATCGCATCGGCAAGGTTCTTGCCCTGGAGCTTGTAATACTGCGCCATCTGGCAAATCAGAAGCGAAGTGCTCACGGCGTCCTTGTCGCGCACGTGGTCGCCGGCCAGATAGCCGTAGCTCTCCTCAAAACCGAAGATAAAGCGATCGACCTCGCCAGCATCGGAAAGCGAGGTAATGATGTCACCGATGTACTTGAAGCCGGTCAGGCAGCGACGGAGCTCAAACCCATACTCCTCGGCTAGAGCATCGACCATAGCGGAAGAAACAATGGTAGTAACCGCGACCTTCTTGGTGAGATCCTCACCGCGGGCAGCACGGGTCTTGCAGATATAATCGAGCAGCAGAACGCCCATCTCATTGCCGGTCAGCAGCAGATAGCCATCGCCATTCTTAACGGCAACGCCAACACGGTCGGCGTCGGGATCGGTTGCAAGCAGCAAATCAGGGTGAACCTGCTCGCAGAGATCGATGCCCTTCTGCATGGCCTGACGGATCTCGGGGTTAGGATACGGGCAGGTCGGGAAATCGCCGTTAGGCTCCTTCTGCTCGGGAACAACCGTGACATCGGTGATGCCAGCGCGCTCGAGCACCGTCGTGACGGGAATGAGGCCAGTGCCGTTGAGCGGAGTGTAGACGAGCTTAAGCGGAGCGCTAGCGATCTCCTCGGCAGAAAGGTTAGTCACGCCGCGGGCGAGAACGGCGTCGTAATAACGCTCGAGGCACGAGTCATCAATCCATTTGACCAGACCCTGCTCAAGAGCCTCATCGAAGTCCATGGACTTCACGCCGGTGAACGTATCGGTCTCGGCGATAGCCTTAGAAATTGCATCGGCGGCCTCGCTGGTGATCTGGCAGCCGTCGGGACCATAGGCCTTATAGCCGTTATAAGGCGCCGGATTATGACTAGCGGTCATGCAAATGCCACCGGAGCACTTAAGGTCGCGGACGGCCCAGGAGAGCGTCGGCACAGGAGAAATCTTGGGATACACGAGGGCAGTCACGCCGTTTGCTGCAAGAATGGCAGCCGTCGTCTTGACGAACAGCTCACCTTTATTGCGGCTATCACGAGCGATGGCGACCGTCGGATGCTCGAAGGTCGCATTGAGGTAGTCAGCAAATCCCTGGGTCGCACGACCGACCGTATAGATATTCATACGGTTAGTGCCCGCACCGATAGTGCCACGAAGGCCGGCAGTACCGAAGGCGAGATCCTGGAAGAAAGCGTCGGTGATGGCGTCCTCATCACCCTGCTCCTTCATCGTGTTAAGCTCAGCGAGGAGCTCCTCGTCCTTGACATTGGCAATCCAAGTATCAAGCAGCTCATGAACATCTGCCATGTGAGTCCTTCCGTCACAATCAATAAAACGACCCGTGTAAAACAGGACAAGCGCAGCAGTGCGCTAAAGCAAATATTAGTCCATTGAGAACAAAGAACCGACCAAAGAACGGTGAACGTCTATATTCAGCGGTGGATGATTAAATTGATTTAATTGCATAAGGAATGTTGCGCGTAAACGCAAAAAGGGGGAGGCCGCGAGGCCTCCCCCCCTTCTCAGTTCGATGACGGCTCGGTGCCGTCCACCGGTCAGCGGCGCCCT
>CALKBO010000021.1 GCA_937989875.1 uncultured Collinsella sp. | reverse complement strand
GATCCGGTCGCACGGAGAGCATTTACCAGTTGACAAAACTATAGGAACACCCCCCAGATTGAAAACTCCGGGCCAACGTCTTTTGTCACTACCGCACCGGCAGCAATCACACAATGGTCGGCAATTCTAACGCCCTTAAGAATCGTTACGCCGCTGCCAATCCATACATCATTGCCGATCACGACATCTTGGTCATTCTCTGGAAGCTTGTCCGACTCATCAAGCGTCATCATGGGTCGGTCAAGAACATCTGTACGATGGTCTCCAGTAATAATTGTGAGATGAGGGCCGCTCATGACGTAATTGCCGATATGAATCTTCGCACGGGTCGTCAGAAAAGTTGCTCCTGGGCCAATATATACATCATGTCCCATGTAAATATTTTCAATCCCCTGAATTTCGCTACGACGACCGATGGTTACGTTTTTACCGCATGATGCAAAGGAGCGTCGTAGGGCAGGAAGCAAGAGCAATTTGTTATAAGCTCGCGAGATACCATCAAGCAATCTGTACCCAGCGCCCATGGCTAAGATTTCCTCCACACCATCTTGTCCACGACGCCGGTGTAGCTCTGGATGATCTTGACCACCTTGGTGGACACGGTCTCGTCGGCGTAGTCGGGAACGGGTGCCTCGGGCAGCGACCCCTCCGCGTCGAGCTCGACGGCCGTGTGGACGGCCTGCAGCAGGCCCCTCTCGGAGATGCCGGCGAGGGTGAAGCAGGCCTTGTCCAGCGCCTCGGGGCGCTCGGTGGAGGTGCGGATGCACACTGCCGGGAACGGGCGGCCGACGCTCGCGAAGAAGCTGGACTCCTCGGGCAGGGTGCCGGAGTCGGAGACCACCGCGAAGGCGTTCATCTGCAGGCAGTTGTAGTCGTGGAAGCCCATGGGCTCGTGCATGCGCACGCGCGGGTCGAGCTCGAAGCCGGTGGCCTCCAGGCGCTTGCGGGAGCGCGGGTGGCAGGAGTACAGGATCGGCATGTCGTATTTCTCGGCCAGCGCGTTGATGGCGGTGAACAGGCTCGTGAAGTTGGCCTCGGTGTCGCTGTTCTCCTCGCGGTGGGCGGAAAGCAGCATGTACTTCTTCGGCTCCAGGCCGAGCTCGGTAAGGACGTCACTCGCCTCGATCTTGCCCAGGTTCGCGCGCAGGACCTCTGCCATGGGAGATCCCGTGACGTAGGTGCGCTCCGGGGCGCAGCCGGTGTCCTTCAGGTAGCGACGGGCGTGCTCGGAGTAGGCCAGGTTGACGTCGGAGATCACGTCGACGATGCGGCGGTTGGTCTCCTCTGGCAGGCACTCGTCCTTGCAGCGGTTGCCCGCCTCCATGTGGAAGATGGGGATGTGCAGGCGCTTTGCCGCGATGGCGGACAGGCAGCTGTTGGTGTCGCCCAGGATCAGAAGGGCGTCGGGCTTGACCTGGACCATCAGCTTGTAGCTCGCGGCGATGATGTTGCCCACGGTCTCGCCCAGGTCGGCGCCCACGGCGTCCAGGTAGACGTCCGGGTCGGCAAGCTCCAGGTCGCGGAAGAAGATGCCGTTGAGCGTGTAGTCGTAGTTCTGGCCGGTGTGCGCCAGCAGGCAGTCGAAGTGGCGGCGGCACTTCTTGATGACCTCGGACAGGCGGATGACCTCGGGGCGGGTGCCCACGATGATCAGGAGCTTCAGGCGGCCGTCGTCCCTGAATGCGATATCGGAATAGTCCTTGCCCATGCGGCTAGACCTCCTCGTAGTAGGTGTCGGGGTTCTCGGGGTCGAAGGGCTCGTTGGCCCACATGACCGTCACGAGGTCCTCGGTGTCGGACAAGTTGGTGATGGAGTGCGTGTATCCGGGGATCATCTCCACGGCTCGCATGTCGGAACCGGAGACGGTGTACTCGTCGACGGGGAACGGGTTGCCATCGGCGTCCTCCCCCACCTTCCTGAGCTTGATGCTCGCGGTGCCGGAGACCACCAGGAACCTCTCCCACTTGCTCATGTGCCAGTGGTTGCCCTTGGTGATGCCGGGCCTCGAGACGTTGATCGAGACCTGGCCGCGCTCGGGCGTGCGCAGGAACTCCGTGAACGAGCCGCGCGCGTCCGTGTTGGGCTTCAGGCCGTAGGCGAAGTTGCCCGGCTCGTAGTAGGACAGGAACGTGCTCCACAGCTTTTTGGAGAAGGAGCCCTCGGAAAGGTCGGGCACCGACAGCGTCTCGCGGCTGTCACGGAAGCAGTCGAGCAGGTGGACGATCTCGCCCAGGGTCTTAACATCGGTGCCGGGGACGTAGCAGAACCCGTCGCCGTCGACGCGCTCCAGCCCGTCGTATCCGCAGCGGTGCTCACGCCCCAGCAGGGCGCCCAGCATCTCGCCGACCAGGTCGTCGATGTAGAGGAGCTCCAGCTCCACGGAGGGGTCGTTCACAGCGTAGGGGCGGCCGTTGGCGATGGCGTCGCAGAAGGTCGCCACGGCGGAGTTGTAGCGCGGGCGGCACCACTTGCCGTAGAGGTTGGGGAAGCGGTAGATGAGCACCGGGGCGCCCGTGCGTCCGGAGTACTCCCGGAACAGGCCCTCCCCCGCCAGCTTGGACTCGCCGTAGACAGAACCCTCGAAGCGGCCCGAGAGGCTCGCCTGCGCGGAGCTGGAGAGCATGACGGGGCATCTGTTGCCGTGGCGCTCCAAGGTGTCCAGCAGCGTGGAGGCGAACCCGAAGTTGCCCTCCATGAACTCGGACTGGTCCTTGGGGCGGTTGACGCCGGCCATGTTGAAGACGAAGTCCGCGCGGGAGCAGTAGTCCTCCAGCTCGGCGGGCGCCGAGTCGAGGTCGTACTCCATGACCTCGAGGGGAAGGAGTTGCTGGTATTTGGCGCGGCGGTCCTTGCCGTCCCTTATGTTCTTGAGGGCGCAGCAGAGGTTCCTGCCCACGAACCCCTTCGCGCCGGTGACGAGGACGCGCACCCTACTGCACCGCCTCGTGCTCGCGGCCCTCGAGCGCCAGCTGCACGTACTCGGCGGTCTTGATCTTGGCGATGGTGCCAGCCACGTCGAGCCTCTCGGTGTTGTGGGAGGTGTAGGACTCGTCGGCCTGGGTCTCCACCTCGCCGTCGACGACGAACTTGTCGTAGTTCAGGTCGCGCGAGTCGCAGGCGACGCGGTAGTAGCCGCCCATGTCCTCGGCGCGCAGGCGCTCCTCGCGGGTCATGAGGGTCTCGAAGAGCTTCTCGCCGTGGCGGGTGCCGATGACCTGCGTGCCCACGCGGCCGAAGACCTCCTGGACGGCCTCGGCGAGGTCGCCGATGGTCGACGCCGGCGCCTTCTGGATGAACAGGTCGCCGGGGTTGGCGTGCTCGAAGGCGAACTGCACCAGGTCGACCGCCTCGTCCAGGTTCATGAGGAAGCGGGTCATGTTGGGGTCGGTGACCGTGAGCGGCTCCCCTTTTCGGATGCGGTCGATGAACAGCGGGATGACGCTGCCGCGCGAGCACATGACGTTGCCGTAGCGGGTGCAGCAGATGGTGGTGCGGCCGGCGCCGTTGCGGGCGTTGGCGTAGATGATGGACTCCATCATGGCCTTGGACTTGCCCATGGCGTTGATGGGGTAGGCCGCCTTGTCGGTGGACAGGCACACGACGCGGTCGACGCCCTCCTCGATGGCGGCGTGCAGGACGTTGTCCGTGCCGATGACGTTGGTGCGGACGGCCTCCATGGGGAAGAACTCGCAGGAGGGCACCTGCTTGAGGGCGGCGGCGTGGAAGATGTAGTCCACGCCGTGCATGGCGTCGCGCACGCTCTGGGCGTTGCGGACGTCGCCGATGAAGAAGCGGACCTTGGAGGCGAGCTCCGGGGACTTCTCCTGCAGGCGGTGGCGCATGTCGTCCTGCTTCTTCTCGTCGCGCGAGAAGATGCGGATCTCGGCCAGGTCGGTGTTCATGAAGTGCTTGAGCACGGTGTTGCCGAACGAGCCGGTGCCGCCCGTGATCATCAGGGTCTTGTCTTTAAAGGTGGTCGAATCGTTCATCTATTTGCCTTCCTTACGTTTGGCTTTTGTAAACTGGTAAAAGAGAAATTTCGTATTAGTTACGAGGTATCGTTTGAAAAGCCGCTTCGGCTCTTGAATAAGTCTGTATAGCCACTCGAGACTCAGGTTTTGCATCCACATCGGCGCCTCTGGCACCACGCCGGCGAGAACGTTGAACGCTCCGCCAACACCGATCATCAACGGTTGTGGCCCTCCCTTGAGCTCGTGCATAAGAACTTCTTGACGGGGCGCGCCAAGAGCAATCCATGCGAAGTCTGCATCCGAATCAGCGATACGTCGCGAAAGGTCTCGCTTCTCGCTGTCGGAGAGCGGTCGGAAAACCGAAGGCTCCATGCCAGCGATTTCCAGGCCTGGATATTCCTCTTGAAGTGAATTTTTGAGAGCGTCGAGATTCTTCTGCTCGTTACCGTAGAAGTAATGGCTCCATCCTTGCTGCAAGGAAATATTGAATATCTCTCGCATCAGATCGGGTCCAGTTACACGCCCCATAGACTCTATTGTTTTACGTCCGACGACAGATAAAGGCTTGCCGTCGGGAACGGACATGAGGGAGTCAGCTTGGCAGGCCCAATAGGAAGGGTCGTCATGGGCCATAACCGAGGTATGAGCATTGGAAACGCAAATATATTCGCCATGTAGCTCATCTATATGGCGAGTGAGAAACTCGACACACTCAGACATATTGGTTCCCGTGATCGGAACATCGATTACGGGAACGCGCTTGAGCTCAACGAATTTAGAATAGTCCTGAAGCATTAGCACGCACCCTTACCGGTGATGACCTCGATCACCGTGAGGACAACGATCTTGAGGTCGGTAAAAATGCCCCGGTTGGCGATGTACTCCAGGTCTCGGCGGACCATGCCGTCGAACCCGGTCGAATTGCGCTCCGTCACCTGCCACCAGCCGGTGATCCCGGGCTTCACGGCCAGGCGCTGCAGGTCGTACTCGGTGTACTCCGCCACCTCGTTCGGCAGAGGCGGGCGCGGGCCCACGACGGACATCTGGCCAAGGAACACGTTGAGGAACTGCGGGAACTCATCGATGGAGTGCTTGCGGATGAACTTGCCGATCTTCGTTACACGAGGGTCGTCCCTCATCTTGAACATGGCGCCGGCAATCTCGTTCTGCTCCTTGAGCTCGGCGAGGCGCTCGTCGGCGTCCTTGTACATGCTGCGGAACTTCCACATGCGGAAGGTGGACAGGCTGCCGTCGCGGTGGGTCTGGCCCACGCGTATCTGGCTGTAGAACGGGTTGCCCTCGCTCTCCAGGCGGATGGCAGCGGCGAGCACAAGGCTGGGTATGGCGATGACGGCCAGCACGCAGCCGCTGAACACGATGTCGAAGGCGCGCTTGGCGGTGCGGTAGGCAAGGCGCGAGTTGTCCCATGTTGATGTTCACTAAGAAGTGGTCCGAGTGATCACTGGGAAATGAGCACCGTGA
>CALKBO010000020.1 GCA_937989875.1 uncultured Collinsella sp. | reverse complement strand
GCGCATAAAGAAAGCCTCCCATTTCTCATGTCCAAGAAATGGGAGGCAGTTCATGGGGCATCCGGGCCTTTGCTAGCAACTTGATGTTGCGGGCAGCTTAGAACTTGTGGCCGCACTTCTTGCAGACGCGCAGCTTGTTCTTGCCGTCCTTCTCGTGACCGACGCGGGTAACCTTACCGCACTCGGGGCAAACGAGATTGACGTTGGAGGCGTCGATGGGAGCCTCCTGCGAAACGATGCCGCCCTGCTGGTTGGCAGCGTTGGGCTTGACGGCCTTCTTGACGACCGAAACGCCCTCGACAACGACCTTGTTCTCGGCGGGGAGAGCACGCAGGACAACGCCCTGCTTGCCGCGATCCTTACCAGAGAGAACCTGGACCTTATCGCCCTTCTTGATATACATATATCTCCCCTAACTACAGGGTCTCGGGAGCGAGCGAGACGATCTTCATGTACTTCTTGTCACGAAGCTCGCGAGCGACAGGCCCGAAGATACGGGTGCCGACGGGCGAACCATCGTTGTTGATGACAACGCAGGCGTTCTCATCAAAGCGAATGTAGGAGCCATCCTTGCGGCGGATCTCCTTAACGGTGCGAACGACGACGCAACGGACAACGTCCTTCTTCTTGACGTTGGCGCCAGGGGTAGCCTCCTGGACAGCACCGATGAACACATCGCCGATGCCTGCATAACGACGCTTGGAACCGCCAAGCACCTTGATGCAGCGAATCTTGCGAGCGCCGGAGTTGTCGGCGACGTTCAGCATGGTTTGCATCTGAATCATGGTAGATGTTCCTCCGAACTAAGAACCGAAGAGAGGTGCGCAGCCTTTATGCGGCCCGTGGTATGCAAGCCAGGCATACGCACATCTTCGGAAACGTACAAGTCGTAAGAGCGACTGCTTATTTAGCGCGCTCGACGACCTCGATGAGGCGCCAACGCTTCATCTTGGACATAGGACGGGTCTCCATAACGCGGACGGTGTCGCCCACGCCAGCCGTGCACTCCTCGTCGTGAGCGTGCAGCTTCTTGGAGCTGGTCATCATCTTGCCGTACTTGGGGTGACGCTTGCGCTCGGTGATGGTGACAACAATGGTCTTGGCACCGGAGACGGAGGTAACGACACCCGTACGGACCTTACGCGAGTTACGCGAATCAGTCATGTTCTCTCCTTAGGTCCTACTCGGCGACAGCGGACTTCTCCGCTGCGATCTCGCGGGCGCGCTGCTCCGTGAGGACGCGAGCGATGTCCTTCTTCACGGTTTTGACGCGAGCGGTGTTGTCCAGCTGGCTGGTGGCCATCTGGAAACGAAGGTTAAAGAGCTCGGCGCGCATTTCCTTCAGCTTCTCAACGAGCTGAGCGTCCGAGAGCTCACGAATCTCTGCGGGCTTCATTAGTTCTCCTCCTTGGCGGCGGCGGCGTCCTCAGCAGCCCACTTGGCCTCGAGAGCGGCCTCCTCAGCCATCTCCTTCTCGATGCGCTGCTCAGCGTTCTTGGCAGCAACAATCTTGGTCTTGATGGGGAGCTTGTGCTGCGCAAGACGCAGAGCCTCGCGAGCGACCTCCTCGGGAACACCCTTGACCTCGAACATGATGCGGCCGGGCTTGACGACGGCCACCCACTCCTCGGGGTTACCCTTACCAGAACCCATGCGAGTCTCGGCAGGCTTCTTGGTGATGGGCTTATCGGGGAAGATCGTGATGTAGACACGACCGCCACGCTTCATGTAGCGGGTCATGGCAATACGAGCGGCCTCGATCTGACGGTTGGTGATCCAATGGGCCTCGAGAGCCTGGATACCAAACTCGCCGAAATGCAGCTCGGTATTACCCTTGGCCTGGCCCTTCATGGAGCCACGCTGCACCTTGCGGTGAAGAATACGCTTAGGGGCAAGCACTACTGACCCCTCCTCTCGGAGTTACGACGACGAGGACGGGAAGAGCCCTCGAGTGCAGGGTTGGGAACAGGCTGGCCCGGGAGCTTCTCGCCCAGGTAGATCCAGACCTTCACGCCGCAAGCGCCCATGGTGGTGCTGGCGACAGCCGTGCCGTAGTCGATCTTGGCACGGAGGGTGTGCAGAGGCACGCGACCCTCGCGGTACCACTCACGACGGCCCATCTCGGCACCGCCGAGACGACCGGAGCACTGGATACGGATGCCCTTAGCGCCGGCCTTGCGGGCGGACTGGACAGCCTTGCGCATAGCGCGACGGAAGGCAACGCGGCCCTCGAGCTGCTCGGCGATAGACTGAGCAACGAGGTTGGCGTCGAGCTCGGGGCGCTTGATCTCGACAACGTCGACGGAGAGCTGGCCCTTGGAGACGCCAGCGACCTTCTCGAGCTCGGTGCGGAGGGTATCGATCTCGGCACCCTTCTTACCGATGACAACGCCGGGGCGAGCGGTGAGGATAATGACCTTCACCTTGTCGCCAGCGCGCTCGATCTCGACGCGGGAGACAGCTGCGCGGGAAAGACGCTTCTCGAGGTACTTGCGGATCTCGAGATCGTTACCGAGGGTCTTAGCGTAATCCTTCTCTGCGAACCAGCGGGAGCGCCAGTTCTCGGTGATGCCAAGACGGAAGCCGGTGGGGTAGACTTTCTGACCCATACAGCTTTACGCCTCCTTTCGAGGAGCAACGACGACGGTGATGTGGGAAGTACGCTTCAGAATGCGAGAAGCGGAACCCTTGGCGCGGGGACGGATGCGCTTAAGCGTCGGACCCTCGTCAACATAGGCAGCGGCGACAACCAGGTTGTCGGCACGCAGACCGTTGTTGTTCTCGGCGTTCGCAACGGCGGAACGGAGAACCTTCTCGACATCCACGGCGACGGCGCGGTCGCAGAAGTGGAGGATGTCGAAGGCCTGAGCGACAGGCTTGCGGCGGATCAGATCGACCACCAGGCGGGCCTTGCTGGGGGAAACACGCACGTACTTAGCGACGGCGCGAACCTCGGTGGCCTCAGTTTCAATAGACTTAGTTGCCATTTACGGTTAACCCCCTATTTGGCCTTGTGGCCACGGAACGTACGAGTCGGCGCGAACTCGCCGAGCTTGTGACCAACCATGGACTCGGTAACATACACGGGCACATGCTTGCGGCCGTCGTGGACGGCGATGGTGTGACCAACCATCTCGGGGAAGATGGTGGACGCGCGGGACCAGGTCTTCACGACGTCCTTCTTGCCAGCCTCGTTCATCGCGGTGATACGCGAGAGAAGGCGAGTCTCCACGAACGGGCCCTTTTTGAGACTTCTGCTCATAAGTGCTTTCTCCTAAAACTCGGTATCCGAAATTACTTCTTACGGCGACGAATGATGTGCTGGTTCGAGACCTTCTTCTTCTTGCGCGTACGAAGGCCCTTCGTCGGCTTACCCCAGGGGGTAACGGAGGGACGACCAGAGGTGTGGTTCTTGCCCTCGCCACCGCCGTGCGGGTGGTCGACAGGGTTCATGACGGTACCGCGGACGGTCGGGCGCACGTTCATGTGACGCTTACGGCCGGCCTTGCCGATGACGATGTTGGAGTGATCGGCGTTGCCGACCTCACCGACGGTGGCGCGGCAGGTAACGAGGATGCGGCGCATCTCGGAGGAAGGCATACGGACGATAGCGTACTTGCCCTCCTTACCCATCAGCTGGCAGGAGTTACCGGCGGAACGGGCGATAGCAGCGCCCTTGCCCGGCTGGAACTCGACGGCATGGATGAGCGTACCGACGGGGATGTCGGCGAGGGGCAGAGCGTTGCCCGGCTTGATGTCGGCGTCAGAACCGGACATGATGGTCTGACCGACCTCGAGGCCCTTGGGGGCCAGGATGTAGCGCTTCTCACCGTCAGCGTAGTGCAGCAGAGCGATGCGAGCGGAACGGTTCGGATCGTACTCGATCGTGGCAACCTTGGCGGGCACGCCGTCCTTGTTGCGCTTGAAGTCGATCACGCGGTAACGACGCTTCACGCCGCCGCCCTGGTGGCGGGTGGTGATGCGGCCGTTGTTGTTACGACCGGCCTTCTTGGGCAGGGGCTCGAGAAGAGACTTCTCGGGCTTGGTGCAGGTGATCTCGGAGAAATCGGAGATCGTCTGCCAACGCCTACCAGCGGAGGTCGGCTTAAGGTGCTTTACAGCCATTACAATCCCTTTCAATAGGAATCCGTTAGCCATCGCAGACAGGGATTCGAGGTTCTGCCTCGGGTGCGATGACACCGGACGTATACACGGTTCCGGGCGTGTCCATTTTATACGCCCAAAACCTTGAGCTCTCGCCTCCCCTATTTGGGAGGCATGAGCTCACTCAACAGCAGCGAGTCTTAGGCCTGGTTGCCAAAGACCTCGATGGTGTCGCCCTCGGCCAGCGTGACGATGGCCTTCTTCCAAGAACGGGTCTTGCCGGCGACATAGCGCACGCGCTTGGTCTTGGGCTTGACCGTCAGGGTGTTCACGCGAACGACCTTGACGCCGAAGATCTCCTCGACAGCGTCCTTGATCTGATACTTGTTAGCATCCTTGGCGACCTCGAACGTGTACTTGTTCAGCTCCATGCCGGAGAAGGAACGCTCGGACACGATCGGACGGATGATGATCTCGTGGGCGGTCATTTATGCAAGCACCTCCCCGAAGTGAGCGGCGATGTCGGCGGGCATCAGCACAGCGTTGTTGTTGACGAGATCGTAGGTGTTGGCCTCGTCAGCGGTGATGATGAACGTCTTGGGAATGTTGCGGAACGACAGGTAGGCGTTGACGTCCTCATCGCGAACGATGATGGTCAGACGCTTGCCCTCAAGACCGAGAGCCTTGAGCATGGCGACGGCAGCCTTGGTGGAAGGCTTCTCGAAGCCGTAGTCGTCGACGAGCACGAGCTCGCCATCGGCCAGCTTGGCGGACAGCGCGGAGCGCATAGCCAGCTTGACCTCCTTGTTGTTCATACGCTTAGCGTAGGAACGGGGCTTGGGGGCGAAGACAACGCCACCGTGACGCCACTGGGCAGCACGGATGGAACCCTGGCGGGCACGGCCGGTGCCCTTCTGACGCCAAGGCTTCTTGCCGCCACCGGAAACCTCAGAGCGACCCTTAGCAGACTGGGTGCCCTGACGCCAAGAGGCCATCTGGCACTTGACGATGTGGTGCATAACGTGGATGTTCGGCTCGATGCCGTACACCTCAGCGGCGAGCTCGGCCTCGGCGACCTTCTTGCCCTCGCTGTTCTTTACTTCAAACTTTGCCATTTAAGTGTTCTCCTTGGTATGACGCTGGGCTAAATGGGCTGGGCCCTTAGGCCATACGGATGGCGACGAGACCATTCTTGGCACCCGGGACAGCGCCCTTGACCAAGATGAGGTTCTGCTCGGCATCGATGCGGACAACGGAAAGGTTCTTGACGGTAACGCGCTCGTTACCCATGTGACCGGCCATCTTGACGCCCTTGAGGACGCGCGCAGGATAGGCGCACTGACCGATAGAACCGGGGTGACGCTGGAAGTGAGAACCATGCGTCATAGGACCGCGGCGCTGACCCCAGCGCTTGATGCGACCCTGGAAGCCCTTACCCTTGGAGGTACCGATGACGTCGACCTTCTCGACATCAGCGAAATCAGCGACGGTAACGACCTCGCCGACCTTGTGCTCCTCGCCGTTCTCGACGCGGACCTCACGAAGGAAGCGGACAGGCTCGACGCCAGCCTTAGCGAAGTGACCAGCCATGGGCTTGTTCACGTTCTTGGCCTTGATGTCGCCGAAACCGATCTGGACGGCGTCATAGCCGTCGGTTGCCTGAGTTTTAACCTGCGAGACAGCGCAGGGGCCAGCCTGGATGACCGTGACGGGGACGACGTTGTCGTTCTCGTCCCAAACCTGGGTCATGCCAATCTTGCGGCCGAGAATCATGCTGATCAAGATATGATCCCAACTCTCGCGTGGTCTTGGGACAATGCGTACACCACCGAGCGTACGCCCCTAGAGGACCACTACTTACACGACGTGCTCTCCAGCCTTGTATTGCGTCCGAACTACCTGACAACCCTATTAAGCAGGCGTTTTGTCCAGCCAGAATACTCCCCTGGTTACACACAGTTGTCTAGTATACACGGCTGCGGGCGTATCCATCGAGATTCATATTTCACTCACATTGTTTACGCAGGTAAAGTGCGCGGAGTCGCCTGGGGCCGGCAGAGCGGCGGCGAAATATATTAAGGTTGCTGCTCTGCCGGGCTTGGGAGACGACACGTTGACGCCTGCTTAACTCTGCTCGCTCAGGCTAAAGACTTTGTTGGGGATCCACTATTTGTTGGAGGGTGAATTTGCTTTGAAGCGGTTTGCCTTCCGCCTGTGGCTTTTTTGAATTGGCGGCTGACGCTGCCGCGACTTATTGCCAAGAGGACTTCAACACCATCGGCGCTCATGAGACGAGCGGGACACGGCGACCTCCTCAAGGCAGAAGAGGAAGGTCCGCGCTCCAGCTCCATTATCGCGGCATCCCGTTTCGGGGCGAAGAACTAGAGCACCGAGAACCGGATGAAATTGTACGTGCAGATCACGATGATGAGCACGAGGGCGAACACGTAGAGCTTATCGACCGCCGCCGAGTCCATCCGGCGCAGCAGGCGGCGCCCCACGACCGACCCAAGCACCGCCATCGCCGCCATGCCCAGCAGGACCACGGGGAGGAACGCGGGCACGCTGCCCGTGGCCAGCGTGTAGATGAGGCTCGCCGTCTGCGAGAACGCGATGATGAACAGCGACGCCTGCGCGGCGGGCTTGCTCTCCATGGCGAAGAAGAAGACGAGGATGGCCAGGTTGAAGGGGCCGCCGCCGATGCCGAGGAAGGACCAGCACGCCCCGGCGCAGAACCCTATGAGCGCCTGCGCCCACGCATTCTCGAGCTTGAGGCCCTTGATGCGCGCCTTGTTGAGCGTGTAGGCCAGCACGAGGACGGCGAGCACGATGAGCACGGCGGCCTGGACCGCGCCGACGAGCTCGGCGTCGGGGAACACGGACCCCAGCCGGTTGAACAACATCTTGCCGATCACGCCGCCCACCGCGGAGCTGACGGCGATGGGCGACATCGCCCGCGCGTCGATATCAGACTGCCCGCTCGCCGCGTTCTGCGCGAGCGTGGAGAGCGACATGATGAGCACCGACATGCTCGAGAGGAAGCTCACCGTGCTCACGCTCATGACGTTCATCGCGTCGACCACGGGCTTGATGATCACGCCGCCGCCGATGCCACAGAGCGGCCCCAGAAGCGACGCCAGGAAGCATACCGCGAAGACCAAGATGTATTGAGGACCCATCCGAACAAGCTCCTATCGATCGAGCAACACCCTATGCAACGAATTGCAAGCGTTCGTATCATTCAAAACCGCAGCGTATGGTTGTGGACTTTTACATATCTCGAACGCTGCTGCGCGATATGTCCCTATTTACGCCGCTCATGCGGAGCACCGTTGCGCCAAGGGCTAGGCGTCCCCGCCAATCTGCCTGCCGAGTCCATCAATGGCCCGCGCACCGTCTCGACACGCCGCTAGTAGTTAGCGAAGTAATCCTGGTTGAAGATGCACGCGTAGACGACGTCGAGCAGCAGCGCGGTGGAAACGCTCATGGCGAAGTGCCCGATGTTGTCCTCGCGGTGCATCCGGACAGGAAGTTGATGGTCGCCACGTCGGCGACACCCACGGCGTCCATCACGGGCTTAATGATGATGCCCCGCCGACACCGCAGATGGCACTGATGGTAGAGGCGAAAAACGCAATGGCGAATACGATTGCTAGCATATGAAGCGCCTAGACTCTTCCCTACTTGTCAGGCATGGCTGCTGCGAGCGTCCGCTCAGCGCGCTCGCAATAGGACGCGGCGCGCCCCTCGTCACCCTTGTTCTCGTACTGAACCGAGAGCATCTGGCAGAGCAGGGCCTCTTCCATGCCAGCCGCCTCCGACAACGCGCACTCCATCTCGTCGATATAGGCATACGAGCCCTTGAGGAAGACGTCATAGGTGCGACGGTCGGCACGCGCAGCCTCGCGATCACCGTGCTCCTCGAGGTAGGAGAGCACCTCGCGTGCGTGGGGCTCATCCCCGATCTCCACGTAGAAGGAGAACGCCTTTGCCGCCAGCGCGAGTGTCTGCTCCTCGCTCATCTTGAGCGAACCCATCTCGCGGATGATGCGCTCGGATGCCTCGACGTCATCCATGGCAAGAGCTGCGTTCAAGCGCATGAAAAGCACGTTGTACTTGGGGTACAGCACGCTAGTGAGCGGGCGGTTCAGGACCTTGAGGTAGTTGTTGAGGTCGCCCTCGCGCAGGTACGCCTCGAGCTTGGCGAAGGTTGTGCGCTTTTGGACCTCCATGTAAATGGTGAACCCGACCGCAACCACTACGACCACAATGCCGATCGTCTTCATATCCATGGATAGGCCTTTCTCTTAACGTTGGAGGCGCGAGGGCCGGGGGCGCTCAAGCATAACGGCGGGCGCACGTCCCGCCACCAACTCGCCGTCACGAACATATCCCTCTTCGCGACCAGCGAGCTCCTCAATCAGGCAGGCACGGAGCACGGCGATGCGCGCGGCGCGCTCCGGAGCGTCGATGAGGTCGTGCTCCTCACGCGGATCGGCGTCCAGGTCGAAATACTGCTCCACCCCGGTCCGTGTGAACCAGATGTACTTGTCATGCGGGGTCACGATCCACTGGTTGGACTGCTCGCGGCTGCCGCTGTGCTCGCCGTGCAGGTATGCACGGTTCAGCGGCGCGGCGCCGGTAAGCTCGCCCATGAGCGAGGCGCCCTCCACGCCCTCGGGCACGGGCAGGTCGCACGCCTCGAGGATGGTGGGCATAAGGTCCATGAGTTCCACCGTGCTCTCGCTCACGCCGCGAACGCGCTCGCCGCCCGGCACATCGACGTTTTTGCCCACGTGCACGATGAAGGGGATGCGCGCGGAGCCCTCGTAGGGCAACACCTTGCGAAAGAGACTGTGGTCAAAGAGCATCTCGCCGTGGTCGGAGCAGAACACGATCACGGTGTCGTGGTAGGTCTCGTCGTTCTCGAGCGCCGTGATGAGCCGGCCGATCTGGTGGTCCATATGTGTGATGCAGGCATAATAGCCCGCCATGGCCTCGCGGCGCAGCTCGGCGTCGCGGCAGCCGTGCACGCTGTCCAAGATCATGCCATCGCGCTCGGTGGCATCGGCGTCATCCCAATCGCCAGCGGCAGGCGCGCGCAGCTCCATGTCGCGGTACAGATCGAAGTAGGTCTGCGGCGCGTCGAAGGGCGGGTGGGGCCGCACGAAGCTCGTCATGAGGAAGAACGGGCGCGTGCGATCGCGGGTCTCCAAAAAGCGGATGGACTCGTCCACCACCCAGTTGGTGGGGTGCAGGCGCTCCTCGTAGGCCCAGGGATGGGTGATCCAGGAGTTGTTCTCAACGCCCGAACCGTTCACGTCGGCGAATTCGCCCAGTTCATTTTTGAGGAAGCGCATGTAGTCGTCGGAGACGTTCTGGTGCATCCAGTACGGCAGGTTCGCCTTGCGGTAGTGGCCGATGTAGCCGTCATGCAGGCGCATGTGCTCGAAGCCGCAGCCCAAACGCGGCGGATGCACGTGCATCTTGCCTACCACGGCGGTCTGGTAGCCGCCGTCGCGCATCTCCTGCGCGAGCATATGGTCGTACTCCCACGCGATACCGTCCTGGTAACCCACGCGGCCCGTGCCCGCGGGCGTCTTGCCGCAAAAGAGGGCGGCGCGCGCCGGGATGCAACTCGGGCAGGCGGAGTAGGCGTTCTCGAACAGCATGCCGTCGGCGGCGAGCGTGTCCAAGTAGGGCGTCTGCACGTCCGGATGGCCGTCGATACCCAGGCAGTCGCCGCGCATCTGGTCGCACATGATAAGGAGAACGTTGGGTTGCTGGGGCATAGGGAACTCCAAACTCACGGGAACGGGATGAAGATTGAGTGGTCAAGGCGGGAGGGGCGCAGAGCCCCACACAACTACGACGAGGCAAAACCCGGGCAGGATCAGCGCCGCGTGAACATGCGAGCCACGCGCTGCAGGCCGGGATAGGCGTACTCCAAAAACTCACGCAGCCCGCAGTAGCCCGCATCGTAATAGGCGATGTTCAGGCGCTTGCAGTTGCGATGGCAAATGCCCTCAAAGGGGCAATCGGCGCACCGCGCGCAATCGCGACGCGGCTCGTTCAAAAACATGCGCATGGTCTCACAGGTCGCCATTGCCTCAAGGGAATCGACGCGAATATCGCCCACGCGGTACTCATCCAGCGCATAGAAGTCGCACGGATACACCGAACCGTCGCTTTCCACCACGAACTGCGGAGCGCAGCGGCCGAGCATACCGCACTGCGACGGAAACTGCCCGAGCGCCATCTGCATGACGTTCTCGAACAGCCAGATGCTCACATAGCGCCCAGCACCGAGCTCGCGCCACCACAAGTCGAACAAGCGGCGGTAGAACGAGGAGAAGGCACGCGGGTCGAGCGAGAACGTGTCCCGCTCATCGTCGAGGCCCGGCAGGCACGGGATGAACTGGATATGGGTGATCTTCTCCTGCTTGATGAAGGAGAAGACGCGCTGTGGATGCGCCGCCATCTGCGAGGTGAGGACCGAGAGTATGTTGACGTCCACGCCGCGCTCGCGCAGCAGGCGAACGCCGCTCATGACGCGCGCGTACGTAGCGGCACCGTGCGCATCGGGACGCATCGAATCGTGCAGGTCGCGATAAGCGTCAACCGAGACTCCGATGAGGAACCCGTGCTCGCGGAAGAACTCGGCCCATTCCTCTTCGATCAGGTAGCCGTTGGTCTGCAACGCCCAGCTCACCCGCTGGTTCTCACGGCGCTCCTCCACCCGCGCGACGAACGAATGGAAGAAGTCAAGGCCGGCCAGGGTGGGCTCGCCGCCCTGGAAGGCGAAAGAAATGTGCGCATCACTCGCCACGGCGAGTGCACGGTCGATGATGGCACTTGCCACGTCTTCGCCCATGACGCGGGCGCTCCGCTCCTCGCGATGAGCAGCGACATCGCAGTAAAAGCAGTACCTGCACCGCATGTTGCAAGCACTCGATGCCGGTTTTATCAAAAAGCCAATATGCTTCGCGCACACGGCACATATCCCCCTTCGCACAGGCTAGCCCTCACTCATCGGGCCGGAAACCACCTCCTTACCCGAGGCGGCGCATCCGGCCCGCACAATCACCGCATGAATCTTAGGCCAAGCCCAGGCGCTCCTTTTGCTCGGCCGGGGACTCATGCTCCTCCAGGCCGCGCAGCAGCAGGTCAATCATGCGCTGTTCGGCGTGGTCGTCCTTGCCGGCGAGATTATTAACCTGGCCGTAGTCACTCTCAAGGTCGAACAGCATCGTCTGCTCGACCTCGGCGAGCGGCGTGGCTCCCTCGATCTGGGCCGGCTTCTTACAGGGGATCTTGAACAGCGGGTACTTGGTGCGTTTGAAGTAGCGGCCACACTCAATCTCCTCCGGGCAGTCCGAACCCATCTTTTTGCGGATGGTGTGCGGCAGTGCGGTGTACTCGAAGCACGGCTGGTTGCCGGCGACCGGCGCGCGGAAGTAGGTGTAGCGGCCGTCGGTGACGTTGACGGTCATGGCGTGCACGCCGTACAGGGCGTAGCCACGCGTGGGCGCGTCAGCATCCGTCATGAGCGGCACGAGGGAGGTGCCGCACACATCTGCGGGAATCTCGCAGCCGTGGGCTTCAAGCACCGTGGGCATGATGTCGATTGCCTGAGTGAGCTGGCGGGCATGCTCGCCGGCGCGGGCGTTACCCGGGAAGTGCACAATGAACGGCAGATGCGCGAGCTCGTTATACAGGTGCATGTAGTTTTTGCCCATGTAGTCGCGCTCGCCCAGGAAATAGCCGTGGTCGGTGGTGACCATGACCATGGTATCGTCCAGCATCCCGCGCTCCTCGAGCTTGTCGATGAGCCTACCAAACCAGCGGTCGGTCATGGTGACGAGGGCCTTGTAGCGGCGCTGCAGGTAGTCCTCCGCGCCCTTGTTGACGTCGGTGGCGGAGACGCGCTTGTACTCAGGAATCTCGAAGTAGTCGCGGTCGAGCTCGCCAGTGCCGCCGTACATCTCCATGTACTTGTCGGGCACATCGAAGGGCTCGTGCGGGTCGAAGGCCTCAACCATAAGGAAGAAGTCGTCGGCCCCAGCATTGCCGTCGATCCAGTCGCAGGCGGACTGGAAGGTCTTGGGGCTCGGCATGTCCTCTTCGTTGGGCCAGAGCTGACGGTTCTTCTGGTACTGCTCGCGCACGCGCCCGTAGAAGGTCTCGGGCATGTTATTCGGCTCATCGATGCGGCTGACCCACGGGTCGCCCTCCTGGCCGCGGTAGTAATCCCAGGTGTTGAACTCCTGGAGGTAGCCCTCGCCACCGGTGCGTAGGTAGTGGCAGTGGTCGGTGGTGATGTGGCAGAAGTTGCCGTTCGCGCGCAGGCAGGCCGGCAGCGTCACATCGAAGGGCTCGATGGGGCCCCAGGGGCGCTCGAGGAAGTTGTAGCGACCGGTGAGGATGTCGCGGCGGGCAGGCATGCAGGGAGCCGAGCCGATCCAGTGGTTGTCGAACACGCAGGAACGCTCGGCAAAGGCATCGAGATTGGGGGTCTGGACGTCGGTTGCGGGGTTGTAGCACGACAGGACGTCGCGACGCAGAGTATCCATGAGCACGAGGACGGTTCTCATTGGCATCCTTTCGATAGTTGGATTTGCCAGATGGCGATACGCCAAAGGCACATGGGCATAATGGAGCGCACCCCGATCGCGCACGATGGAGAGCACATGAGACAACGAGGCCCGCGCCCGGCATGCGGGGCGCGGGCATCAAACGATTTGCCTTTTGATAAGCTCGCGATTAGGCGAAGATCTTGAACGCCGGGAAGTAGAAACCGATAGCGGCGAACACAAGGGAGAACACAATCAGACCGATGATGATCTGGGCGGAGTTCTTGCCCTGGCCCTTCTTGAGCAGGCGATAGCAGATGAAAGTCAGAACGACAGGCAGCAGGAAGGGCAACACCTTATCGAGCTGGTCCTGGAGCACCAGCGGGTCACCCTCACCGAAGGCGAACTGCACGGCAAGCTTGAGCTTAACGGTCGTGGCGATCAGGCCGCCGGTGACCATGACGCCCAGCACGTTGGCGAGGTTGCCCAGACGGTCGAAGACCTGGACGCCCGCCTTCTCGACGAACTCCATGCCCATCTCGTAACCCTTGTGCAGGCCGAAGTACTTCAGCGGCCAGTACAGCAGGTTGATGAGCAAGAACATCACGAGCGGACCCACAATGGAGCCGTTGTCGACGCACATAGATGCGCCGATGGAGCCGGCGATCGGGAACCAGGTGAGGTTCAGCAGGGAGTCACCAAGGCCGGCGAAGGGACCCATGAGGGAGGTCTTGATGCCGACGACGGTGTCCTTCTGATCCTCATCCGTGGTCTCCTCCAGGGCGGCGGTGATGCCAAGGATGAAGGGGATCGCGAGCGGGTGGGTGTTGAAGTACTCGAGGTGGCGCTTCATGGCGTTAACGCGCTCCTCCTTGGGGGCGTCCTTGTAGAGCTCCTCGAGGACAGGGGCAAAGCAGTAGGTCAGGGACAGCGACTGCATGCGCTCGTAGTTGTGCGCGAATTGGCAACCCTGGGTGCGCAGCAGGACCTTGTTCAGGGTGGAGTTGGAGATCTTACCCATTAGAGATCGTACTCCTCGTCATCATCGGAGCCGGCGGCAGAGGCGGCGGCAGGGGCGGGTTGATTCTTCTGGCCCTCGGTAATGACGTCCCACACGCCGGCGGCGGCGCAAGCGGCGAGCGCGATGCCCACGGTCGGGACGTTGAGGAAGGCGGCCATGATAAAGCCGAGCAGCAGGAAGATCCACATGTTCTTCTTCATCATCATGGTGAGGAGCATGGCCAGACCGACGGCGGGCATCATGCCACCGGCGGTGGAGAAGCCGGTGAGGACCCACGGAACCTGGTTCTGCAGGAAGGCCATGATGTCCTCGATCACGAAGGAGCCGATGCCCGTGGCGATGAAGACGGGAACGGCGCGGGTCAGGAAGAAGCACAGGGCGCCGGTCCAGAAGAACTTGTTGACGGCGTTGAACTTACCGGACTCGATGGCCTTGTCGGCACCGTGGACAAGCGAGACGTTAGTGGTCATGACCAAGATGTTCAGCTGCTGAACCAAGGTGGCGGTGGGGATGCCGATGGCGACTGCCAGGGCGATGGCGCTGGCGGTGTCGGTGGAACCCATGATGCCCAGGGCGGCACCGACGATGGTGCCGGAGATGACATCCGGCGGAACATAAGCGCCGATGTTGTTGACGCCGAGCCACATGAGCTCCATGGTCGCGCCGATCATGATGGCGGTCGTCATGTCACCGAGGATGATGCCGACGCCGACGGATGCCAGCAGGGGCTTGCGGAAGCCCAGGTGGGGACCGAACTGGTCCCAAGTGCACAGACCCGCCCAGATGGCGAGCAGAAGTGCCTGAAGCATAAGCCTCTCCTTCCCTATTCGCCCATCGTTCCCTCCGATGGGCACGCCCCGGGTTCACATGCCCGGAGATGGTTACTTACTTAGTAGTTCTTGAGGAGCTCGGACACGGGCTCCTTGGAATCGCGCGTGGTGGTCTGCATCCAGCAGTCGACGCCGAGGCCAATGAGCTCCTCGAAGGCGGCCTTTTCCTCGGCGGTGACGGACATGTTCTTGTGCAGGCGATGACGCTGCTCGTTGAAGCGCATGCCGGAGACGTTCAGGTAGTCGAACGGCAAGCCGTTCTCGTGCAGCTTGAGGGCGTCGATGGGGTTGGTGAAGAGCACCATCGTGGCCTTCTTGAGCTCGGTCTTCTTGAGGACCTCAATGAACTTCTCGACACCGAAGACGGAGACCTTGATGTCGGGGGCGGCGAGGCCGGCGACGGACTTCTGGACGGGGTCGTTGGCGACCTTATCCGAGACAATGATTGCCGATTCGATGCCGAAGTCGGGAATCCAAGTGGTGGCGACCTGACCGTGGATCAGGCGGTCATCGATGTCGACGAGTTTGAGTGCCATGATGTTCTCCTTTTCGTTTGCACGTTCCTTCAGTACCGTTTACGAATGCTCTGCTCGATCGAGGCGCCCACTCGGGGGATACGGGTGAGCGCCACTCGAATCGACGGGCTAACGAGCCTAGAGGTCCAAATCGTCCTCGTCTGCCTCCACGGCCGGAGCGGGAGCCTTGATCTCCTGCTGGGCCCCGGCGTGAGCGGCAGTGAGCTGGGCACGGACCGCGTCGGCGGAATCGAGGCCATCGCGGGTGAGCAGGAGCTCGACCGCAACGGGCATGGACAGGCCAGTGTAGGCAACCATGTTCATGCCGTTGAGCAGGCAGCGGGTAGTCACGTTGAATGGGGTGCCGCCGTAGATGTCGCATAGGGTGACGACGAGTTCGCACTCGGCGCTGAGGGTCTCGTAAGCCTCGCGCATCTCGGACTCGAAAGACTCCAGGCTCTTCTCGGCGGTGAGACCAAGAGCGATGACATCAGGCTGCTTGCCCGCAATCATCTCGACGGCGCCGAGGGCGGCCTGAGCGAACTCTCCGTGACTTGCAAGGATGACACCGATACGCATCTTCTGTCCTTTCATACTTATTAATTCTCTTCGTTCTGTTCGTTCTGTTCGTTCTGTTCGTTCTGTTCGTTCTGTTTGTTTATGTTCGTCTATATTTGTTTATTGGTCAAGAGATGATTTTTGGAATGAGCTCTATTTACCTCCTATTTGATGGTTTTTTCCGTGAGCGTTATGTTTTGACCGGTGAAAGGTAATGTGCCTTCGTGAACGGTTTGCGTTTATTTATGTTGTTCGTTTACATTGAAATAAGAACAAACGCTCGATGAGGGAGTCGGCACTCATGAAATCCGAACGCCAGCAGGCCATTCTCGACTTGCTCGATCAACATCATTCGGTATCGGTAAACGAGATATCTAATACCCTATCTGTTTCGGATATGACCATCAGGCGTGACCTGGCCGAGCTTGCCGACAAGGGCCTTCTTGTGCGCGTACACGGAGGGGCTCAGCTTCCACACTCCGCCCACGGAACAGCCCTTTCACGTTTGACCCCGCATGAGGAGAAACGTCGTTTTCAAGTTGATCAGAAACGTGCCGCTGCTATAGCCGCCGCCCAAACCGTCTCAGCCGGCGATACGATCTTTCTCGGTGGAGGCTCCACTCTCGAGCTCATGTGTTCGTATTTGCCCCAGGAGGACATACGCGTCGTCACCAACAGTCTTCCCGTGCTGAACCTGCTAGCCGACAATCCACATATAGATCTATTCTTTGTTGGTGGCATGATGCGTCACGACACGCGAGTTTTCACCATGCCATACAACGGCCGCGGCCCCTACGGTCTATCCGCTCCCAAGGCCTACGTCTCGGCAACCGGTATTTTTGGAAACGAGGTCTTTGGCTCTCGTCCCGATGCAGCCATGGTCCTCTCAGACGCTCTTTCTCGAGCTCAGGAGCGTTATCTTGTTGTAGATGCTGAAAAAGTCGGAAGGCGCGACTTCTGCCTTTTCACCACACTGGAGGATATGACCGCGGCATTCATTAACGAGGACGCAGACCCCCGGACCATCGAGGCCCTCCGCGCCTATACCTCCGTCATTACCGCATAATCCAATTGGCAAGCCATGCTTAAACCCGAACGTCACGAACAATTACTTGAGCTGTGCGCTCAGCGCGGAATGGTCACTGTTGCCCAAGCCGCAACAATCTTTGGTATATCTGAAATGACCGCTCGAAGAGACTTCGATGAGCTCTCGCGACGCGCTGGCGTCATCCGCGAGTACGGTGGCATCCGACTTTCAAGCGGCTCCCCCATTGCCGAAGAGGTCCCGTTTTTTGAAAAGCTCTCAATCCGCTCCCCTGAAAAAGAGCATATCGCACGCACCGCTGTCAACCTCATCAGAGAGCGCGACACCATCTTCCTCGGACCCGGTTCGACTTGCGCTCTCATCGCCCGTGCGCTGCCGCGCATGCGGCTGCGCGTCATCACAAACAGCATCATCGTGCTGAACATGCTCCAGACGCGTAACGATGTGGAGATCTGGGCCCTGGGAGGACAGTATCGCAAACGATCGGGTTCTTTCGTCGGGCCCATCGCCGAAGATGCTCTCGCCCCGCTCGGTATCGACACTTGCTTTATCGGCACCAACGGCGTACTCGCCCAATCCATCTCCTGTTCTAACCTTGAGGAAGGACGCTTACAGGCGCTCGCTTGCGATCGCGCCGCCAAGCGTTACCTTGTCTGCGATTCAAGCAAGATCGGACAGATGGACTTCTTCGGCTTCTTCAATCTCGATCAAATGGACGCACTCATCACCGATGCAAATGTCAACGACAAACAGCGTTCCATGGTTCTCGAATCAACTCGCATCATCGTCGCAGAATAGGCCTGTTTTGATTTAGCTGGACACCACAGCAAAGACCCCGATTCGATAAAGCCGAATCGGGGTCTCATTATTCGCATCAAATCGCAAATAGGTCAGCAGCTACTTCTCAGTGTAGACGCTCTCGCCACCGAGATAGGTCTCGACGAGGGATAGGTCGGGGTTGAGGACGACAACCTCACCCACGTAATCGGAGGTGCCGGCACCGGTGAGCACCACATTGAGGCGACCGTCGCCCATGGCGCGGGCGTCGGCCAGGAACGCCTCGACGGCCTCAAGGTTATCCTTGTAGATGTTCAGCGTGTCAAGCCAAAGCTCGGGAGACGACACGTTGATGTCTGCTTAACTCTGCTCGCTCAGCTAATTACTTTGTTGGGGATCCACAATTTGCTGGAGGGTGAACTTGCATTGATGAGACTCGCCTTCTGCTTGTGAATTTGCCTCATCGAAATTAAAGATCATGATGGCGCAGTTGGGGAGTTTTGTTGGGAGCTCGAAGCCCTCTGGGGCTGCAGCCTTGATGAATTGGCGGCTGGCGCTGCCGTGGCTTACTGCTAGGAGGGTTTCGATGCCCTCGGCTCCCATGAGATTGGTGAGGGTGCCTACCATGCGCTCTTGCAGCGCGCGGCTTCCTTCTCCTCCGAAGGGAACCAGGTCCTCGCCCGGATCCCAGACGTCGGTGGGTAGCGCGTCGTGGGGGCCTTCTTCGAAGGAGCCGTAGCAGCGCTCAATAATGCCTTCGCAGGACTCGACAGCAGCGTCCGGACCGAGGAGCTCGCATGCGACGAGCTGAGCTGTGTCCACGGCTCGGCCTAAGGGTGATGAGACCACTTTGTCGGGGGCGACGCCGTGGGCTTTGAGCCATGCGGCTGCTGTCTGTGCCTGCTGACGACCCAAATTGGTGAGCGGTGAATCGCAGCGACCCTGGACGAGCTTTTTGACGTTGAATTCCGTCTGGCCATGACGAAGTAGATATAGACGCTTCATGCTCTCTCCTTCTGTATAACTAGCTTTGCCGGTGCAACCCTACTCGTGGGTATGGCCCACGTAGTCTTCGTCGATCGTAATCTTTGCGACCGACTTGGGATATTCCGATTCGACCCGTTGTGCCAGCGCGTGCTTTACGTCTTGGGCACTCATCTGTAAATCCGAGGGGCGCACGCAGTCAAAGATCACGTTGGTGTGCGTAGGACCCGGCACACAGCGCAGATCGTGAATTGAAAGGCGGCTATCGATCTGTTGAGCCATGGCGTTGATGCGCAAACGCATGCTTGCCAGCTTGGGGTCGTCGGTCACGATGGGATCGTAATGGAGCGTGACGATCATGCCGTCTTCGTTCCTAAACGCCTGCTCAATATTGTCGAGCGTGTCATGGCTTTCCAGAGGGCTGGCCTCGGCTGCCATCTCGGCGTGAGCGCTTGCGAACTTCCTGCCCGGGCCGTAATCGTGAACCATCAGATCGCGAACGCCCAAAACGCCGGGATAGCTCATGATCTTGTCTCGAATGTGCTTGACCAGCTTAGGATCGGGCGTCTGGCCCAAAAGCGGGCTCACCGTATCCTGGATGAGTTCAAAACCGCTCCAGCCAATATAGGCACCAACGGCAAGGCCGACCCAAGCGTCAAGGTTGATGCCCGTCACCTGCGAAACAATTGCGCACGCCAGTACGGCGCCCGTGGCAAGAACATCGTTCTTGGAATCCTGCGCGGTCGCATGCAGCGTCTCGGACTCAATGCGATCGCCGAGCTTTTGGTTGAGGGCCGCCATCCACAGCTTTACGACCATCGAAAGCACTAGAACTGCCACGAGGGCAAGCGAGAACTCGACAGGTTCGGGGTGGATGACGCGCTCAACCGAGGACTTCACCAGCTCAACGCCAATCAGCAGCACGAGCGCCGCCACGACCAATCCCGAGAGATACTCGTAGCGACCGTGGCCGTAAGGATGCTCGGGGTCGGCCGGCTTGCTCGCCAGCTTAAAGCCCAGCACGCTCACGATATTCGAGCTGGCATCGGACAGGTTGTTCATGGCATCCGCCACAATCGAAACCGATCCCGAAACCACACCGATTGCGCCCTTCGCAGCACAAAGCGCCACATTGGCGACAATACACACCATGCCCGCTAACGTGCCCACACGCGCACGATCGCCCTGCGCGCGCTTAACTATCCACTCGACCATCTGCATCCGCCCCCACGGTACTACCTATATATCTATTGCTCAAACGGATTGTAGTGTAGCCACTTTGTCCCCCAGATACAAAAAAGGCCGCAGCCCACACGGGCCACGGCCTTGGAATGTGACAAAGGAATCGTCCTTTTGTCGCACAGGTTTATGCGCTTACTTCAGCAGCGCTCGCCACTGTTTCGGACGAATCGGCTCCGTCCCCCGTCGCCTGCCCCTTCGCCGGCACCACGCCAAAGCAGTAGCTCAGCGCCGCAGACACCGCAAATGCCACACCGCCGGCAGCGCAGCACCACAGCAGGTTCGAGATGCCACCCGTGGCAAAGCCAATGACCATGAGGACATTCGTCATGCCGATGGTATAGGCCGTAACGTGGCCCACGGCAGCAACAAGGCCTCCGACGGCGCCGCCAATGGCCATGCACGTCAGGCACCTGCCATATTTAAAGCCGCAACCGTACAGCGCCGGCTCGCTTACGCCGCCAAGCACGCCCGAGATTGAATAGCCCAGCATGAGCGCCTTCTCGTCCTTATCCGCAACGCGGAGCGACGCACCAAAGGGCATGCCCCAAACGGCAAACGTTGCCATCGTCGCGGCGATCAGGATGCACGAATCCGTTCCCACACTCATAAACTGCGCGTAGGCGAGCGATAGGACGACGTTGCTGACGCCCGCGATCTTAAGGAACTCCCAGCCCGCGGCAAGCCCCATGAGCGTGAGTAACGACACGATGCCACCGGAATTGCCAAGCATAAACATAAGCTGGCCCAACAGCATGCCCAGATAGCTGCCCGCCGGTGCCGTAACACACAGCGAAACCGGAACCATGACAAGCATGGTTGCAAACGGAACGAACGAAAACGCCACGGCCTGAGGGATAACGCGCTTAAAGAAACACTCCACTCGCCACAGCACGGGCACCGAGATGAGAACCGGAATAACAGTCGTCGTGTAATCGTTGACCGGCGCGGGAAGCAGACCATACACGGAAGTCATCGATGCCCCCGTCGTCGATGCGGCATCGACGAGCTTAAGCAGATCGGGCGCAATCAATACGCCGCCCAGCATCATGCCCAGCTGCTCCGAACAACCGAGCTGGCGGGCGGCCGCCCAACCAAGATAAATGGGCAAAAAGTAGTAGCCGGCGTTATAGAGCCAACTGTAGAACAGGCGATAGATTTCGGAATCGGCAGACCACAGGCCCAGCATGCCTTCGCCCATAATGACGGCGACGGTGCGGAACAACGCCGCGCAGACAATAAACGGCAGCGCCGACATCATGCTTTTGGACAGATAGTCCACCACGGCCATGGCGTTTGATGAGACCGTCGTTGTAAACGAGGTGTTAGAAACTTGTGACATGGAACGTCTTTCCCAATGTGACATGCGGACTGTCCCTTTGTCACATCGTGCGGTACTGACCGATTGCGCGGTACTTTTGGTAGCGGAGGTTTGTGAGGGTCGCGTCGTCGAGCTGTCCAAGCGCATCGAAGGCCGTGAACGCCGAGGACATCACCGCGCCGGCGATCTCCTCATGCGACAGGCCTCTATCGTCAACAATGCCGTCGATAATGCCGAGCGCCAACAGATCGGGGGCCGTGAGCTTCAGCGCCTCGGCGGCCTCATTCGCGCGCTCGGTATCCTTCCACAGGATCGACGCACAGGCCTCGGGGCTCACGACCGAATAGGCCGAGCTCGAGAGCATCAGGATGCGGTCGGCCACGGACAGCGCCAGCGCGCCACCAGAGCCGCCCTCGCCTGTCACCACCGAGACAATCGGTGTCTTAAGGCCGCTCATCTCCATGAGATTCTGGGCAATCGCCTCGCCCTGGCCGCGCTCCTCGGCACCGATGCCGCAAAACGCACCCGAAGTATCGACCAGGCACAGAACCGGTCGACCAAACTTTTCAGCCTGGCGCATAAGGCGACGCGCTTTGCGGTAGCCCTCGGGATGCGCCATGCCAAAGTTGCGGCGCATACGCTCTTTGGTCGTGGTGCCGCGCTCGATGGCGATGACCGTTACGGGACGTCCATCTTTCCAGCCAATGCCAGCCACCACAGCGGCGTCGTCGCCAAAGTAACGGTCGCCGTGCAGCTCCACAAATCCATCCAGGCCCAGCGAGATCATCTCACCCGCCGTGGCGCGATCTGCCGAGCGGGTCTGCTTGACAATCTCGAGCGCGGTTTTTGGTGCCGGCGAGCGCTTAAACAAGTGTCCCAGCTTTTTGCCGCGGCGACCCGCATGCACAATCTCATGCGGTGCCCCCAGGCTGGGCGCATGCCCTTCGTGCAGCGCCAACAGCTCGCCTACCGTGAGCGCAATCTCGCCACGCGGAACAACGGCATCGCAAAAGCCGTGCTCCAGCAAAAACTCGGAGCATTGGAATCCCTTGGGCAGGCGCTTGTGCATGTTCTGCTCGATCACGCGCGGGCCGGCAAATGCCGTCAGGGCATCGGGCTCGGCCAGGATAATGTCGCCCTCCATGGCAAAGCTCGCGGTTACGCCTCCGGTCGTGGGGTCGGTGAGCACCGTGATATACAGGCCGCCCGCCTCGCTGTGGCGCCTAACCGCCGCAGAAATCTTGGCCATCTGCATAAGCGAGGTCACGCCCTCTTGCATGCGCGCACCGCCCGAAACGGTAAAGCCGACAACTGGCAATCCCAGCTCGGTCGCACGCTCAAATGCGCGACAGATCTTCTCGCCCACCACGGAGCCCATCGAGCCCATCATAAAGTTAGCGTCCATAAAGAAGAGCGCGGTATCGCAACCGCAGATTTTGCCCCTGCCGCACACAACGGCATCGCGCTCGCCCGAACGCTCGCTCACGCCCTTGAGCTTATCGGCATAGCCGGGAAACGAGAGGAAGTCCTCCGACGCCAGATTGGCATCCCATTCCTCAAACGTGCCCTCGTCGACCGTCATGCGCATGCGCGCGCGACCGCTCACGCGAAAGTGTTTGCCACAACGAGGGCAGACCTCGAGGTTGTCGTGTAGGCGTGCCTCATCGATCACACGGCGGCACTCCGGGCA
Source organism: uncultured Collinsella sp. (assembly GCA_937989875.1). GTDB lineage: Bacteria > Actinomycetota > Coriobacteriia > Coriobacteriales > Coriobacteriaceae > Collinsella. Next base: position 8,635 of record CALKBO010000020.1, on the reverse strand, counting down.
CTTGATAAACACGTGGCGCGCGGGAAACTCGGCGCACGACTCGGTTATCGGCCCCTCAAGGACATTGACCGTCTTCGCTTTTCTATTCATCAGCATAGAGATGCCCCATCAGATCGGTGTGATACATGCCCGACAAGAACTCGTCGTTTGCCAGCACGTCGAGCTGAAGCTCGCTGTTTTCGCTCACGCCCTCAATCACGAGCTCGCCCAGGGCCGAGCGCATCTTGCGAATGGCGCCGTCACGCGTGGGCGCACACACGATGAGCTTGCCGAGCATGGAGTCGTAGTACGGCGGAACTGTCGCACCGGTGAACATGGCCGAATCCCAGCGCACGCGCGGACCACCCGGTACACGCAACGCGGTGACCGTTCCGCATGACGGCAGAAAGTCCGGCGTTTCGGCATTGATGCGGCACTCCATGGCGTGGTTGCGAACCGGCATGTCCTCCTGCTCAAAGGGCAAAGGTTGGCCGGCTGCCACGCGCAGCTGCCACTTGACCAAGTCGGTATCGGTCACAAACTCCGTAACCGGATGCTCCACCTGCAAGCGTGTGTTCATTTCCATAAAGTAGAAATTGCCGTCGTCCGAATACAAGAACTCGATGGTACCGGCGCCCTCATAGCCAACGGCACGAGCCAGGTCACGCGCCGCCTTGTGCATGCGCGCGCGAATATCATCGCGTCCGTCGAGGCACGGCGCGGGGCTCTCCTCGATCAGCTTTTGGTTGCGGCGCTGCACCGAGCATTCGCGCTCGCCGAGCGAAAACACATGGCCCTGCTTATCGGCCATAATCTGCACCTCAACGTGGTGGGCCGGCGCGACGAACTTCTCCATGTAGCACTCGCCGTCGCCAAAAACGGCCTCGCCCTCGGCACGTGCTTCAATAAAGGCCTTTGCCGCATCTTCCACGCGCTCGACCTTGCGAATGCCGCGGCCGCCGCCGCCCGCGCGCGCCTTGATGAGCACGGGGCAGCCGATGCGCTCGGCCTCGGCCGTTGCCTCCTCGGGACTTTTGAGCAAATCGCAGCCCGGCACGATGGGCACGCCCGCCGCGGCAGCCGTTCGGCGTGCGGCATCCTTGTCGCCCATGCTGTCGATCACCTCGGCCGAAGGACCGACAAACGCCAGGCCATACTTGTCGCAGTCGCGCACGAAGCTCGCCTTCTCGGAAAAGAAGCCATAGCCGGGATGAATTGCCTTAGCTCCCGACTTTACGGCACAGGTGAGCACGGCATCGTCGTTGAGGTAGCTCTCGGCAAGACGCGGGCCGCCGATGCAATACGCCTCGTCGGCAAGCTGCACGTGCAGCGCGTCCGCATCGGCCGTGGAGTAGACGGCGACGGTCTTGATGCCCATATCGCGGCACGCGCGGATAACACGGACCGCGACCTCGCCGCGGTTGGCGATGAGCACTTTGTCGAACATGAAGCCTTCCTTAACTTTCGTGCATGAGTGCAAAAGACATATCGGCGCGACAGCAAACCTCACCGTTGACGCTCGCAGTACCCGTCGCAAAGCGGAACGGCCCGCGCGCACGCGTGATGGAGCACACCAGATCCACCGTGTCGCCCGGGCGCACCGGACGCTTAAAGCGCACCTTGTCCAGACTCGTGTAGAACGGTGTCGCACCGCGAGCTTCCTCATCGCCCATCAGCAGCACGCAGCAGTTCTGGGCGAGCATCTCGCACTGAATCACGCCGGGGACGACCGGGTTTCCCGGAAAATGCCCCTGCAAAAAGTACTCGTCGCCCGTAATCGTGATCTTGCCGTGGGCCTCGTTGCCCACCAGCTCGGCTTCGTCGAGCAAAAGCATCGGCTCGCGATGCGGCAACAGTTTCTTGAGCTCTTCTTTGTTCATGGATATCACCTATCCGATCCTCATGAGGCAGCTGCCAAACTCCACGAGGTCGCCGTCGGCCACGCAGATCTCGAGCACCTCGCCATCCGCCTCTGCCGTCACCTCGTTGAGAACCTTCATGGCCTCGATGATGCAGAGGGTCTCACCGGCCTTGACCTTGGAGCCCACGTGCACAAACGGCTCGTCGCCCGGCGCCGGGGCAGCATAGAAAACGCCGACCATGGGAGCGGTCACCTCGGTGCCCTTGGTCTCCGGTGCGGCGACAGGCGCCTGCGCGGCGGGCTCCGGTGCGGCAGCAGGCATGGCGACAGGAGCCACCGCCGGAGCAGTCACGGCACCTGGCATAGGCATGGGCACGGCAACCGGCTGTGCGGCGCTCGCGCGCTCGAGCTCGACCGCGGTGCCATCGGGCTCCTCAACGCGCACGCGCGTGAGGCCGCGGTCCTCCATAACATCGGCTATCTCGGCAAGTCTTTTGGAATCCATGCTCTAGCTCCTTGCATATCTACGCAGCGCGATGGCGGCATTGTGTCCGCCAAAGCCCAGATTGGTCGAAAGCGCCCAGGTAAGGTCGGCGCGAACCGCTCGATTAGGCGTGTAATCAAGATCGCAGACGGGATCGGGCGTGTGGTAGTTAATGGTCGGGGGCACCACGCCCTGCTCGAGCGCCATGGCACAGGCCATGACCTCGATGGCGCCCGTGGCACCGATCATGTGGCCGGTCATCGACTTGGTCGACGAGACGTGCGCGGCGCGTGCCGCGTCCTCGCCGAGCGCACGCTTAATGCCCGCCGTCTCGGACGAATCGTTGAGCTTGGTCGAGGTGCCGTGAGCGTTGATGTAGAGGCCCTCGGAAGGCTTAACGTCGCCCTCGGCCACCGCCAGCGATATCGCACGGGCGATGCCGGCAGCCTCGGGATCGGGGCTCGTGATGTGATAGGCATCATCGGTGTTGCCGTAGCCCACGACCTCGGCATAAATGTGCGCACCGCGTGCCTGCGCATGCTCCATGCCCTCAAGCACCAACACGCAGGCGCCCTCGCCCATCACAAAGCCGTCGCGGTCTGCATCAAACGGACGGCATGCCGTCGACGGGTCAGGATTAGTGGTGAGAGCACGGCAGGATGTAAAGCCCGCAACGGCATCGGGGATGATGGCCGCCTCGGTGCCGCCGGCGAGAATCGCATCGGCATAGCCATGCTTGATGGCGCGGAACGCCTCGCCCACGGCATGGGCCGAGGTCGCGCAGGCGGTCACCACGGGCAGGGTCGGGCCCTTTGCCTTGTGGCGGATTGCGATATTGCCCGAAGCCATATTGGGGATCATCATCGCGATCATATAGGGCGATGCGCGGCGGGGCCCACGATCGGCAATCGTGTGGACGTTGTCGACGAGTGTCTGCATGCCACCCACGCCCGAACCCACGTAGACGCCCAGGCGCTCGCGATCGATGGCGCCCTCGACATCAAAGCCCGCATCGTGCATGGCCTCGTCCGACGCCGCCAGTGCAAACTGAACGCAGGGGTCCAGGTGCTTGGCGTCACGCTTGCCAAAGTACTCGTTGCCGTCAAAACCCTTGACCTCGGCCGCCACCTTAACGGCAAACGCATCGGTATCGAAGTGCGTGATCGGGCCGATACCGCACGTGCCGGCGCACATGGCCGCCCAGGTGGCAAGCGCCGTGTTGCCGAGCGGCGATACGGCACCGATGCCGGTGATTGCAACTCTCTGTTCCATCTTGGTCTCCTCATTCAAGCCGTTCTTCGGCCCTGGTTTCTACATCGCCATTCCGCCGTCGACGCGCACGACCTCGCCCGTAATGTAGGCAGCCGCATCACTCGCCAAAAAGCGCACCACGCCGGCCGCTTCCTCGGGGCGCGCCATGCGCTTTAGGGGAATCTGCTCCTCGCACGCCGCACGCACCTTATCCGATAGCTTTGCCGTCATATCGGTCTCGACAAACCCGGGGGCGACCGCGTTCACTCGTACGCCGCGGGGCGCAAGCTCGCGCGCTACCGCCTTGGTCAGGCCGATGACGCCCGCCTTGGAGGCAGCGTAGTTGGCCTGTCCGGCATTGCCCATCAGGCCTACGACCGAGCTCATGTTGACGACGCAACCGCCGCGCTGACGCATAAAGGTCTTGGTGAGTGCGCGCGTCATATTGAACGTGCCCTTGAGATTGACATCGAGCACGCGGTCGAAGGCATCGTCGCCCATACGCATGAGCAGGCCGTCGCGCGTGATGCCGGCGTTGTTGACGAGCGTCCAAATGGAGCCAAAGTCGTTGAGGACCGCTTCCACGCACGCGTTGACGGCAGCGGGGTCGGCCACATCGCATTGATATGCGCGTGCCGTGGCGCCAACCACCTCACAGGCTTCGCACGTCTCGCGCGCCGCGTCGACGCTACCGGCATAGACGACGGCGATATCAAAGCCGTCCTCCGCCAGACCGACAGCGCAGGCACGGCCGATACCCCGCGAGCCGCCCGTGATCAGCGCCACACGGCGCGATCCGTCGCGCCCGAGCGCGCCGTTGTTCAAATTGCCCATGTCGTTCCTTTCGGGTTACAGCCCTGTGGGCTATGCGAGCTCGTCGACAATAGCTGCGACTTGTTCGACCGTTTCGCACGAATACACACGAACGTCGCTCAACGTACGCTTGACCAAGCCGGACAGCGTTTTGCCGGGGCCGACCTCAATAAACGTGTCGATGCCTTGATCCTGCAGAGCATGCAGCGTGTCGACCCAGCGCACGGCATGGCTCACCTGGTTGGCCAGCACCTCCGATGCCGCCTGCGGGTCGGCCGGATAAGGCGCCGCCGTCATGTTTGCCATAACAGGAATGAGCAACGGGGACGGCGCGTGACCGGCTTGGATATATCTCGCCAGCCTCTCAGTCGCCTTGGCCATATAGGGGCTATGGAATGCACCCGACACCGCGACCTTCATGGCCCGGCCACCAGCCTCTTTTACCAGGGCGTCGAGGGTCTGCAACGCATCGGGCGCTCCGGCCACAACCGTCTGCTGGGGGCTGTTGTAGTTGACCGGCCAGCAGTCCTCGCCGGCCTGTTTTGCCAGGCCCTCGGCTTGCGCCGCATCGAGCTTAATGACGGCACGCATGCCGCCCGGATGGCGCTCGGCCGCCGTGGCCATCAATGCTGCGCGCTCACATACGAGCTCAAAACCCGCTCGCGTATCGAATGCCCCCGCAAAGGTGAGTGCAGCGACCTCGCCCAGCGAGAATCCCGCACAGGCGGCAGGCACCACGCCGCGCTCGCGCAGGGCGACGGCGACAGCCAAGTCGTGCACGAACACGCAAGGCTGCGTGTTCTCGGTCTGCGAGAGCTCCTCCTTGGAGGCGCTCCGGCACTGCTCGCTGGTCCCCGGGCGCACCTCATCGGCAATGGCGAACACCTCGGCAGCCGCCGGCGATGCCTCGATGAGGTCGACGCCCATCGCGGGATGCTGGGCACCCTGACCGGCAAACAGAAACGCTACGCCACCCATGCGAACGCACCCTTCAGGACATGCTCGGCGCCATCGACCAGATCGTCGACGATTTCGCGTGCGCTCTGGCGCTTGTTGACCATGCCGGCAATCTGTCCGCACAAATACGAACCCTCTTCGTAATTACCGTCCTTTGCGGCTTTACGAAGCGCGCCCGTGCCCATGGCCCCGAGCTCCTCGGGGCTTGCGCCCGCCGCCTCGTTCTTGGCATACGCGTTGGTGAAGGGGCTCTTGAGGGCGCGAACCGGATGTCCCGTCGAGCGACCGGTCGCACGCGTCGACGTGTCGCCCGCCTTGAGCACCAGCTCTTTGTACTGTTCGGATACGGTGCACTCGTTTGCGACCAGAAAGCGTGTTCCCACCTGGACGCCGGCGGCGCCAAGCATAAAGGCGGCCGCCACACCGCGACCATCGGCGATGCCGCCAGCCGCAACTACGGGAATATCGACCGCATCGACAACCTGCGGCACTAGTGCCATCGTCGAGGTCTCTCCAATATGGCCGCCTGATTCGGTGCCCTCGGCAACCACGGCAGTTGCTCCGCGACGCGCCACGAGACGCGCCAGCGCCACCGAAGCCACGACGGGTATGACCTTGATGCCTGCATCGTTCCAGGCCTTCATGTACTTGGTGGGATTGCCGGCGCCGGTCACCACAACGGGCACCTGCTCATCAATCACCACTTGTGCGACCTCGTCGACAAACGGGCTCATGAGCATAACGTTGACGCCAAAGGGCTTATCCGTCTTGGCGCGCAGCTCGTGAATCTGATCGCGCAGCCAGTTTGCGTCGGCATTCATGGCCGCGATAATGCCTAAGCCGCCTGCCTCGGACACAGCAGATGCCAACGAGGCGTCGGCAATCCAGGCCATGCCACCCTGGAACACGGGTTTTTCGATGCCGAGCAGATCGCAGAGAGGAGACTTGAGCATCACTACTTCTCCAATGCCGCCTCGACCGTATCGACGAACTCGCCGACCGTCTTGGGGTTCTCCTCGGTATCGAGCTCAATGCCAAACTCGTCCTCGACGGCAACGAGGATCTCGACGGTACCCAGGCTGTCGAGGCCAATCTCCTCGAGCGTGGACTCAGGCTTCATCTCGACATCGTCAAGGCCGGCCGTCTCGCGGATAACGTCACAAACGCGCTCGAAGGTCTTCTGATCTGCCATGGTAGTTCTCCTTTGTTTGTGCCCTAGGGGCGTTTTCATTTCCTATGTGCAACTACTTCCAGCGAAGTAGATAGCCACCTACATCCAAGCCGGCGCCAAATCCGACCAGGGCGATGGTGTCGCCCGCGTGCAGCGCGCCGGTATTTGCCAGTCGATCGAGAGCAAGCGGAATACAGGCGCTCGAGATGTTGCCAGTTTCACGCAACGTTCGGACCACACGGTCGTCCGGCACACCTAGGCGCTTGACCGCCTGGCTCAAGATTCGTTCGTTAGCCTGATGGAATACAAAGTGGTCGATGTCCTCGACCGCGGTGCTCGCGTCGCAGGCGAGCTTGTTGACCGTGTCGCAGATGGCATTGACGCCGAACTTGAACACGCGGCGGCCATTCATGGACAGCACGCTCTCGCTATCTGCGGAAGCCTTAAACGGCGAGTTGCCGACCAGACCGGGAACGTGCAACGTCTCGACGTCGGGCGCCGTCGAAAGCTCAACAGCAAGAGGATTCTCTCCCCCAGCCCCTATGATCGCAGCACCTGCGCCATCGCCAAAGAGCACGCACGTGGCACGGTCGGTCCAATTGAGCGCGCGCGTCATCTGCTCGGCGGCTACGACCAGCACGTGCTTGGCGCGACCGCGGGCGATATAGCACTCGGCGACATCGAGCGCAAATACGAAGCCGGCACAAGCCGCCGAAACGTCGAAGGCAGGACATGTGGCACCCAGGCGCTCGGCAACGGCGCACGCTTCGGCAGGAACGAGATGATCGCCCGTCGTCGTCGAACAAACGATAAGATCCAACTGGCTCGCATCGATTCCGGACGTCTGGAGCGCTTGCTCGCTCGCTGCCACGGCAAGGTCGTCGAGTGACTCGGTGGTGCACACATGGCGGCTCTTGATCCCCGTGCGGGTAAAAATCCACTCATCCGAGGTGTCAAGGAACTCGGACAGCTCGTCGTTGGAAACGCTGCGCTCGGGAAGTGCCGAGCCCGTTCCCAGTATCGTGAAACCCATCACTAACCTCCTTTGAGTTGTTGACGTGTTTACATCGACCAAGAGAGGATATCGCATTTCAGTCATTGTTGACGTGTTAACATTAAATTGTCCAAATGCGACAAAGGCTTCACATTGTGTCTGCCTCACGACACCATTGCGTTATTCACTTATTCATTAAGGAGGTAGCAGCCGCTATGGATGCCCAATTAACGATTGTCGACGTAACCGGATCGACCAACGATGACCTGCTCGAAGCAGGAAAACAAGGAGCGCCGCACGGCACAGGGCTTGCCGCCCGGGCTCAGACAGCAGGACGCGGCCGGCGCGGCCACAAGTGGGATTCAACCGCCGGCAACCTATTGCTTTCGATTGTCCTGCGTCCATGCGTTAATCCTGCAAAGTACTCTGGTCTTGCCGCCGTCAGCGGCCTAGCGGTGCTCGAGGCGCTCGAAAATCAGGGTCTTGCAAACGAGATTGGCCTCAAATGGCCCAACGATTTGGTCGCGCGAGGACGCAAGCTCGGCGGCATTCTGGTCGAGGCCGCACGCGATAACGAAGGCAAACCTTTCGCCGTCTGCGGCATTGGTGTCAACGTAAACTACACGCCCCAAGAGGTGCCCGATGGCGGCCTGGCGGCAATTGGCCTCTCGGACCTTAACGAAAACGTTCCTACCGTCGACATGCTCCTCGATGAGGTCTATCACGCCGTTATAGACGCTGTAGATGCGTGGGCAGAACGCCTCAACGCCATGGAAGAAGACGCCGGACCGCTCGCGCCCGTCCACGATGATTATGTAGCTCACCTCAATTGGATAGGGGAAACCATTATCGCCCGTTCCCCTGTCGGTGACGAGCTGGCGCGTGGCATCTTTAAAACGGTCGATGGCTTTGGTCGCGCGTGCATCGAAACGGAAGACGGCTTTCGATCCTTCCATTTTGAGGAGGCATCGCTGCGTCCCTTGAGCGAATAGGGCGCCGCAACCACCTACTCGGCAGCATTACCCCGCAGTCCAAACCATCATTCAAAACAAAAGGGCCCCGCTGCCGTTATGAACTGCCTCCCATTTCTTGGACATGAGAAATGGGAGGCTTTCTTTATGCGCG
>CALKBO010000019.1 GCA_937989875.1 uncultured Collinsella sp. | reverse complement strand
CCCGCTGAGCTGGGCCTATGCCGGAATCTCTCCCACAGAAACCACCGAAGAGCCAAAAACAATCATTCGATGCAGCCCTTTCTGCTGGCATAAAAAGCGTGGCCGAGGGCGGTGATACCCTGGCCACGCTCGTGTTCTATAACGGTGCGCGTCCTAACGGTCGGCGAGTGGCTTGTACTCCAGTGGCTCGATTACCGGACGGTATGCCGGGCGAATAATACGGTGTGCGCAGAAGAGCTCTTCCATGCGGTGTGCCGACCAGCCTGCCATGCGGGCCACGGCGAACATCGGCGTAAAGAGCGTCTCGGGTACGCCGAGCATCTTGTAGATAAAGCCCGTGTACAGGTCAATATTGGCGCAGATAGGCTTGGTCATGCCGTGGTCGCGCATGACCTGGGGCGCCAGGCGCTCGATGCGCTCGATCAGCGCGAATTCCTCGCCCAGATCTTTCTTGGCGGCGAGCGAACGTGCGTAGTGGCGGCAGACCTCGGCGCGCGGGTCGCTGAGCGTGTAGACGGCGTGTCCCATGCCGTAGATGAGCCCCGTGCTGTCAAAGGCCTGCTTGTCGAGAATCTTGCTCAGATATGCAGCGACCTCGTCATCGTCTTCCCAGTTGGAAACATGCGCGCGAATGTCCTCGTGCATGGATACGACCTTGGCGTTGGCACCGCCGTGACGCGGGCCCTTGAGCGAGCCGATAGCCGCGGCGTAGGCGGAATACGGGTCGGTGGCCGAAGACGACAGCACGCGGCAGGCGAAGGTGGAGTTGTTGCCGCCGCCGTGCTCGGCGTGGAGCATGAGCATCACGTCGAGCAGCATGGCCTCGTCGCGGGTGAACGCCATGCCGCCGCGCAGGACCTGCAGAATGGTCTCGGCGGTGGAGAGACCGGGCGTGGGGTGCGGCACGTGCATCTCCGAACCGTGGCACTTTGCGATCGATGCCATGTGCGCAAAGGCGGCGATGCGGGGCAGACGTGCCAGCATGGAAATGGCAACGTCGATCTCGTGCTCGGGTGTGATTACATCGGGCTCGGCATCGAAGGCATAGAGCAGCAACACGGCGCGCTGGAGCACGTTCATGATGCTCGAGGATACCGTGGTCATGGGGAACACGCGGACGTATTCGTCGCTCAGGTGCCTAAAAGCACCCAGGCGTTCGCAAAAACCGTCAAGCTCTTCCTTGGTGGGCAGAGAGCCCGTGATGAGCAGGTAGGCGACTTCTTCGTAGCCGTAGCGGTTCTCGGCCTGGGCATTGTTGACCAGATCTTCGATGCTGTAGCCACGAAGCGTGAGCTTACCCTGATCGGGCACAGCCTTTCCGTCGACCTTGTTGTAACCATGCACATCCGAGATGCGAGTGAGGCCTGCAACCACACCCGAGCCATCTGCATTGCGCAGGCCGCGCTTGACATCGTGCTCGACAAACAGCTCCTCGTCATAAGGGTCGGTCGGCAGGCCGTAGTATAGATTTTCGCTTTCGGGCGAAATCTGGCGGCTTGCTTCGTAGTCCAAGACCAGGCGGCTCAGGTGGTCGTCGAAGCGGTAATAGATTTTCTTGGCGTCGTAGGCCATGCGCGCTCCTCTCCGGGCTATGTGGCGACGTTGCGCCTGGGCGCACGTTGGGCCGTCGTCACGCAGCCTGTTCGCTACAGGCGGTACATAAAGTTAAAGACGTCCTCGCGCTGGATGGACACGTTGACGCCCGAAAGCTCGCCGGCCTCGGCCAGGGCCTTCTGCAGCTCGGCGAAGTCGAGCTTGGACTCGGCGGTGTCGGCCAGCATGGTCATGGTGAAGATGTCCTCGATAATGGACTGCGTAATGTCGCGGATGTCGACATTGGCTTCGCCCAGGACGCGGGTGACGCCGGCGACAATGCCGGGGCGGTTCTTGCCAAGGACGGTGATGACGATACGGGAGGACGAGATCTCGGCCATGGGAAACCCTTTCGCGTGTTGGCGGCGCGCGGCGGCGCTCCGCTACGGTACAGTGTTCATCATTGTACCTGTCCCGTGCAAAAAGGGGCACCTTTGCTGCGGCGTTACACGTCTGCAACATGGAGCGCTTGTCTCGTAGGGTGTATTTTTGGCACCCTTGACAGCTCGGGCGGCTCTGTTGGCGCCGCGATCGGGCAGATTCGCCTGTGCGCTCCGGCGTAAAGACCGTGAACCTTTTGTGGGACGCTCGACGCCGTGGTAACATAGCCGAGTTTGTTGTCTTGGTCGGAAACCAAGACGCCTTATGCGCTGATCGGTAACCAGCGCCTGACCAATAAGGAGTCCTACCATGAAGCAGGGTATCCATCCCCAGTATGTCGAGTGCACGGTGACGTGCTCCTGCGGCAACACCTTCAAGACGCACGCTACCGTGTCCGAGATGAGGGTCGAGCTTTGCAACGAGTGCCACCCGTTCTACACCGGCCAGCAGAAGTTCGTCGACACCGGTGGACGCGTCCAGCGCTTCGCCGACAAGTTCGGTGGCGCCGCTGCCGCCCAGCTCAAGAAGGCCGAGGAGGCCAAGGCTGCCAAGGCCGCCAAGGCTGCTGAGGCCGAGGCCGCTCGCAAGGCCGCCGCTGAGGCTAAGGCTGCCGAGAAGGCCAAGCGTGCCGCTAAGTTTGCCGAGGAGGCTGCCAAGCAGGCCGCCGAGGCTCCCGCAGAGGCTCCCGTCGAGGAGGCCGCTGTCGAGGCCGAGACCACCGAGGCTGCTGAGTAAATAGCTCGCCGAGGAATCGCTCGCATTCATGGCAAAAGGGCCGTGCATCCAATTGGTGCACGGCCCTTTTCTTATCGACGCAAAGTAGCACGTCCTCTTTGCGTCGAACGGTGGGGATTTTTCGTTTGCCCAGATAAAACCTGCCAAAATAAACCTGTCCCTTTTTGGCAGGTAACCGATAGGAGGCTACGTGGACACATCGACGTCCTTGGGCAATCGCGAGCTCGCGGTGGCAAAGAAGCGTGCGCTCGATGCTGCCTATTTTAGGAAGGGTATCGCTGTCGCGGCGCTTTCGAGCTGCATGTATGCGCTGTACACGGCCTTTGTTACCGCCGGTCAGCTCTTTGGCGTTTGGGCCGGTTGGTTCGATGCATTTGCTCCCTCCGGCCTTTTGGCGGTATTCATCTTGCCCACAATCGCCTCGGGCGTCAATGACGTGCTGAGTGCCGTCTGGGCCACGTTTTTCACTGCCGGTCAGGGCAAACTCGCCGACCTAGGCCGCTGCATCGCCTCAAAGCCCGGCGTCATCGTTATCGCCGCCGCCTTCATTGGCGGGCCCATCGCTTCTGCCGCCTACGTTATCGCGCTTTCGCAGGCAGGCACGCTTGCCGTGCCCATCGCCGCGCTCAACCCCGCGATCGGTGCGGTGCTCGCCCGCGTGCTCTACCGACAGCCGCTTAGCCCCCGTGTCGTCACCGGCATCGCTGTCTGCGTGGTCGCCGGCGCTATGATCGGTAGCGCCGGCCTGAGCGGGCAGGCATCTTCCGGCATGGCGCTTGGCCTGGGCCTGGCGCTGTTAGCCGCCCTGTGCTGGGGCGTCGAGGGATGCGTGGGCGGCCGCGCCACCTGCATGATCGATCCTCAGATCGCCATCAACATCCGTCAGCTTGTCTCGGGCGTCGGCAACCTGTGCTTGGTACTGCCGGCCCTAACCTTGGCATGCGGAGAGCCCCTTGGTCAGAGTTACGTCCTTGTCGCCCAAGCGCTCACCGACAAATCCTCCGTCGTGTTTTTCGCCTGCTCCGGTTTTGCCGCCTACTTTTCGTTTATGAGCTGGTATCGCGCCAACTCCATGTGCGGCACGGCGCTGGGCATGGCCATCAACGGCACCTATACCTTTACAGCGCCGCTGTTTACGTGGATTATCGTCGGCCTGGTCTTGGGCTTTGACGGCTACGCGCTTCCGTCCGTCGCATGGGTGGCGGCCGTCGTCAACCTCGTCGGCATTTGCCTGATCGCCGTGAATCCCTTCGACATGGTTAAAAAGGACGGTGATCGGGATGCTTCCGCTTAACTATGCCATGCTCGATTATTTTGTTTGCCATGACGAGGCTTGCGTCGACGATGTGATGGCCGATCTCGCGGCCGAGTACGCATCGTTTGCCGCCTTTGCAAGGCCGCGCATGCAGGAGGCGCTCATGACCGCGCACAAGAATGGCCTGATTGACGAGGCGCGCTTTGATTTGAATGCCGAAGGCGAGCTTCGCGTCTACTATCGGGCGAGCGCCGAGCAGCGCAAAGTTATCGGCGCCTATCTGGGCCGTAGCCATTAAAAATAAAACGCCCTTTTTGGCAGGTCGGTCGTAGTTATTACGTGGGGGATGAGGTCGAGCGTATAGCGTGCGCCCCGTTTGGCTAAAGTACAACTATCTGTGTTTAACTCGCCCAGTGCAGTGCGCTACGGGCGATGGCCAAAAAAGGAAAACCACATGGGATTCATGTCAAAGCTGCTGTCCTTTGGATCCGATAAGGACCTTAAGCGCTACTACAAGATCGTTGACCAGATCAACGGGCTTGAGCCTCAGTTTGAGAAGATGACCGAGGAGGAACTTCGCGGCCAGACCGATAAGTTCCGCGAGCGTTATGCTAACGGCGAGTCGCTTGACGACATGCTCCCCGAGGCCTTTGCCACCGTGCGCGAGGCTTCAAAGCGCATCACGGGCATGCGTCACTTTGACGTACAGCTCATCGGCGCCATGGCGCTGCACGAGGGTCATATCGCCGAGATGAAGACCGGCGAAGGCAAGACGCTCGTCTCCACCCTGGCCGGCTATCTTAACGCCATCGCCGGCAAGGGCGTGCATGTCGTTACCGTCAACGACTACCTGGCAAAGCGCGACTCCGAGTGGATGGGCCGCATCTACAAGTATTTGGGCATGACCGTCGGCCTGCTGCAGAACAACATGCCGCTCGAGCTTAAGCGCCCGGCCTACCAGGCCGATGTCACCTACGGCACCAACTCCGAGTTTGGCTTTGACTACCTGCGCGACAACATGGTCACCCGCCCCGAGCAGCGCGTCCAGCGCGGCCACAGCTACGCCATCGTCGACGAGGTCGACTCCATCCTGATCGACGAGGCCAGGACCCCGCTGATCATCTCGGGCGCCGGCACCAAGTCGGCCAGCACCTACAAGGACTTCGCGCGCGCTGTGCGCGGGCTGGAGCGCGGCGAGGACGTGTCGCACGATATGCTCACCGCCACCGAGGACGTGGAGCCCACGGGCGACTACGTCATGGACGAGGCCAAGCACACCATTGCCGCCACCGAGCGCGGCCTCAAGAAGATCGAGCGCCGCCTGGGTATCGAGGACATCTACGCCGACCTTTCGGGCCAGCTGGTCAACCACCTGCAGCAGGCGTTGAAGGCCCAATACATGTTCCACCGCGACAAGCAGTACGTCGTTACCAACGGCGAGGTCAAGATTGTCGATGAGTTCACCGGCCGCATCATGGAGGGCCGTCGCTACTCCGAGGGCCTGCATCAGGCCATCGAGGCCAAAGAGGGCGTGCTCGTGCGCGAGGAGAACCAGACGCTGGCTACCATCACCCTGCAGAACTACTTCCGTCTGTATGACAAGCTCTCCGGCATGACCGGTACGGCGCTTACCGAGGATGCCGAGTTCCGCGAGATCTACAAGCTGCCCGTCGAGGTCATCCCCTCCAACAAGCCCGTGCAGCGTGTCGATCACGAGGACCTGGTGTACCGCACCATCCAGGCCAAGTACAACGCCGTTGCCAATGATGTCGAGCAGCGTCACGCCAAGGGCCAGCCGGTCCTGGTCGGTACCGTCTCCATCGAAAGCTCCGAGAAGCTGTCGGCCGCCCTTACCAAGCGCGGCATCGCGCACGAGGTCCTCAACGCTAAGCATCACGAGCGCGAGGCTCATATCGTTGCCCAGGCCGGACGCTACGGCGCCGTGACCATCGCCACCAACATGGCCGGTCGTGGTACGGACATCTTGCTGGGCGGCAACCCCGACGAGCTGGTGCGCGAGCGCCTGGAGTACGAGGGCCTGACCATGGAGGACGTGACGCCCGAGCAGCTCGAGCAGTTTAACGCCGAGGCCAAGGAGACCTGCAAGGCCGAGCGCGAGCGCGTGCTTGCCGCCGGCGGTCTGACCGTCATCGGCACCGAACGCCATGAGTCCCGTCGTATCGACAACCAGCTGCGTGGCCGTTCTGGCCGTCAGGGCGATCCGGGCGAGACCCAGTTCTACCTGTCGCTCGAGGACGATCTGATGCGCCTGTTCGGTGGCGACAAGATGGACCGCGTCTCCAAGATGATGGTCACGGCAGAAATGGGCGACGACATGCCCATCCAGCACAAGATCATCTCCAAGGCCGTCGAGAGCGCTCAGCACAAGGTCGAGAGCATCAACTTCTCCATGCGCAAGAGCGTTCTTGAGTACGACGACGTGATGAACAAGCAGCGCCAGGTTATCTACGCCGAGCGCAACAAGATTCTGGACGGTAAGGACCTGACCGACCACATCACCGAGGTCATGCACGACACCGTGTACCGCTGCGTGCAGGAGTTTTGCACTAAGGACAGCCACGACGGCGAGCGCGACCTCGATGGCCTGCGCAAGTGGGTCGTGGAGCTGACCGGCCATATCGATACGCCCAAGTTCCCCGACGAGGATTACGAGGCCCTTGCTGCCGATGTCCTGGCCTACGTCGAGAAGTGCTACAACATGAAGGCCGAGCGCTTGGGCGAGGACCTCATGCGCGAGCTCAACACCCAGGTCATGCTGCGCGTCATCGATACCCGCTGGATGAACTACCTGCAGGAGATGGACTACCTCAAGACCGGTATCGGCCTGCGCGGCTTTGGTCAGCGCGACCCACTGGTCGAGTACAAGACTGAGGCCTATGGTGCCTTCCAGATGCTCGTTGACACCATGTACGAGGATTACCTGCGCACCGTCCTGCGCATCGAGATCAAGGCCGCCCCGCACGCTGTGGAGCGCAAGGAGGACCCCGCGCTCGAGGGTGCGCGCTTCTCCGGCCCCGCCGACGTCGATGGCGACAACGGCAACTCGGTCCTGCGCAAGGAGGCACGGGCACAGGCTCGCACGGCCGTCCAGGGCGGACCGGCAGCCGTCAACAACGGCGCTAAGGTGACCACCTACCGCAAGTCCGAGAGCGACGACCCGTATGTCAACGTGGGTCGCAACGAACCGTGCCCTTGCGGCAGCGGTAAGAAGTTCAAGCACTGCCACGGCAGGAATCGTTAATGGCGGATGCTTTAGAGGTAACGCCCGCCGAGCTGGACGCGTTTGCGGACCGGCTCGGCGAGGTTGAGTCGTATCTCCATTTGGACGAGAAGCGCACCCACGTGACCGAGCTTGAGGCCAAGAGCGTCGCTCCCGGCTTTTGGGACGACGCCGATGCCGCTCGCGCCACGATGGAAGAGATTGCGCGCGCCAAGGAGGATATCGCCGCCGTGGATACCGCGCGCGGCGAGCTCTCCGATGCCCGCGCGGCGCTGGAACTTGCCGAGGAAATGGGCGATGACCCCGATGCCGCTGCACTGCGTGAGGAGGCTGCCGCCACGGCTGATCGTCTGGCGCGCGCCATCGACGAGCTCGAACTTTCGAGTTGGTTTACCGGCGAGTTCGATCACGGTGACGCGATTGTGACCATCAAGCCCGGACAGGGCGGCTTGGAGGCGCAAGACTGGACCTTCATGCTCTTTAAGATGTACATGAAGTACTGCCAGCGCCGCGGCTGGAAGGTCACCATCAACGATTGCCCCGCTGCCGAGGTCATTGGCATTGATCGCGCGACCTTTACCGTTGAGGGTAAGGATGCCTTCGGTATGCTTCGTGCCGAGGCCGGCGTTCACCGTTTGGTGCGCATTAGCCCCACCGATGACAAGAAGCGTCGACAGACTACGTTTGCCGGCGTCGAGGTCATTCCGGTGCTGCCCGACGATATCGATATCGAGATCAACCCCGACGATATCCGCGTCGACGTGTACCACGCAAGCGGCCCGGGCGGCCAGGGCGTCAACACCACCGACTCCGCCGTGCGCGTGACGCATTTTCCCAGCGGCATTGTAGTGACCTGCCAAAATGAGCGCAGCCAGATTCAGAACAAGGCCGCGTGTATGCAGATTCTCAAGGCCCGCCTGTACGAGATTGAGCTCGAGAAGCGCGCCGAGGCGCTCGACGAGATCCGCGGTCCCAAGACTACGATTGGCTTTGGCAACCAGATCCGCAGCTACGTGCTCTATCCGTATCAGATGGTCAAGGACCTGCGCTCGGGCGTGGAGACCAGCAACGTCGACGCCGTTCTCGACGATGGCGACTTGGATCCGTTTGTGATCGGCTACCATCGCTGGGCTACCGGCAATGCTGATGCGGAGTCTCCGTCCGCTTAAGCCCCGGGTGAGTCACGGACCGACACTAAACTCTGGACAGGGCGGTTTTATATCCAGAGCAAACCCGCCGCGGGGTGGTTTTTCCTCGGCGAATCGGTAGAATCGAATACGGCAAGAAGTTCAAAGCGCACCCAATGGGGTGCGCTTTTTTGAGGGGGGCAGCATGGCATATCGTCTGGATATCAAGCGCATTCTTTCAATGAACTTCTTCCACGATCTGCCCCAGATTATGCTTGGGTGCGCTTTGGCGGCCATCGCGACCGACCTGTTTTTGATTCCCAACGGTCTTGCCGCCGGTGGCGTTACGGGCCTTGCGACTATTATCCAGGCGGTCGGTGCCGCGCGAGGCGTGTCGCTGCCCGTCGGTATCCAAACCATCGTGATGAACGCCTTGCTGTTGCTGGTCGTCATGCGCGAGGGCGGCATGTTCTATGTGGTACAGACGGCGACAGGCTTTGTGCTACTGGGCTTCTTTACCGACCTGTTTGCCCCGTTTGTAGCGCCTCTGGCGGATGCAGACCTGATGCTTCCCGCTATGTGGGGCGGCATTATCACGGGCATTGGTTACGGCATGGTGTTACGCGCCGGCGCCAACACCGGCGGCTCCGACACCATCGGCCAGATTATCTCGCGTAATACCTCGCTGCCGGTGGGTTCGACCGTCATGGCGATCGATGTCGCCGTATGCGCGGCATCGGCCCCCGTCTTCTCTCTGGAGAACGCGCTGTATGCAGGGCTTTCGATGGTAATTAGCGGCTATGTGATCGACGCTGTGGTCGATGGCGGCAACAAGCGCCGTATGGTGCTCATCATCTCGGAGAATTTCCCCGATATCGCGGCCGATATCATGTATGGCCTGGGTCGCGGCTGCACTAAATTAAAGGCGACCGGCATGTATTCGGGCGCGGAGAAGCCGGTGATTATGGTGATCGTTAGCCGCCGCGAGCTCAATACACTCAAGACCATCGTGCGCGAGCGCGATCCTCAAGCTATCGTGACGGTCGCCGACGTTACGGAAGCCTTCGGCGAGGGGTTCAAGGACATTAACGCGTAGGGCAGACTGCGCTCCATCCAAAAGACGTTCACATTGATAAACCGATTCATCAGCGGGTCTGCCAGCTAAATTATTCAAATAATGATAAAAACTCTGGTAAAGCCTTCAGTTTCCAGCATAATGAATGGCGCACGTGCATTGCGGCTGGGTTGGGATTACCTTCTGCGCCGTGCGCATCTTGTCTAAAGAGGATGAAAGGAAGGCACAATGAGCGACGAAGAGCTCAAAAAGGTTGCCAACGAGGTAAGGAAGGGCATCGTCACCGGCGTGCACGCTGCCAAGTCCGGCCATCCGGGCGGTTCGCTCGGCTCTGCCGACATCATGACTTATCTGTACTTTGAGGAAATGAATGTCGACCCGGCCGATCCTCGCAAGGCCGACCGCGACCGCTTTGTGCTCTCCAAGGGCCATTGCGCTCCGGGTCTGTACGCCGTGCTCGCCGAGCGCGGATTCTTCCCCAAGGAGGACCTCGAGACGCTGCGCCATATCGGCAGCCACCTGCAGGGCCACCCCAACATGAACGATACCCCGGGCGTCGACATGTCCACCGGCTCGCTGGGCCAGGGCATCTCCGCCGCCGTGGGCATGGCCGTCGCCGCCAAGCACTGGGGCGATACTTACCGCACGTACGCCCTGCTGGGCGACGGCGAGAGCGAGGAGGGCCAGGTCTGGGAGGCCGCCATGTTTGCCGGCAATCAGCAGCTCGACAACCTCTGCGTGATCGTTGACCACAACGGCCTGCAGATTGACGGTCCCGTCGAGGAGGTCAACGATCCCATGCCGCTCGCCGACAAGTTCCGCGCCTTTAAGTTCCACGTGGTGGAGCTCGCCGACGGCAACGACTTCGGTCAGATTCGCGCCGCCTTTGCCGAGGCTCGCGCCACCAAGGGTCAGCCTACCGCCATTATCGCCGAGACCATGAAGGGCAAGGGTGTTTCCTTTATGGAAAACCAGGTTGGTTGGCACGGCAAGGCCCCCAACGATGAACAGTTTGAGCAGGCCATGGCAGAGCTCACGGCCGCCGGAGAGGAGCTCTAGGATGGCAGACGTCAAGAAAATCGCCACGCGTGTAAGCTACGGCGAGGCCCTCGTTGAGCTCGCTGCCGAGCACGACGACTTTGTGGTCCTCGACGCCGACCTGGCCGCCGCCACGCAGACCGGTAAGTTTAAGGCCGCCTGCCCCGACCGCTTCTTTGACGTGGGCATTGCCGAGAGCAACCTGATGGGTGTCGCCGCCGGTATCGCGACCACCGGTCGTACTGCCTTTGCGAGCACCTTTGCCATGTTTGCCGCCGGCCGCGCTTTTGAGCAGGTCCGTAACTCCATCGGCTATCCGCACCTCAACGTCAAGATCGGCGCCACGCACGCCGGTATTTCGGTGGGCGAGGACGGTGCCACGCACCAGTGCTGCGAGGATATCGCCCTTATGCGTGTTATCCCTGGCATGACCGTTATTGTCCCGGCCGACGACGTGGAGGCCCGCGCCGTGGTCCGCGCCGCCTACGAGTGCGACGGCCCCGTGTACATGCGCTTTGCCCGTTTGGCCTCGCCGGTCATCAACGACCCCGAGACCTACAAGTTCGAGCCGGGCCGCGGCATCGTCATGCGTGAGGGCGCCGATGTGACCATCATCGCCTGCGGCCTGATGGTTGGCGAGGCTCTCGAGGCTGCCGAGCAGCTCGCTGCCGAGGGCATCGACGCCGAGGTCATCAACATGCACACCATTAAGCCCATCGACGCCGATCTGATCGTCAAGAGCGCCGCCAAGACCGGCCACGTCGTGACCGTCGAGGAGCACTCCGTGATCGGTGGCCTGGGCAGCGCCGTTGCCGACGTGCTTTGCGAGCAGTGCCCGACGCCGCTCAAGAAGATCGGCGTCAACGACACCTTTGGCGAGTCCGGCCCGGGCGCCGAGCTCCTGCACAAGTACGGCCTGGATGCCGCCAACATCATGGCAACCACCAAGGAGTTCTTGGCCTAGGGCAAGACGAGGCAAAGTATCGCTTCAGCAACCGTATGCAAGCCAGAACAGGGGCGCACCCAAAGAGGGCGCCCCTGTTTTTGTCGGTAACAAACAAATCGGGCCCGCACCAAGCAAGGGCTTCCTCCGGGAAGCGGGCCCAGACCAGCAAAGTGCAACTCAGCCTGACGCCTCCAACGGTGATGTTGGCGAAAGCCTCCGGACGGGGCTCGCTTTGAAAACAATCCGCAGCGCGAAACCTGCTTATCTGGAGCTCCGCAGGAGCAAGATAAGCAGGTTTTATGCGCGAGGACGTTTTCAAAGCGAGCCCCGTCCGGAGGCTGGTGGGGGTTGCAAAACCGTGCGTCTTATGTGCAGCGAAGCTAATGCTGCTAAAATACAAAGCGCTCATGTAGTTTAAACGCACGATGATAAGGAGCACCAGTGGGTAACCACTTCCGTACCTCCGGTGCGGGCGATGAGGCCCCCAAGACACGGCAAGGTGTCCCGGGCACACGTTTCGCCACTCCGGATTCAGAGGGCCAGCATATTGCCCAGGCCCCCGCACAGCCGGCAGATCAGGCACGGCCGGCATCCGATCCCTTTGCCTACAATCCCACCAGCGATGTCGAGCTTTCTGCCGCTGCGGGCTTTGAGCCCGTCCAAAAGGTGACTGCTCGCGTGAACCAGCCTCAGACGTCAGCCGAGCCTCAGCCGACCATGGCGGGCATTCCCGATCCCATGGTTCCTGCTACGCCCGCGCCGCAACCGGCGCAGTCCGGCCTCTTTGCCGGCATTCCCGATCCTACGCAGCCCGCTGCGCCCATGGTCGAGAATGATCAGGCTGCCGAGGTCGCAAGTCTTGACAACGCTCTCAACAACCCCGATTTTACGTCGGTGTTCGCGCCTATCGATCCGCAGGCAAGTCGCAAGAAGATGGCCAAGCAGGCCGGTGTCGAGCCCGTCATTCTGATGGAGCATGTCACCAAGATCTACCCGGCACAGCCCAACAAGCCCGCACTCGACGACATCAACATCGAGATCTATCCGGGTGAGTTCGTCTTCTTGGTCGGTCATTCCGGATCGGGTAAGACCACGCTGCTTTCCACGCTCAACCGTGATGTCAGGCCTACGAGCGGTCGCATTTTGGTCGCCGGTCAGGATCTCATGAAAATCAAGAACCGCAAGGTTCCCTTCCTGCGCCGCCAGATTGGCGCCGTGTTCCAGGACTTTAAGCTTCTGCCGCAAAAGACCGCCTATGAAAACGTGGCGTTTGCCCTGCAGTGCATAGGCAAGCCCAAGGGCGTCATTCGCAGCCAGGTGCCCGAGGTACTGCGTCTGGTCGGTTTGGCCGATCAGATGGACTCGCTGCCCGATCAGCTTTCCGGCGGCGAGCAACAGCGCGTGGCCGTCGCCCGCGCCATGGTCAACCGTCCGCCGCTGCTGATTTGCGACGAGCCAACGGGCAACCTCGACCCGGCAATTTCGCTCGGCATCATGAAGCTGCTCGAGCGCATTAACCGCACCGGCACGACCGTGATCGTGGCTACCCACGATCGCGAGATGGTCGATAGTATGCATCGTCGCGTGATCGCCCTCGAGGGCGGCCACGTAATCCGCGACCAGGAGAGGGGAGGTTACGGCAACTATGGCACCAACTAACGTGGGCTATTCGCTCAAAGAGGCAATGAGCCACTTCTTCCGTAACTGGACCACCTCGCTCGGCGCCGTCATCACGATTTTCCTTTCGCTGTTTATCATCGGCCTGTTCATCATGGGTTCCGCGATGCTGAACTCCGTGATCGGCACCGTTGAGGACCAGGTTGTTATCAACGCGTTTATTAGCGATGACGCCGACCAGGCCGACGTCCAGGCTTTCGAGAGTGAGCTCAAGACGTGGAACAACGTTAAGTCCGTGACCTATAAGGACAAGGACGACGCGCTGGCCGAGTACACGAGCAAGATGTCGGGTAACGCCGACGCCACTCTGAGTGCACTTGATGGCCAGAATCCGCTGCCTGCTTCGTTCGCGATCGAGATGGACGATCCGTCCCAGGTCGAGAGCACGGCCAAGAAGCTCAAGAAGAACTCCGATTTCCAGAAGATCGCGGATGACGGTGACGTCGATGCGAGCGTTCTGTACGGTCAGGAGGAAGTGAGCCGCCTGTTCCAGGTGACGAACTACATCCGCATCGCTGCCGTTGTGCTTGTTGGTTTGCTGACGTTTATCGCGTTTATCTTTATCAACAACACGATTCGCCTGTCGATTACGGCTCGCCGCCGCGAGATTGCTATCATGCGCCTGGTGGGCGCCAGCAATGGCTTTATTCGCGGTCCGTTTATCACCGAGGGCGTGCTGCAGGCCGTTTTGGGCTCGCTGCTTTCCATCGGTGTTTTGGAGCTGCTTCGCAACCTGTTGGTTCCGCGTCTTCAGGAGAGCATTGGCTGGATGTCGTTTGCGCTGCCGATGCAATACTACCTGGTGACGTATGCCGCACTGATCCTGGTCGGCGTGATCATCGGTCTCTTTGGTTCCGCCATTGCCATGCGTCGCTACCTGCGCGTGTAGACACAGCTGGAATTAGTTTTGCTAACGGGCCGTCCCGCTCTGGGGCGGCCCGTTTTTTAATTCCCGTGCGACGGAGGAAAAGGGCTCACTGGCAGTTCGGCTTGTCTCGATAATTCGATTTTCTCCGTCACATAGGGATCATGACGCGAGGTGCGTGCCCTGTTGTTGATTGGGTAGACTCTTTGATGCGTGCGGTTTAGGCCTGCACGGTGTTTTGACATGATGCGGTTGCGCCTGCGGGCCCCGCAACAGATAGTAAGGAGGCGCCATGGGGCGCAATAACAAACATAAGCGTAGCGCTCGCAACAAGCGCGCGCCGGTGCGCAGCGAGCGGCGTCCCAGCCTGACGGGCCGCGTGCAGCTCCATGAGCACAGCGCCTATGTTGTCACCGATAATGGCGACTATAAGGTTATGGGTCGCGGCAAGCGCGAGATTATGGACGGCGACATCGTGGCCGTGAGCATTAAGACCGGACCGCGCGGCGATCGCCGTGCCGTGATCGAGGGCGTTGTCGAGCGCGCGGCCATAAGCGTGGTGGGCACGTATCAGACGGCAGGCCCCCTCGGTGTGATCGAGCCGCTTGATTCGCGTCTCAAGGCCGATTTCTTTATTTTGCCCGAGGATACTTCGGCGGAGCGTTTGGGCGTGCATCCGGGCGATGCAGTCGTCGCACGCATTTTGAGCTATCCGACACGCTTGGAATCGGGCACCGTGACTCTTGAGCGCCGCATTGGCGGCGACGATGCACCCGACTTGGGCGTTCAATATGTCATGGCTCGTTACGGCTATACCGATAGTTATCCCGAGACCGCCCTTGCCGAGGCCGAGGAGCTATCGCTCGACGTGGCGACAGCTCTTAAGGACCCACTTCGCCGTGATCTGCGCGACCGTTTTATCATCACGATCGATCCGGTCGACGCGCGCGACTTTGACGACGCCATCTCTTTGGAGCGCACGACGCAGGGCGGCTACAAGCTGGGTGTCCATATCGCCGATGTATCGCATTATGTGGCCTGGGATGGACACATCGACCTAGAGGCTCGCCATCGCACGACGTCGGTGTACCTTGCCGATCGCGTGCTCCCCATGTTGCCCGAGCGCCTGTCGAATGACCTGTGTTCCTTGCGCCCCGACGAGGATCGCCTGGCGTTTACCGTCGACATCGAGCTCGATGCGCAGGGGCACGTCCGCCACTACGATCCGTATCCCAGCGTGATTCGCTCGCGCGTGCGCATGGACTATGACGGTGCCGAGGCACTGCTGGTGCGTGCCGGTGCGGTGGAGTACTCCGTGTTGGAAGGTGCCGCCGAGGATGTTGCTGCAGCCGAGGCGTCGCGCGAGGAGGCGCTTGAGCGCGGTTTGACTTGCGAAGAGACTGCCCGCGACTACGACGTGGATCTGAGCGATTTCCTAGTTGCTGCCAACGAGCTTGCCGAGCGACGCCGTCGCATTCGCCGTGCGCGCGGCTCGGTCGACTTTGACACGGCGGAGATTCGCGCTTTGCTGGACGAGGATGGCATTCCCGTGCAGATCGTGGCCCGCGAGCGCTCGTGTGCCACGTCGCTCATCGAGGAAGCTATGCTGCTTGCCAACGAGTGCGTTGCCGAGTGGCTGGCAGACCGCGATATTGAGGCATGCTATCGCGTGCATGAGGATCCCAGCCCCGACAGCTTGCACGGGGCCGCTGTGGCGCTGGCGCAGCTGGGTATCATCGACGATCGCCGCGCGGCCGGCATTGCCCTGGGAAGTCCCGATGAGCTGCAGGCGGCGGTTGACGCTGCCGCTGGCACGGCAAATGCCCCGCTTGTCAACACGTTGCTATTGCGCAGTATGCAGCGCGCGCTGTACAAGCCGCGCAACGAGGGCCACTTTGCGCTCGCCGCGCCGTGCTACTGCCACTTTACGAGCCCTATCCGACGCTATCCGGACCTTGTTGTCCATCGCGTGCTCAAATTGCAGCTGGCGTATGAGCAGCTGGGCGGCAAGGATGCCTTGGTGCGCACGCCGCGGCTGATCGGCAGGGGTCGCGAGTCGCTGCCGCGCATCTTGCCGCAGATTTGCCGTGCATGCAGCGATGCCGAGCGTGCGGCCGACGCCGCCAGCCATGCGACGCAAAAGATCAAGATTGCCCAGTATTACGAGGATCGTCTGGGCGAGCGCTATGCCGGAACCATTTCGTGGGTCAGCAGCATGGGCTTCTTTGTGCGCCTCGACCTGACACAGGTCGAGGGCTTGGTCTCGATTAAGAGTTTGGGAAGCGAGTGGTTCGAGTTTGACGAGGACGCGCTCACGTTGACGGGTGCCGACACGGGGCGCCGTTTTGAGTTGGGGCAACGCGTGATCATCGAGGTCTCGCGCGTCAACACGACCCGCGGGCACTTGGACTTTAAGCTCATCCATTAGTTTGGCCAGAAAAAACTTGGTTGGCGACCGGGTGCATAAGATTTTTGTTCCCGGCAGGCACTTCGACATTATTGACCTGGGTTTCGATGCTGCGGGCTATGTCACCGCTATCGTGCTGGTGCTGCTGGTGGCCGCGTTGGCGCGTTATGCCACCCGTCCCGTCGGCGCCCATGCAAGACGTGTCTGGATACCCAAGATACTACCGGCATCGTTGGATACTCTTTATGGCAACCGGTTACAATGTCAACCGTCGATACGCGCCATCGACGCATCGGCGCTTACCCAGACATGCGTCTTTACGAAGAGGAGATTCCTGTGGCAGTGCTATTTGTTGAGTATCCCAAGTGCTCTACCTGTAAAAAGGCTAAGGCATGGCTGGATGAGCACGGGGTTGAGTATATCGATCGCGATATCGTAGCGGATAACCCAACAGCCGAGGAGCTTTCCGCGTGGGTTGCGCGGTCGGGATTGCCGGTGCGACGCTTTTTTAACTCGTCGGGCATGAAGTATCGCGAGCTGGGGCTCAAGGCTCGTCTGGACGCTGGCATGACGGACCAGGAGTGCTTTGAGCTACTCGCGACTGACGGCATGCTGATTAAGCGACCGCTGCTGGTGGGCGATGCTTTTGCGATTCCCGGCTTCAAAGAGCCGGCTTGGACCGAGGCGTTGCTGTAGCGACTGCGGGGAAGCTGTATCCCGTTTTGGATGCCGATTTTGGGATACAGTTTTCGCTGACAGACTTGCTCCGGTCAGTTTTTGAACCGCGGCCACCCGAGCGGGCCGAAGAGCTATGCGTGCTTGTCGAAGTATCGCTTCGCCATCCTTTGTCCATAAGGGGCAGATGTGTCGCTTCACAGGTCCTTCACGGGTTGGCTAAAATCAGGCCAATTTTAAAAAAGTCAAAATTAAGACTTGCGTCATCGCGATGCTTCCCGTATATTTCTTTCTTGCGCAAAGGCACAGCCGAGCGCAGCGATGCAATCATTGGGATGTCGTCTAATGGCAGGACAGCGGATTCTGGTTCCGTCAATGGGGGTTCGACTCCCTCCATCCCAGCCATTGCATTTGCTACATATGGCCCGTTCGTCTAGCGGTTTAGGACGCCGCCCTCTCAAGGCGGAGATCACCAGTTCGAATCTGGTACGGGCTACCACAAATTGAATGCCCGGGCCTCGCAAGAGACCCGGGTTTTGTGTATACACCGCATGTGTGGAATGAGCCGCGTTTCACCTGGACCGAGGAGTTGCTATGGACCTGCCCATCAGCCTACAAGACATTACGTATGCCGAGAATTACCTGGCGCAGGGAGACCTGGCCACGGCGACGCCGCTGCTGGAGCGTTTGGTGGAGCTCGCCGAGGAGTATATCGATGCCGAGTGCAAAACGGAGGAGAACCGCCAGTACTTTAGCTTCGATAGCAAGTTTGAGCGCCTGGCCTACCGCCGCGTGGAAAAGGATCCACGCGAGCTGGTGCAGGTCGAGGTGCCCTTTGATCGCCTGTACTCCGACATGGCGTTTGCCTACATCCGTCAGCAGGATTATGTTAGCGCCCGCAATGCCTTGATGCAGGCCGTGCGCTGGGACCCCATGAACTGCAACTACCGACTGGATCTGGCCGAGCTGTTCCGTGCGCTCGAGGACAAGCAGGAGTGGGCTTCGCTTTCGTTTTCGGTGCTGGAGCGTGCGAGTGACGGCAGGTGCGCCGCCCGCGCCTACGCCAACTTGGGCCAGTACTTTTTGGAGCCCGAGACCGAGAACGTCTCGGCGGCCGTGGGTTGCGCACGTCTGGCGCTGCGCTTGGCCCCTGGCGATTCACATACGACGCGCTTGCTCAGCAAGATCCATGCCACCTATCCGGATGCCGCCGACGAGAGTGATGAGCATGTGATGGGCGAGCTGGCGTTACAGGGCGTACCGACCTCGCCTTCGGCCGAGATTGCCATTTGTCTGATTATGTGTGCGACCGACGCTGCGAGCGACGGTGACAAGCAGGAGGCTACACGCCTGACGGTCCGTGCCCGCGACCTGGTGGGAGAGGAGGCATGCGCGGCGATCATTAAGCTGGTGCGCGAAAGCGATGCCGAGCTCAACGCCGAGCACAAGGCCAAACGCGAGGCCGCGAGCGGGAAAGCCGATGACGCCGAGGAGGCCGGCGATGCCCAGTAAGCGCGAGCGCAAGCTCATCTCCAAGAATCGTTCGGCGCATCACGAATACTTTATCGACGAGACATTCGAATGCGGCATTGAGCTGAGCGGTACCGAGGTCAAGTCGATTCGCGAGCGCGCCTGTCAGATTACCGATACTTTTGCGCTGATTCGCGGCGGCGAGTGCTGGCTGGTGGGTTTGCACATCCATCCCTATAGTCACGGTGGCGTGTGGAACCGTGATCCCGATCGCCGGCGCCGTCTGCTGCTGCATCGCAAGGAGATTGATTTTCTTGACGGCAAACTGCGCAACCGCGGCTATGCACTGGTGCCGCTCGAGCTCTACTTTAATACCGATGGTCGCGTTAAGCTGCTGTTGGGCCTGGGCCGTGGCAAAAAGCTCTACGACAAACGCGAGGACATGGCCAAACGTGACGTTCAGCGCGAAATCGATCGCGCGCTTAAGGAGCGTAATCGCTAAGGGTTGATATCCGGGCGGGCGGGGATGTTCATCCATCACTGTTGTCGTACTCCCGGTCTGCTCCTCGCAAGTTGCGGTGGAATAGTTCCTGTTTGTTGGGTATCCAGGCTTAAACAGGGACTTTTTCACCGCAACTGCGTGTGGCTCATTTTTCTTACCGTTCTGACACATATGTCTCATTGTGGGTATATACGTCTGCAAGGCTCAATTCCGAGTTAGGGGAGTGATCGTTTTGGATAAAACTGCGTTCTTTACGATGCCCTGCGGGCTGTATGTGGTGAGTGCCGCGGCAGATGGATCGCGCGCCGGCTGCATTATCAACACCGCGGTGCAGGTGACGTCCACGCCGCCGCGCATTTCGGTTGCCGTGAACAAGGAAAATGTCACGTCTGGCGTTATCTCGTCTGCCAAGGCCTTTGCGCTGACCGTGATCGATCAGACGGCCGATATGCCCTACATTGGTAACTTTGGATTCCGTACCAGCAGCAACTATGACAAATTTGCCAAGTACGAGACGTGCGAGACCGCACTGGGCATGCCCTATGTTCCCGAGCATGCGGCGGCCTTGTTTAGCTGCCGTTTGATCGACACAGTGGATGTGGGCACGCATCTACTGTTTATCGGTGAGGTCGAGGATGCCGAGCGCCTGAGCGACGAGACGCCGCTCACCTACGATTACTACCATAAGGTCCTGAAGGGCAAGACGCCGCCCAAGGCGTCTTCGTACCAAGGGTAGAAATGCGGTAAAACCGCTTGCATTATATTATTAAGAATATATACTAATAAGCAAAGTACATCAGCAGCCACGTTCGAGAGGAGAACATCATGGCCGAGGAAAAGAAGACGTACAAGTTCGTGTGCACCGTTTGCGGTTACGAGGTTGAGGTCGACACGCCCGAGCTGCCCGAGGACTACGTGTGCCCGGTGTGCGGCGTCGGTCCCGATCAGTTTGAGCTCGTCGAGGAGTAACTCGTAGACACACGGCGATTAGCTATACAGAGCTCTGTCCAAGGGCCCCGGCCGGATATTCCGGCCGGGACCCTTTTGATTTATCTGACGGTTTAAAACGGCCTTACGTGTTACAGATTGAGACGTTATATCTGGACAGTCACGCCATCCCAATTACATCCCCGTTAGCAGCACGATGTCGAGAATCGTCACGATGGCACCGATTCCTACGAGCAGCGTGTTGAGCGGGCGCGAGTTGGCGTATTTGCCCATGACGCGGGGCGAACTGGTGAGTCGTATGAGCACAAAGACCGTAATCGGCAACTGAAGCGACAACAGCGCCTGACTCCAGATGAGACCCTCAAAAGGATTCGGGACGATCAGGCACGCCGCCACTGCGCCGACGAAACAGACCGCCACTCCAATCGATGAGTGCCGGTCGTGGATGTCGTATTCCTCGTCGAACATGCCCGCGGTGATGGTGCCTGCCGCCATGCCTGCCGTCACACTACTCGAGAGGCCCGCAAACAGCAGCGCCACCGCAAAGATTGTCGAGCTTGCTGGGCCCAGAATGGGGGAGAGCGTGTCCGCTGCGACGGCGAGGTCGTCTACGACAATGCCGTGCGCAAAGAAGGTCGTTGCGGCCAGGATGACCATGGCCGAGTTGATTGCCCAGCCCACGCCCATCGAAAAGAGCGTGTCGAAGAGCTCATAGCGCAGACGCTCTTCGATAACCTGCTCGCCTTGGCCTTCGAAATGCATGGATTGGATGACCTCGGAGTGTAGAAAGAGGTTGTGGGGCATAACGACCGCACCCAGGACACTCACGATAATCGCGGCAGAGCCAGTGGGCATACTGGGCGTGATCCAGCTTGCGGCGGCTTGCGGCCAGTCGACCTTGACTAGTGCAAGCTCGGCCAAAAACGAGAGTCCTACCACGCCTACGAAGGCGATAATCCAGCGCTCGGCACGCTTGTAGGAGCTCGTCATGAGCATCGCCATCGATACTGCTGCCACGATGACGCAGCCGGCACGCACGGGCAGTCCAAAGAGCATCTGGAGCGCAATCGCGCCGCCCAGGATCTCGGCCATGGCGGTGGCGATGGTCGCGAGGTAGGCACTGGCGAGCACCGTGCGCCCAACGAAGCGGGGGAGAAAGCGGGTCGTGGCCTCGGCAAGGCAGGCGCCCGTGGCGATGCCCAAGTGCGCCGCGTTGTGCTGCAGCACAATGAGCATAATCGTGGACAGTGTGACGATCCACAGCAGCGCGTAGCCAAACTGCGAGCCCGCGGCCATATTGGAGGCCCAGTTGCCCGGGTCAATAAAGCCGACGGTCACGAGCAGCCCGGGGCCGATGTGCCGCGCAATGTCTAGGCCTCCGTGACCACCGGTGCGTCGGGAGCCAAAGTGTTGTTTGAGATGGTTGAGCATGGTGAGCTCCTGCGTGCCGTTTGTTTGACGCCGCAAAGGATACCCGTTTTAGGCTCAAAAGTTAACCATGACTAACAATATTATTGTATTTGAATAGGATGGTGAAAGGGAGTTGCCGAAATGTCTTGATCTGTAACAACTAGGGATGGAAATTGGGTCTAGGTGTTACAGATCAAGACAAGAAGAAATGGTCCTATGGAATATCTCGATCTGTAACAGTTAGCTGCAAAAACCGGCCCTTCATGTTACAGATTGAGACATTCGGAACCGTCTCTCGAAAACATCTCAATCTGTAACAGTTAGTCGTCGAAATTGGGTCTTCCTGTTACAGATTGAGATGTTTGAAGAGGTGAGTTTGCAGGCCGAACTTGGGGCCTATGTTGTCGCCCTTGAGGTCGGCGGTGTCCACTCATGGGGCGTGCGTTACGCAATTGTTTCGAAACGGGCGGGAAACACAACGGGCCGGTGATGCTCCTAGTATGCCTATTCAACTGATTGTCTAATATCTAGGGGAGGATCGCGATGCAGGCAGATTCCGCTCAGCAGCAGGGCCTTTATCGCCCCGAATTCGACCACGATGCATGTGGCATCGGCGCGCTTGCCGATATCAACGGTGAGCGCCATCACCAGATTTTGGACGATGCGCTGTCCATTCTGGTCAACTTGGAGCACCGCGGTGGCACGGGACTCGAGAAGAACACCGGCGACGGCGCTGGCATCCTGTTCCAGGTTCCGCATCACTTTTTCCGTAAAGAGGCTCAAAAGTGCGGCCAGATTCTGCCGGCAGAGGGCGACTATGGCGTGGCCATGCTGTTCTTCCCGCAGGACGACAAGGGCGTAGAGGATGCCCGCCGCGTGTTTGAGGAGGGTTGCGCCGAGGCCGGCGTGCCGCTGCTCTTTTGGCGCGAGGTGCCGGTCGACCCGCACGACCTGGGCGAGACGGCCCGCGCCTGCATGCCTACCATCCTGCAGGCCTTTCTGGGTCGCCCCGACGACACGCCGGCGGGCGACGCCTTCGAGCGCCGTCTGTATGTGTGCCGCCGCACCATCGAGAAGAAGGCCGACGCCGAGTTTGCCCTGCGCGACAAGATCTTCTATGTGTGCTCCATGAGCTCGCGTACTATCGTGTACAAGGGCATGCTGGTCGCCACGCAGATGCGCCGCTTCTTCATCGACCTCAACGACGCCGCCGTCAAGACGGCCGTAGCGCTTGTCCACTCGCGCTACTCCACCAACACCACGCCCAGCTGGGAACGCGCGCACCCCAACCGCTTTATCATCCACAACGGCGAGATCAACACCCTCAAGGGCAACGTCAACTGGATCCGCGCCCGCGAGCCCAACCTGTACAGCCCCGTGCTGCAGCACGATCTTGAGCGCGTGATGCCCATCATCAACCGCGAGGGTTCTGACTCCGCGATTTTGGACAACGTGCTCGAGTTCCTGGTCATGAACGGTCGCCCGCTCACGCGTGCCGCGTCCATGCTGCTGCCCGAGCCGTGGGACCACAACGACAGTCTGAGTGAGGAACGCCGCGCCTACGATGCCTACCAGTCCATGCTCATGGAGCCGTGGGACGGCCCGGCCGCCATCGCCTTTACCGACGGCCGCACACTGGGTGCTGCTCTCGACCGCAACGGCCTGCGTCCCGCCCGCTACTATGTGACGCGCGACGGTCGCTTTATGCTGGCAAGCGAGGTGGGCACCATCGAGGTGAGCCCCGAGAACATCCTGACGAGTGGCTGCCTGGGACCGGGCCAGATGCTCGAGGTCGATTTTGCCCGCGGCCGCGTGATCTACAACGATGAGCTGCGCGCTCGCTATGCCAAGGAAAAACCCTACCGCGACTGGATTGCCGAGGAGACGCTGACCGTCGACGCGCTCGATGAGCCCGTTGCAGCAACGCCCGCCGAGGACGCCGAGGTGCCCGCCGCCGTGCGTATGGCCAAGCTCGGCTACCACTGGGATGACGTCGACGAGGTCGTGCGTCCCATGGCCCAGCAGGGCAAGGCCCCGCTCGCCTCGATGGGCATCGACGCGCCGCTGGCCTGCCTGTCCAAGAAGACGCGCTCGTTCTTTGACTACTTCTATCAGCTGTTCGCCCAGGTCACGAATCCGCCGATCGATGCCCTGCGCGAGCACATGGTCACCTCGACCACGCTCTACCTGGGCAACCACGGCAACCTGCTCGAGGACTCCCGTACGGCCTGCCAACTGGTGCGCCTGGAGCGCCCGTTGCTCAACGAGGAGGAGTTCGAGCGTATCTGCGCTATCGACCGCGTGGGCTTTAAGACCCGTCGCTTCCGTGCCGTCTACCGCCGCGATGCCGGCGAGGGCGCACTGCAGGCTGCGCTCAAGCAGCTTGCCGAGGACGTTGAGGCTGCGGTCCGCGACGGCGTGAACATCGTGGTGTTGAGCGATCGTGCCGCTGCGGGCGAGGTGCCCGTGCCGTCGCTGCTTGCCGTGGGCTGCGTACACAACCACCTGATCCGCGCCGGCGTGCGCACCTTTGCCGACATCGTGGTGGAGTGCGGCGACGCCGTGTCCCCGCATGACTTTGCGGCACTGGTGGGCTACTCCGCGAGCGGCATCTATCCGTACAACGCACATGCGTGCATCCGCGATCTGGCGACACGCGGCGATTTGGACGTGACGGCCGAGCAGGGCATCGCCAACTACAACAAGGCCGCGACGGCGGGCATCGTCTCCATCATGTCCAAGATGGGCATCTCCACGGTGCAGAGCTACCATTCGGCGCAGATCTTCGAGGCCGTGGGCTTTACGCCGGAGTTCGTCAACGCGTACTTCGCCGGCACGGTGAGCCGTGTGGGCGGTATGGGTGTCGAGGACGTTGAGCGCGAGCAGAATGAGCGCTATGACGCCGCGCTCGCTATCCTTAAGAGCCCGGCTCCCGATCAGCTGCCCACGTTGGGCCTGACCAAGTGGCGCCCGCTCGGCGGCGAGGATCACCTCATCGATCCGCAGACTGTCTACTTGCTGCAGACCGCCTGCCGTGAGGACAGCTACGACACCTTTAAGGAGTACAGCGCCCGCCTGCACCGCACCGGCCGTGCCGTGCGCCTGCGCGACCTGCTGGACTTTGATGCCAGCGGCCGCACCCCGGTTTCGCTCGACGAGGTGGAGCCCGCGCTCAATATCGTCCGCCGCTTTAACACCGGCGCCATGTCGTACGGTTCCATAAGCAAAGAGGCACACGAGTGCATGGCCATTGCCATGAACCGCCTGCACGGCCGCTCCAACTCGGGCGAGGGCGGCGAGGACCCGCGCCGCGAGACCCCGCTGGCCAACGGTGACTCTAAGAACTCCGCCATCAAGCAGGTGGCAAGCGCGCGCTTTGGCGTGACGAGCCGCTACCTGTGCAGCGCCTTCGAGATTCAGATCAAGATGGCCCAGGGCGCCAAGCCCGGCGAGGGCGGACACCTGCCCGGCAAGAAGGTCTACCCCTGGATCGCCGAGGTTCGTCAGTCCACGCCCGGCATCGGCCTGATCTCGCCTCCGCCGCACCACGACATCTACTCCATCGAGGACTTGGCGGAGCTGATCTTCGATCTTAAGAACGCCAACCCCGGTGCGCGCGTGTCGGTCAAGCTGGTCAGCGAGGCCGGCGTCGGCACCATCGCCACCGGTGTGGCCAAGGGCGCTGCCGACAAGATCTTGATCAGCGGTCATAACGGCGGCTCGGGTGCCGCGGCGCGCGACTCCATTTGGCACGCCGGCCTGCCGCTGGAGCTTGGCCTTGCCGAGGCCCAGCAGACGCTGCTGCAAAACGGCCTGCGCTCACGCGTGGTGCTCGAAGCCGACGGCAAGCTCATGGACGGCACCGACGTCGCCGTCGCCTGCCTGCTGGGTGCCGAGGAGTTTGGCTTTGCGACCATGCCGCTCATCTCGATGGGCTGCCTCATGCAGCGCGACTGCCAGCAGGATACCTGCCCCGCCGGCATCGCTACGCAAAACTGCCGCCTGCGTCGCGGCTTCCGCGGCAAGCCAGAGCACGTCGAACGCTTTATGCTCTTTGTTGCCGAGCAGCTGCGCGAGGTCATGGCGAGCCTGGGCTTCCGCACCGTCGACGAGATGGTCGGCCATCCCGAGTGCCTGCGCCAGATCGAGGTCCCGGGCAACCGCAAGGCCAACCTGCTCGATCTATCGCCCGTGCTGGCGAGCGCGACCTGTGAGTTTGGTGCCCACATCCCGGGTGCCGACGGTCGCCACTTCCTGCCCCAGATGGCTGCGGACAGCGAGCTCGACAAGACGCTCGATTCCACGCTGTTTGTGCCCTATACGGCCGATGCCCGTGCGCACCTGCGCCCGATTCGCTTCCGCGCCGACATCGCCAACGTCAACCGCTGCGTGGGCACCATCTTGGGCAACGCGGTGACCAAGGCGCATCCCGAGGGCCTGCCCGCCGGCTCCATCACCATCGATTGCGATGGTTCGGCCGGTCAGAGTTTTGGCGCGTTCCTGCCGCGCGGCATAACGCTCAACGTGTGCGGCGACGCCAACGACTACTTTGGTAAGGGCCTTTCGGGCGGCGAGGTGTCGGTGCGCCCCAACCCGCATGCGACCTACAAGTTCGACGAGAACATCATCGTGGGCAACGTTGCGTTCTTTGGCGCTACGAGTGGCCGCGGCTTCATTAACGGCCTGGCCGGCCAGCGCTTTGGCGTACGCAACTCCGGTGCCACGGTGGTGGTCGAGGGCTGCGGCAACCATGGCTGCGAGTACATGACGGGAGGTCTGGCGCTCATCTTGGGCGAGGTCGGGCAGAACTTCGCCGCCGGCATGACGGGCGGCGTGGCTTACGTCTTTGACCAGTACGGCACGCTCGATGCCCGTGTGAACCACGAGAGCGTTGAGCTTAAAGCCCCGACGGCCGGTGAGCTTGCGCAGATTCGTGCGCTCATCCAGGAGCACGTGGACGCGACGCAGAGCCCGCGCGGTATTAAGCTGCTCTACAGCTTTGAGACGATGAGCAAGCACTTTGTGAAGGTCATTCCAACCGAGTACGAGCGCGTGCTGGCGATTGTCGCCGCCGCCGAGGCCGTGGGCAAGACGCATGCGCAGGCCGAGGAGCTGGCGTTTGACATTGTGACCGGCCGCGCGAGTGCCGCGGATGTCGCTCGCTTTGATGTGGCGGGTGGTGTCGCTGGCGCTGCGCCCGCCACCGCCAGCTCTGTTGCTTCGACCAAGAAGGAGGCGTAAGTGCCATGGGTAAGCCCGGTGCTTTTCTTGATATCGATCGCGTGACCCACGAGCTGCGCCCCGTGGAGGAGCGCAGCCGCGATTTCGATCCGCTGTACGTGGAGCTCGACGACGATGCGCGCCGTGCCCAGGCGAGCCGCTGCATGATGTGCGGTGTGGCGTTTTGTCAGATGGGCGCGAGCTTTGGCAAGGCACGCCCGAGCGGCTGCCCACTGCACAACCTGATTCCCGAGTGGAATGAGCTGGTGTACCGCGGCCGCTGGGATGAGGCTACCGAGCGCCTGTCGCTCACCTCGCCCATGCCCGAGTTCACGAGTCGCGTGTGCCCGGCGCTGTGCGAGGCCGCATGCAACCTGGGCTCGGTCGATGGCCAGCCCACGACGATCCATGACAACGAGCGCGCGATTAGCGACCATGAGTGGGCCAACGGCGGTCCGCACCGCTTTGAGCCGGCAGGGGAGGGTGCACCCACGGTTGCCGTGGTGGGCTCCGGTCCCGCTGGTCTGGTGGCAGCATGGGAGCTTGCGCGTCGTGGGGCCCGCGTGACGGTGTTTGAGCGCGACGACCGTCCGGGCGGCCTGCTCATGTACGGCATTCCCAACATGAAGCTCGAGAAGTCCGTGGTCGAGCGCCGCGTGGCGCTCATGCGCGAGCTGGGCATTGTGTTTGAGCTGGGTGCTGACGTGAATGATCCTGCGGTGGCTGCCAAGCTCGACGACTTCGATGCCGTTGTGGTGGCTGCCGGCGCCCGTGCTCCGCGTGGGCTTTCGGCTGCGAACATTGATGCCCCGGGCGTAGTGTATGCCGTGGACTACCTGACGGCTTCGACCGTCTCGGTGCTCGATGGCGGCGAGCCCGCGGTGAACGCGCGCGGCCTGGACGTTGTGGTCATTGGCGGTGGCGATACCGGCAACGACTGCGTGGGTACCGCGGTGCGCCAAGGGGCGCGCAGCGTGCGCCAGTTTGAGTTCTTGCCGGCTGCGCCCGATAAGCGCGCGGCGAGCAACCCCTGGCCGCAGTGGCCCAACATTAAGAAGACCGACTACGGCCAGCAGGAGGCTATTGCTGCGATGGGCGGCGAGATGCGTGCCTGGGGCGTGGATACGCTCGAGGTGCTGCTGGACAAGAAGGGTGCGGCTGCGGGTCTGCGCGTGGTCGATTTGGACTGGTCGGCGGGAAAGCCCGAGCGCATCGCGGGCTCCGAGCACGAGGTACCGGCGCAGCTGGTGCTCATCGCCTGCGGCTTTACGGGCCCAGAGCACGGTGTGTTCGACGCCGTTGGCGTGCCCGTTGCCACTGCTGGTCGTCCGCTGCCTGTGATGGCCGCCGAGGGCTCGCATCTTGCGGCGCGTGTCGACGGCGTCGCCGCGGATGCCGCGCCGGTGTATGTTGCCGGTGACGCTCGTAACGGCAGCTCGCTCGTGGTGAACGCTATGGCCGACGCCCTGGCCTGCGCAGCCGAAGTTGCCGAGGCGCTGGAGCTGTAAGGCGGCTGTCCACAGCTGAATCGACAAGGGCTGTCCCCAACGGCTGGCCCAAATGGAACGTCCCCAAGTGCCGGCAGCTGGGGACGTTCCTTATGTGCCGGCATTCGGGGACACTCCTTGCGGGTTTGCGACCGATTTGTTCGTTTGCCGACGTACGGGTGTTCATTTGTCGACTTCTTGGGCTGTGGTCACCTGTTGTTTCTGTGGTGGCTACGGGCATCTGGTTCAAAAGAGCGGGTTGGCCGTCTATGTTTACCTGCGGTTTTGTTGCGGCGCGCATATTCGGTCAAGTGTCCCGTCAAGTGTTTGGTCAGCAGTTGGTTTGCAGCCGGCGGCCTATTTTGTCCGTGCTGACAGTGGCTGCCCACCCTCCTCGTAAGCTCAAATTGAGGTTCATCAGTTTGAGGAGGATGCCGTGACTGACCACGTTTTAGACCGAGCTCATCTGGCCGAAGCCGTCGGCAACGATATTGCCGACATGGCCCATTTTTGGATGCTGCGGAAGTTTCAGTTTTTGGAGCCGGCGCGCGAGCAGTTTGAGATTATTGTCGACCCGTGGCTCAGCTATCGCACCGAGCCTTCCCAAAACGAAATCATGGCCTACAACATGGCGTTTACCGATTGGCTGCTCTTCGAGCGCCCCTATCGCCATGGCAAGACGCTGCTCGAGCTGTATGTTGATGAGCCGCCGGCATCGTTTTCGCCTGCCTCGCTTAAGCGGCTCGAGCAGGTGCGCGACACACAGTATTTCTCGCGCTTTGGCATTTTGGACAAGGATCCTGCGAACGGCATGGTTGCGCTGAAGGATACGCGCGCCGACCTTCGCTTTGATGTCTACGACCCGCATATCGTGCAAAAGGAGCATTGGAGCGACGGCGCGATCGCGGTGCGCCTCGCCTGCGTCGACGATGTCTGG
Source organism: uncultured Collinsella sp. (assembly GCA_937989875.1). GTDB lineage: Bacteria > Actinomycetota > Coriobacteriia > Coriobacteriales > Coriobacteriaceae > Collinsella. The sequence goes on along the minus strand of CALKBO010000019.1, from coordinate 64,331 downwards.
CTGACGGCGGGACAGCTCTATCTGTATGACATCGCGCGCCTGAGTGACACGGCGGTCGATGGACCGGGTGCGGTGCATCCCGAGGATCTGCAGGACGGCTTTGACACCTCGTGCGTCAGCTTCTTTTTGCGCCTGGTCCGCGACATCATGGGCGCCCAGGGGCGCTACGTGAAGTCCCTCAACATCTACGAACAAGAATGGGAGTAGGGGATGTGACTGGTGCCGCCTACAGCCCTGACTTTGTCTCAATCTGTAACGTTTGGCGGCTGTTTGGGCCCGTAACTGTTACAGATTGAGACGGAAGGTTGGCGGCTGCCGAAAGATCTTGTTCTGTAACAACTAGAGGCTTAAAGACTGTCTTCCTGTTACAGATCAAGACATTTGCCAGCGGAGGCAACGGTGACGATGGTCCATTTGTCTGACGTGGTGGTGATGAAAGTGTCTAATACCGTTCTCAAACACAAACATGCGACTCGCAACACGTTGGCGCGGAATAGGATGCTCGCGCGGCTCACGGAGACGGCCAAGCAAGGTGCGCTGCTCGCAACGCATGACAATACCGAGCTCATGTGGCTGCGACGCCATGTTGGAACCGACGATATCGCGGAGCCCGAGCCGTACCTGTTCTGTTTTCAGCATGATTGGGATGCATTGACGCCGGCGGAGCGAGCGCTGAGGACTATCAAAGGGCTTGCGGAATTTCATCCCGATTGGGCGTTTTGGGGTTATGACGCGGCACTTTTGTGGGGCCTGGAGGTGCCGAATGATCTGCTCGGGCCGCGTTTTCTTGTTAAGACGGGTTGTTCGGTGACGTTGAGCAGCGGGTGCAGGTTGTTGCGTCCTCAGATGGCGGGAGCGCTTGAGCGCGTCGACGGCGTGCGGGTGACGTCGTTTTGGCGCACGGTGGAGGATTGTCTGCTGCGTGCGCCGTTTTCGTATGGTCTGGCGATCGCCGATTCTGCATTGCGGGCGAAGGGCGTATCACGTGGGGATTTGTGCGAGCGCCTCCGCGCCGATTGCGAGGGCAGGCGAGGGTATCGCAGGGCACAGGCGATTGCGTCGTATGCGGACGGGCTGTCCGAAAACGGCGGCGAGTCTCGGTTCCGAGCGTTCTTTATTGCGTACGGCTTTCCGGTTCCGGAGCTGCAGGCGGAGTTTCGCGACCCGCTCGATCCGAGCCAGGTGTTTCGCGTCGACTATTTTTGGCGGCTCGAGGACGGGACGTGTGTCATCGGCGAGCTCGACGGAAAGGGGAAGTACACCTTGCAGAACGGTGAGGGCCGGGAGTCGGTCGACCCATTCGTGGCAGAGCGTCAGCGGGAATCTCATCTGACAATGCTCGGGCATAAGGTGCTTCGGTTTACGTTTAACGAACTCAAAGACCCGGGGAAGCTGGTCGAGAAAATGAGGTTGGCGGGTATTCCTCGGCAGGCTGAATTGGCTGAGGAGTGGAGACGCCAGTGGTATGGGCGCTGAGAGGTTTTGTCTCGATCTGTAACGTTTAGAAGTTGTTTGAGTTCGTAATTGTTACAGATCGAGACAAACCGGTGAAACGTCGACCGAATGTCTCGATCTGTAACATCAAGGGGCCCAATAACCCTGTACCTGTTACAGATCGAGACATTCCCCTGATGTTGCTGGGGTGGGGCTGCAACGTATTCCGTCCCCCACATCCCCTCTTCCCTCCGTTAACCGATATGCTCGACTTTAGGTCGCTGCATTAGGTGATAATGGACAAATGTTCATGTTAATCGTGAGGGAGGAGCTCGATATGGCGTCTGCCGATCGTCCCACGTTGTTTATCAATGCGACCGTCTTGGATGGCTCGGAGCATATGGAGCCGCAGCCCGATATGGCCGTGGCCGTTGAGCGCGGTGTCATCACATGGATGGGGCCGAGTGCTGTGGCGCAGGCGCCGGCGGGCGCCGAGGTCATCGACCTGGCAGGGGCGTATCTCATGCCGGGCCTCATCAATATGCATGTGCATCTGTGCGGTTCGGGCAAACCGGTTTCGGCGGGCGATGCGGGCGCGCTGATGAAGAAGCTCGATAATCCCGTGGGGCGCGCCATCGTGCGCCATATCCTCAAGGGCAGCGCTCAGCAGCAGCTGGCAAGCGGCGTGACCACGGTGCGCGGCGCGGGCGACCCGCTGTTTGCCGATCTGGCCGTGCGCGATGCTATCGATGCCGGCAAGTATCAAGGTCCTCGCCTGGTGGCGCCGGGAACGGGCGTCACGGTGCCGGGCGGCCATGGTGCGGGCTTGTTCGCCCAGGTGGCAAACAGTCCCGCCGAGGCAGCCGAACAGGTGCGCGACCTGTATGCGCGCGGTGCCGACGTCATTAAGCTGTTCGTAACGGGCGGTGTGTTCGATGCGACCGAGGTGGGCGAGCCGGGCGTGCTGCGTATGCCGGTGGAGGTTGCCGCGGCGGCGTGCAAGGCGGCGCACGATATGGGCCTTCCGGTCATGGCCCATGTCGAGAGCACCGAGGGCGTGAAGGCCGCGCTTGAGGCCGGCGTTGACACGATTGAGCACGGCGCTCCGTTGACACCCGAAATCTTGGAGCTGTATCGTGGCGCCGCGGGCACACAGCTCGAGGGGCGTGCGCCGAGTGTGACCTGCACTATCAGCCCGGCGCTGCCGTTTGTATTGCTCGACCCGAAAAAGACCCATTCTACCGATACGCAAAAGAAGAACGGCGACATCGTGTGCTCGGGCATCATCGAGAGCGCCCGTGCCGCACTGGAAGCTGGCGTTAAGGTGGGCCTTGGCACGGACTCGAGCTGCCCGTTCGTGACGCAGTACGACATGTGGCGTGAGGTGGCCTATTTTGCCAAGTATGTCGGCGTGGGCAACGCCTTCGCGCTGCATACGGCCACGCAGGTCAATGCCGAGCTACTGGGGTTGGGCGGCGAGACCGGCACAATCGAGTGCGGCAAGGCCGCCGATATCCTGGTGACGCGCAAGAATCCGCTCGATGACCTGTGCGCACTGTGTGAGCCGACGCACGTGATGTGTCGCGGTGATCTGGTGCGCAAGCTCAAGGTGAAGCGTATTCCCGAGGTGGACGCCGAGCTCGACGCGATTATGGCCATGCCTGCCGAGGCGTTGGCCGAGGAGCTTGCCCGCGATGGCGTGGCGTAAGCGCGCGATATGGCGATGCGACAAAGGGACAATCCTTTTGTCATAATCAGAAAAAGCCGAGGTCCCAGTGCGAGGCCTCGGCTTTTATTTGTCCCATGGTATGGCGGCTATGAGCGCGTCTCCATCTTGGCATGGCACTTGGGGCAGGTGACGCGGATCTTGCCTTTGCCCTTGGGAACGGAGAGCATCTGGCCGCAGTTGGGGCACTTGAGATAGGCCGTGGTCTTGCGGCCCTTCCACATCTTCTTGGCTGTGCGCTTGGCACGTTCAAAGTCTTCCTTGCTAGTACCGGCTGCGCGCGAGGCGTTGGCCGCTGCAGCTCCGCCGCCCAAGCTAGCTACAAACTTGCCCAAGCCGGGTACGTTTGCAGTCGCGGCGACAAAGGCCTCGTTCTCCTTGTGACGTGCGTCGATATTTTTGGACAGGCCGCGCAGCACGCCAATCACGATTACGGCGATGGCAATCCAGCTGAGCCACTGGATGCGGGCTATCGATCCGATCATCGCGATGACGATGCCGGCAAAACCCATCACGATGGTGAGTTCATCGGCACCATTGCGACCCTTCATAAAGTCATTCATGCAAATTGCCTTTCGTTCGATATGCTGCACGCCTTTATACCCGATTTAGAGCAAGGGGGACAGGTTAATCTGCACCAATGTGGTGCAAACATACCTGTCCCCGGAATACCAAGACGGTGCAAAGAAGTCTGTCCCCAATGCCCCAATTACTTGGAGAGCTTGTCGACGACGCGTTCGATCTCGGCGAGCTTGGCGGCTTTGAGGTCTTCGTCGCCCGATTCGATTGCCGAAGTCACGCAGCCCTCGATATGCGCCTTGAGCACGTCGGCGTTAATGCGCGCGAGGAGCGCCTGTGTTGCCATGAGCTGCGTGGAGATGTCGACGCAGTAACGGTCCTCCTCGACCATTCGCAGGATGCCGTCGATCTGTCCGCGTGCCGTCTTGAGCATACGGGTCACCGATTTATGGTCTGCCATCATGGCGGGTCCTCGTTTCTGGTCGGGGGAGGGGTGCGTTCAGGTCGCTACGCGGCGGTTACAGACAGGGCGTGGAATTTCTCGCCCGCGGCCTCGACAGCGGCGGCGAGTTGCTCGGCGGTTACGGTGTCGGCGCACTCAACCTGGACGGTCTGGGTCTCGTGATCGGCGTCGGCGTCGGTCACGCCGGCCACGTTGAGCAGCGCCGTCTCGACGGTGGCATCGCAGTGGCCGCACATAAGGCCGGAAGTCTTGATCGTGTAACGCATGGGTATTCCTCTCTGTTGTGTCGGCTTTCCCGGGCACCCGATCTTGACCTTCAAGTCGTCGCTCGCGTACCAAAGTACGCGTCGCTCCTCTTTCAGGTCAATCTCGGGCACCTGGAAAACCCGTTATAAATGGACTTAATGGTGAGCCTATTTTGCCACTTTAGGCTTAAAGGATTTTAGGCGCAGCGCATTGCTTACGACGCAGACACTCGACAGGCTCATGGCCGCGGCGCCAAACATCGGCGAGAGTTGCCAACCGGTGAGGGGGAAGAACACGCCCGCGGCGAGCGGAATGCCGATGCCGTTGTAGAACAGCGCCCAGAACAGGTCCTGCTTGATGTTGCGAATCGTGGCGCGCGAAAGCTCGATGGCGCGGGCGACGTCCATGAGGTCGCTGCGCATGAGCACGACATCCGCCCCCTCCTTGGCGATGTCGGCGCCGGTGCCGATCGCAAGGCCCACGTCGGCGCGCGCCAGGGCGGGGGAGTCGTTGATGCCGTCGCCCACCATGGCGACCTTGCCGCCCGCATCCTGCAGCTCGCGGACGTGGCACTCCTTGTCGGCAGGGAGGACGTCGGCGATGACCTGCTTGCTGCTCAGTTCCACGCGGCGGGCGATTGCTTCGGCCGTCACACGGTTGTCGCCGGTGAGCATGCGCACGTCGACGTCGAGCTTGTGGAGCGCGGCGATGGCCTCGGCGCTCGTCTCTTTGACCTCGTCGGCCACGGCGATGGTACCGACAAGCTCGCTGTTCTTGGCAAAGAACAGCGGTGTTTTGCCCTCGGCGGCGAACTGTTCGGCAAGGCCGGCGGGAACCTTCGCGCCCAGCTCGTCCATCAGGCGTACGTTGCCGGCTGCGATGACATTTTGTCCCTCGCGCGCCGTAACGCCACGACCGGGCACGGCGGCAAAGTCCTCGACCATGCGCGCGACAATTCCGCGCGCCTCGCACTCGGCCATAATCGCCTCGGCCAGCGGGTGCTCGCTTGGGCGCTCCAACGCGGCGGCCAGCTTGAGCAGCGCCTTTTCGCTCATGGCGGGCGAGCCGTCGGCGCGCGTCGCTACTACGATATCGGTCACGGCGGGCTTGCCGCGGGTGACCGTGCCCGTCTTATCGAGCACCACGGTGCCCACGCTGCGCAGGTTCTCCAGCGCCTCGGCGCTCTTAAACAGAATGCCCATCTCGGCGCCCTTGCCGGTACCTACCATAATGGCGACGGGCGTGGCTAGGCCGAGTGCGCACGGACAGCTGATCACCAACACCGCCACGCCGGAGGTGAGTGCCTCGTTTATGCTGCCGGTCAGCGCCATCCACACCGCAAAGGTCACGGCCGAGATCACGAACACCACGGGCACGAACACACCGGCGACCTTGTCGGCCATGCGGGCGATGGGCGCCTTGGTTGCGTTGGCGTCCTCGACGAGTTGGATAATCTTGGCGAGCGATGTCTCGGCGCCCACACGCGTGGCACGGAAGGTAAACGAACCGGTGCGATTGACCGTGGCAGCGTTGACGGTATCGCCGACGGTTTTCTCCACGGGGATGGACTCGCCGGTGAGCGCGCTCTCGTCCACGGCGGAGGCGCCCTCGAGCACCACGCCGTCGACGGGGATGGACTCGCCGGGGCGCACGCGCAGCACCTGGCCGGGAAGGATGCTGTCGACGTCGACGGTGGTCTCGCTGCCGTCGTCGGCAACGACGGTCGCGGTCTTGGGCGCCAGGTCGATGAGCGCCTCGATGGCGCCGCCGGTTTTGGACTTGCTGCGCGTCTCGAGGTATTTGCCCACGGTAACGAGCGACAGGATCGTGCCTGCGCTCTCAAAATACAGATTGTCCATGCTCGTCATCATGGCCTCGTGGACCTGACCCGCGGCTAATTGGTCGGCCATGATGAACATGGCGTAGAGCGACCAGGCGATGGAAGCGGTGGCGCCCACGGCAATAAGGGCGTCCATGGTGGGCGCGCCGTGCGCGAGCGATTTAAACCCGTTGATAAAGTACGCGTCGTTGACATAGACGATGGGGATGAGCAGGACGAGCTCGGTGAGGGCGAGCGTCATGCTGTGGGTATGGTCGGTGAAGATGCCGGGCAGCGGCCAGCCGAGCATGTGCCCCATGCCTATGTAGAACAGTGGGATGAGGAATACGATCGAGACGATGAGGCGGGTGCGCATGGCAGAGGCGGCGGCCTCCAGCTTTTTGGTTGGCGACTCCATATGGGCGGCGCCAGAGCTGGCTCGCGTGCTGCCGTTTGAGTCGGCGGCACCGGTGCCTGCATCGACGGGCGAGGCCGAGTATCCCGCACGGTCGACGGCGGTGCAGATATCGTCGGGGGAGACCTGCGCGGGGTCATAGTCGACCATCATGGAACCGGCGAGTAGGTTGACTGCGACGTTCTCGACGCCGTCGAGCTTGCTCACAGCACGGTCCACGTGCGCCTGGCAGGCGGCGCATGTCATGCCGCCCACGTCAAACTTATCTTGAGCCATGGCTTCTCCTTTCTGTGGCGTGGTGTTGGAAATGTTAACCTGCCGATACTATACACCCATACCCCCTGGGGGTGTCTAGTACAGAATAAATGTATGACATCTCGCTACAGATGAGGGTAGTTGGTTGACCGATGGACCGTCCCAATCAATCATCTCAATCTGTAACATCTGGACCGTTTTTTGAGCCGTAACTGTTACAGATTTAGACAAACATTTCAGCCGAAAGCTAACGTCTCGATCTGTAACAACCAGACCCCGTTTTACCGAGTATTTGTTACAGATCAAGACAAACAGTTGGCAGCAAACTCAATGTCTCAATCTGTAACATCTAGCGGGAGATATAACCTCTAACTGTTACAGATCGAGACAGACTGCCCGGGGTCAACTCAAATGTCTTGATCTGTAACATCTAGAGAGGATTTTGACCCCTTACTGTTACAGATTGAGATGTTGTCTCGCGGGGCTGGGGTTTGTCTCGTTCTGTAACAACTAGACCTGTATCTGCCGAGCTAGTGTTGCAGATCGAGACAATTGCCGGGGAGGGGGTCCCGTCATGGCAAGACGCCCGCCGCCTAGATACAGAACCCGGGGATCACACAGGTTAGCTTGTTTGGCTTGTCCGCAGGCGTTGCGTACGTAAAGACGTCGCCGTCGTGTCCAACGCGATTCAAATAGAGCGTGCCTTCGGTCTCCGATGAGTCGGGGCTCACCGTGCGCTCCCACCAGCAGGTGTCCTTGCCCTTCACTGGCGGACCATCGTCTCGTTCGTGGAATACGGGCTCACCTTGAGCTCGCGGAAGAGCTGATACTCCTTGCCCTCGCCGTTGTAGATGTCTGCCAGGTAGTGATAGTCCTTGGCAAACGAATCGGGCGGTTGCGTATCGCACAGCTCGACCATGGCGGGCAGCCAAAGGGTTGCGGGCAACTCGCTCAGACACGATGCACTGTTGGCGGCGCCCACATTGTTCGAGACCTTCTTGACCCCTTTAATGAGCGCGCGCAACTCGTTGGGTAGCAGCTTAAGGCCGTCGCCGTTGAGCCATTCCCGCAGCTCGCAATCTGCCCAGCCGGCGCTCGGCGGTTCAGCTGCAGCGTTGCGCTCGGCAATACCCGCGTCGAACATAAACGTCAGCCCGGCCTTGCCCGTACCGTCTAGAAGCTCGTCGTGGCGGATACCCACAAGCTGCGCGCCAACCTGCAGCCCGTTGGTGAGCGTGACGCGCTTGGTGCATGGATAGGGGATATGCCCGTTGTCATCGAGCAGGTGATAGCGCTTGGCAATCTCGCGTGCCTCGCTACGGGTCTCGGCGGCCTTAATCTTGAGCGAAATCTCCTGCAGCTGATCCCAGGTGTAGTCGTCAAGTGAACCGCGGATGCCGTCAAGGTAGTCGGGGATGCCAAAGCCATGGGTTGCCGCCCCGATAACGCTGAGCCCCGCAACGGCTGCGATAGCGCCGCCGATAATAAAGCGGCGGCGGGTCATGGCATCGTGGCGGGCCTGATTCAGGATCTCTCGTGCGCGCTCGCCGGCGACGTCGACCTTAAGGTGCGTGCCAGAATCGATATCAATTGCGGCCTCGTCTCCTGCACCTTCGCGGCCTTCGGATTCGGCGTCGGTGAGGTATGCCGAGAGCACCTCGAGCATCTGCTGCTCGGTGGGACGATCGCACTGCTCGACTGAGAGACCCTTCATGATGATCTGGACGAGCGCCTCATCGCCCTCGCAGCGCGGCTCGAGCGGTGCCGGCTTGGTCTTGGTCTTTACGAGATAGAACGAGCCGGTTGCAGCGGCGTCCGTCGACTCAAAGTCAAACGGTTTGCGACCGCTGTAGAGCTGGTACAGAATGCTCGAAAGCGCATAGACGTCGATTGCCGGCGAACGGCGAAGGGCCGCGATGCCTTCGATATCCTGCGTGAGCATCTCGGGCGCGGCGTATGCGGGCGTGGCAAAACGCCAGATGTCGGCGCGCCGGGTGATCGTGTCGTCGCCGAGAGCCATGGTCGCGGAGCCCATGTCGATGAGGCAGGGGTCAAAGGAACAATCAGCAATCTGCTGCTCGAGCGTTCGGCTAGTGGTGAGGAACATGATATTGGCAGGCGACAGGTCGCGATGGATGACCGGATTCACGAGGCCTTGGGTCATCAAGAGCGCACGAAGCACGGCGTTTCCGACGGCGGCGACCATCTGGGTGGTCAGCCCGCCCGAGGCGTCGTGCGGAAGCAGGGGCAGCGCCTGCTTGAGCGAGGTGCCCTCGACCCACTCCATGAGGATGAGAGGGTCATCCTCGCACAATCCGTAGCCATAGACGCGCGGAAATCCGCGCAGGTGCGAGACGGTACACAGATGACGGTACTCCTCGAACAGCGCGGCGGTGCTGGCCAGGTGCGCTGCCGATTGCTCGGCGGAGCGGTCGGGGGCTTGGCCGGAAAGGATGGCGTTGTCCTTGAGTAGCTTGACGGCAAAGACCTCGCCGCTCGTGTTGGTCGCGCGCAGCACGTGTCCGATGTTGCCGTTGTTGCGGTGGGCCGTCTGGAGAATAAGCGTCATAAACCGACGCTTGGCGTCGTCCTCGGCGCTGGGGTCGACCGCCACGGCGGTGTCGAACGTGTCAAGACGGATGAGTTTGTCGCCATAGGCGCTATCGGTAGTATCCATGGCGTTCCTTTGTCTGGCATGGGTTGCCGCGCGTATACGTGAGCAGTGCGGATATCGGTAAAGTACCATGATAGCCGCACTGCCCACGCATACCGCTGAGTATTGTCGTTTACGACGCAGAAGGTAGAAGACGAAAGACGGACGGCGACCGTCTTCCGATCGCCGTCCGCGCTAGTCCACAATGACAAGGAATGTCGTATAGAGACCCAAATGAAGTCTGTCGCTGTTGGCGATTTCCACGGGGGGATAGATCTTGCCGGGCTCGCGTTGGTCGCGCGGCGGCTCAATCACAATATCGCCGTCGCGCGCGCCCGATTCGAGCACCGTGCCGTTGGTCGATCCAAGGCCCTGGGCGTACCAGTGCTCACCCTCGAGCCAAATACGAAGATGCTCGCGCGATGCGTCGGCGCCCACATCGGTGATGCTGGGCGAGGTTTTGGGCAGAGAACCAATCACGGTGCCGTGCGGATCGCGTGTGAGGGGATGGATTTGCATGTCGGCGCAGTTGTCGGCATGGGTTCTGAGCAGACCGAGGTTGGGGGCGACGGTGCGCGGCTGCTCCAGGCTGCTCATAAAGCCACGTCCGACGGTAGTTTCGGTGGTGCCAAAGTGCTCGCCCGTCTTGCTGTCGCAAAAGCGCTCGACGGTGGCCACGCCCTGAACGGGATCGGCGAGCGCCCCCGTTGCCACAAAGAGCATAAGGTAAAGCGTGCTTTTCTCGCGCACGGCATTGCCGTCAAAGTTGTCGATGCGATTGAGGGCATTTGCATATAGGCGGCTGTCCAGCTTGTAGCTGGTGAGAGCCGACATCATTTCGTTGGCGGCCGGACCGCGATAGTGCTCGGCGATTGCCCGATAGGCGGACTCGCCGCCGCCGAGCTTGCTGCAGATTGCCGAGGAAAGGTTGAGCGTGGTGACGGTAAAGTCGCTGTAGATGGAGGGCGCGCACTGGTCAGGCTTGCGATGGACGATGTAACGGGTGAGATACGAGCGGTTGGAAGAGCATTTCTCGAGCAGGGTACTGCCGAGATAAGAGTTTCCATTGATGAGCATTCGGGCGATCTCGAGATGTTTAAGACCGCCGAACGAGCGAATATCGTTATAGAGGACCGAGCAAGGCGTCTCTGCTGCCACGGATACCTCCTTTGATTGCTTCCTAGCCAATATGGCGATAGGAATTAATGGCCCCCGGTGGGCGACGTATTAAATGGCTGCGCAATATATAGCGTAACCAAAGCAACATTATAGGCCACATGTTCGAAATTGCAGGAAGACCGAGAGATTTGGTTTGGACTGGACGGAAATCCCCCTCTGTCTTGATCTATAACAATTAGGACCGATTTTACTCGGTAATTGTTACAGATTGAGACGCTTGTGAACCGTGTCGACCGTTTGTCTCGATCTGTAACACGTAGAGGAAGATTCGCCCTGTAGATGTTACAGATTGAGACAATCAGCCGGGCCCACCTCGTCCGCCTCGTCATCTGTGGTTTACGTGGGGGCATGCGAAGCACGGGTATACTAACCGGCGGCGAATCTGCTCCATCGCTTAGAGCTGCTGCGTCTGGACGGCGCGTGATAGGGCTGCCAAAGCGATCGCCAGCGTGCTGAGCAACGTCCTCTCTGTGCGCACCTGTTTTTGTATGTATTAGCGCACTACCAAGCACGCCCGCGCGGCCGCATGCCGTGCCCATTGCGCGTGCAGATAAGGAACAACAACATATGCGTAATTCTGTATCCGACGTCACGGACGCCGAGATTCTGGACGAGACCCGCGAGGCCATGACCCAGGCTGCCTTCGATGCCGCCGATGAGGCCAATGCCGCCCAGGCCGTCGAGTCCGCTACCGAGAGCCTGCCCGCCTTTGACGAGCTGGGCCTCTCTGACGAGATGCTTCGTGCTATCGAGAACCTGGGCTACACGGCGCCCACGCCCGTGCAGGCCGGCTCGATCCCCGTAGTGCTCGAGGGCCGTGACCTGCTTGCCGCCGCTCAGACCGGCACCGGCAAGACGGCTGCCTTTTTGCTGCCGACCATGAACAATCTGGAGCACATCGCTCCTCCCAAACCCGTGCGCGAGCGCGGCGGCCGCAACCGCCGTCGCGGTGTTAAAAAGCCCGAGGGCAACGGCCGCGGCCCCGTGATGCTCGTCATCACCCCCACGCGCGAGCTTGCCCAGCAGATCGACGAGGTCGCGAGCAAGATCGCCGACGTCACGGGCCACGTTGCCGTGACCGTCGTGGGCGGCGTGAGCTACAAGCCGCAAACCGCTGCCCTCAAGTACGGCTGCGACATCCTGGTCGCAACGCCGGGCCGTCTGGTCGATCTGATCGAGCAGGGTGCCTGCCATCTGGACGAGGTCAAGGTGCTGGTGCTCGACGAGGCCGACCGTATGCTCGACATGGGCTTTTTGCCTGCCGTCCGCCGCATTGTGCGCGAGACGCCGGCCGAGCGCCAGACGCTGCTGTTCTCGGCGACGCTCGACGAGGAGGCCGTGGGCGAGATCACCGACCTGGTGAGCGACCCGGCACGCGTGGAGATCGCGCCCGCCACGTCGACCGCCGACACCGTCGACCAGTTTGTGTTCCCGGTGTCCATCGAGGCCAAGAACAACCTGCTGCCCGAGTTCCTCAAAAAGGAGGGCCCGGAGCGCACTATCGTCTTTATGCGCACCAAGCACCGCGCCGACAGCTGCTGCCGTCGTCTGGAGCGCAAGGGCATCAAGGCCGCCGCGATTCACGGCAACCGCAGCCAGGCCCAGCGCGAGCGTGCCCTTTCGGCCTTCCGCGACGGTACCGTCGACGTGTTGGTGGCAACCGACGTGCTCGCCCGCGGCATCGACATCAGCGACGTGCGTTACGTCGTGAACTTTGACGTGCCGGCCGAGCCGACCGACTACATCCACCGTATTGGCCGTACGGGCCGCGCCGGCGAGCTGGGCTGGGCCATCACGTTTGTGACTGAGCAGGACGTGGACGAGTTCTACGAGATCGAGAAGCTCATGGACAAGACGGCCGATATTTACGAAGCCGGCGACCTGCACGTGGGCCCCAACCCGCCCGCCGTTGACCCCGAGCGCGATCCTGCCGCCTTTAAGGTGAAGAAGAAGACCAAGCGCGGCAAGTCCAAGAGCAAGAAGAAGCTTGAGCAGGCACGTCGCGACGGCAAGCGCAACGGCGATGACTACGGCGATGTGGCCGGTCGTTCCAACCGCGGTCGCGACGAGCGTCGCGGCGACGGCGAGCGCCCGAGCCGTCCTAAGCGCGGCGGCAAGACCCGCGTGCGCGAGGGCGTTCAGGCTCGCGTGGACGAGGCCGTGGAGAGCGTGGCTCGCGAGGTGGCTGCCGAGGAGCGCGCTGGTGCTGGTGCCGCTGAGCAGCCTGCGCGCGGCAACCGTGCCGAGCGTCGTGCCAAGCAGTTCCAGGGCGAGGCACACCGCCGTCGTCGTGAGGACGAGGACCGTGGCGGCCGTCGTCGTGTCGAGCGCGAGGACGAGGGCCGCGGTTCGCGCGGTGGCAAGCGCGGTTCGGGCGACCGCCGTCGTTCCGGTCGTGATGACGAGCGCGGTGGCCGTGATGAGCGTCGCGGCGGCGAGGGTCGCGGTGAGCGAGGTGCTCGTGGCGGTGAGTCCCGTGGCGGCAAGCGCTTTGAAGAGCGCGTTAGCCGCGGCGGCGAGCGTCGCGAGGGCGCTCGCGGCAATGGCGGCCGCGGCGGCGCTGGTCGTTCGAATGAGTCGCGCGATCGTCGTGACCCGCGTGCCAGCCGCGATCGTCGCGATGACTGGCGCAACTACGACGATACCCGCGAGGAGCGTCGTGGCGGCTATCGTGGCGGGCGTGGCGGCAACCAGGCCGGCTCCCGTGGCGGCCGTGCCGGCGGTCGCGATAACCGTGGCAGCTATGGCAATAGTCGTGGTGGCAAGCGTGGCGGCAGCTCCCGTCGTCCCGGTGACGGCGGCGGCAAGCGCAAATAACACACGCATCGCCCGCTAGAGCGAGGTGAACCAAGGGCCCCGAGCAACTACGCTCGGGGCCCTTTTTGTTTGCCGTATCCGATCGCTAGTTCAAATGTGATTTCCTCGGGAATGCGTCTAGAGGATGCCGTGGGCCTGTTTCCTACCATGCGACAATGGGTCCCATGGGGTGCGCCGTGCATTTTTTGGAGTATTCTGCAGTTCGAGTTGTCTGCATATGATTTGACGTCGCCAACGGTGGCTTTCGGATATCCCTAGCGAGCGTTCTGAGTCAGATTTCGTCGTTTTCCGGAGCAGGGGCGCGTCATTCTCGCCATGTCGGAACCCAAAATGACGCAGCGCCCTAAAGGTTTGCCCGCTCGGGGTATTGCTGGCGCGGTCACGTTGCAGAATACTCCGTTTTTTGCACGGGCCAGGATGGGGTACCTCGGGAGAACACGGCGGTATCCCGTAAATATATACAATCTGTACCGTAATTTATACAAAACGAAGAGGCAGACAGCGTAGGGTTGGTGCATTGGGGTGCTTGATGCACCAAAATGGGGATCCCACGTGCCGTATACTCTGGCTGGATGTGAAAACGGCTTGACGCGTTGCCAGACGTAGGGGGAGGGTGTCTCGATGAGCGTATTCGAAATTGTGTTTAGTCCGACGGGTGGAACGCAGAAGGTGTCTGGCCTTGTGGCCGGGGCACTGGACAAGAATACCGTTACCGTCGATCTGACCGATAGCGGGCTAGATTTCAGCGCTGTCTCGATGACTGAGGACGACGTGGCCGTAATCTCTGTGCCGGCGTATGCCGGTAGAATCCCGGCTGTGGTGGCTGACCGGTTGGGCATGGTTCACGGCAACGGAGCGCGGGCCGTTCTGGTGTGCGTCTACGGAAACCGCGCGTTTGAGGACACGCTCGTAGAGCTGGAGGACGTTGCGAAGCATGCGGGATTCCGGGTGATCGCGGCAGTTGCGGCCATTGCAGAACATTCCATTGCGCGACAGTTTGCTGCCGGTCGTCCGGATGCGCAGGATGCGGCGCAGCTCGCAGAGTTTGCGCAGCAAATTCAGCAAAAGCTGTTGGCCGAGGATACATCCGAGCCCTCTATTCCCGGCAATCGTCCTTATAAACAAGCCGGAGGTCACCGCATGGCACCCGAGGCAACAGGGGATTGTGTCTCCTGCGGTGCATGCGCCGCGGCGTGCCCCGTTTGTGCTATCGACAAGGGTGACCCCAAACGAGCAGCTGGCGAGGCGTGCATCTCCTGCATGCGCTGCATTGCCGTATGTCCGCGAGGCGCTCGTAAGCTTGATCCCAACAAGCTATCCGCTGTTTCCCAGATGCTGAGCAAGGTTTGCGTCGTGCGGAAGGAATGCGAGCTCTTTATCTAGCGCATACGAAATTGGTGCAATGGGACCAGGCTAATCTGCACCAACCTGGTGCAAACAAACCTGTCCCCAATGCACCAGAGTGAGGAGTGTCCCCGAGTGCCGGCAGAAAAGGAACGTCCCTAAGTGCCGCTTAAATACCGTTTATCGGAGAAAAAATACCGTTCGCCGGTCATAATGATTGTTCCGGCTTTGGGCTTGTCTATAATAACCCCCGTAAAAGAAATGCGGAAGGTTACCGAGTCCCCTCGGACGTGGGCCTAACCAAAGTCTTAGAACGGGTGTGTCTCAATGGGTGCATTCGATTGATTTTGGTTGGGCTATATTTATGAAGGGACATGTCACCATGGGTTTCTTTTCTCGCCTAATGGGTGGTTCGGATAAGCAGACGACTGCGGCTTCCGAGTTCGAAATCCTCGCTCCCGTTTCCGGCGAGCTTGTTAATCTAGAAAAAACCAATGACCCCGCTTTTAGCAGCCGTGCAGTGGGCGATGGCGTTGCCGTGGTTCCCCAAGAGGGAACGGTGTGCGCTCCTGTTTCCGGTACCGTCGCCGCTCTGTTTCCGACTGAGCACGCGCTGGGCATCATGTCCGATAACAGCTCTGCTCAGGTGATGCTGCATATCGGAATCGACACTGTTAAACTTGAGGGCAAGGGCTTCCATGCGCTTGTTGCCCAGGGTGATCACGTTGACGCGGGCCAGCCCCTCGTCGAGGTCGATTTCGACGTGGTTCGCGCTGCCGGCTTTGATCCCACGGTCTTCGTTATCGTGTGCGAGCGTTCGGAGAACTCGACTCTTCGTGAGCATGCTTCCGGCCCTGTTGCTGTTAAAGAGCCTGTCGTCTGGCTTTCCGAGTAAATTCTTGTGGTGGGTACCGTGGTTATCAAGCGAGTTTTTAACAACAACGTCGCAATGGTCACTTCGGACGATGGCTCCGAGCTCATCGTCATCGGTCGAGGCCTCTGCTTTGGCCGTCATGCCGGCGATGCCATCGACGAGGCGTCGATCGAAAAGACCTACGCGTTGCAGGAGGGAACTTCTCAGGACTCGCGTACGATTGACCGCTTGGCACATCTTTTGGAGTCCATCCCCACCGTCAACCTCGTGATTTCCGAGGAAATCGTTCAGATGCTTCGTCGAGAGCTCAATGCCGACATCAACGATAAGATTCTCATTGCTCTCGCAGACCATATCAGCCTTGCTTTGGAGCGCGAGCGCAAGGGCGTCCCCTGTGAGAATCCGTTGCTACTCGAGATCCAGCAGTTCTATCGCAAGGAGTACGCGCTTGCGGGCCGTGCGCTGCAGATTATCAAGGAGTATATGGGCATCCAGATGAGCGAAGAAGAGCAGGGTTTCATTACGCTGCATATCGTCAACGCCACCATGCCGCAACGCTCCGATCGTCTGATTGTTTCGGTCCAGCTTGTTCGCGACGTGCTCGCGATTGTTTCTGAGCGCTATGCTACGACCCTCGATGGCACCTCGCTGCCTTACGAACGTTTCGTTCGTCACCTGCAGTTTTTCGCACAGCGAGCGCTCGATCCTACGGCCGGGCAAATCAACGGAGACGCGCTGTTCCGAATCGATGAAACGGCGTATCCGTGTGCATTCTCGTGCGCGGACGCCATAGCCGCTCACTTGTCGTCTATCTATAACGTTGTCGTTACCGATGCCGAAAAGAGTTATCTCGCATATCACATTGTTAACCTGCTTGGAGAACCTGGTCTCTAGGCATAACGTGCCCACACATCGATTGATATAAGGCAAGGCTCACGGTCTTGTCTAGGGCACATCTGTCTTAATTTGCGGAAAAGGAAGGGGAGTACCGCTATGACCGCAAAAAAGAAGTTCAATTTCAAAGCGCCGTTGGAGGTGTTCGCGAAGTCGATCGTCCAGCCGATGATGTATCTCTCGGTTGCCGGCATCCTGCTCATCGTGGGCATTATTCTGACCAACAAGACCATCTGCGCTTTGGTCCCCGTACTGGGCTCCGGTCCGTTCCAGCTTGTGGGCGCCGTTGTCTATCAGTCGCTGATGTTTATCATCAACAACCTCTCGATTCTGTTCTGCGTGGGCATCGCCGGCGCCATGGCAAAGAAGAACAAGGGTCATGCTTCGCTGATCGCCCTGATGTCGTTCTTCCTGTTCCTGCAGGCTAACAACATCGTGCTCAACGCCACCGGCTCTCTTGCCGATGCGAGCGACATGCTCGGTCTTACCGGAACCGGCCAGGCCACCGTTATGGGCATCCAGGTACTCGATACTGGCGTGTTTGGCGGCATCATTCTCGGTTGCATCACCGGTGCCGTGTTCAACAAGTACTCGAACAAGCAGTTCCCCATTGCCCTTTCGATGTTCTCGGGCGTTCGCTTCCCGTTCCTGATTATGATCATCATCTCCTGGATCATGGGCGCTGGCTTCTGCATCGTTTGGCCTCCGGTTCAGGGCGCCATCTCCTCCGTTGCCGGCATCATTAAGGAGTCGGGCAACATCGGTCTGTTTATCTACGGCATGCTCAACAAGCTGCTCGTTCCCACCGGTCTGCACCACCTCATCTACACCCCGTTCCAGTTCTCCGATGTGGGTGGCACCCTGACACTGGGCGATCAGGTTATCGCCGGCGCCTACCCCATCCGTGTCGCCGAGATGGCAATGACGGGCCAGCCCTTCTCCGATAGCACCTACTTCAACAGCTACACCTTCAACAACCTGTGGCCCTACATCGGTATCGGTCTCGCCTTTATCGTCACCGCTTACAAGGGGAACAAGGATAAGACCAAGGCCGTTATCATCCCGCTGATCATCGCCGCCGTGCTCTCCTGTGTCACCGAGCCCATGGACTTCCTCTTTGTCTTTGCCGCTCCCGTGCTCTTTGTTGTTCACTCGGTTCTTTCCGGCATCTTCCTGGTCCTGCTCAAGGTCCTCTCCGTGCCCGCTTCGACTGCAGGCGGCATCATCAACATCGTGGTTTCCAACCTGGTCCTCGGTGTCGACAAGACCAACTGGCCGGTTATGCTGGTGCTTGGAGTCGTCAACGCCGCTCTGTACTTCTTCCTCTTCACCTTCCTTATTAAGAAGCTCAACCTCCACACGCCTGGTCGCGAGGAGGAGTCCGAGCTCGCCGAGTCCGTTGCCGAGGGCGAGGCCGCCGCGTCTGTCGCGGTGAAGCAGGGCGCTGTTGCCGCGGCTCCCGCAGAGGGCGTCGATGCAGGTATTGCCGACCTGGTCGCAGGTCTTGGTGGCAAGGACAACATCGAGGAGCTCGAGAACTGCTTTACGCGTCTCCGCGTGAACGTTAAGAACCCGGACCTCATCAATGAGGACCTCATCAACCACGTGCCCAACAGCGGCATCAACCGCAACGGCAATAATATCCAGATCATCTTTGGCATGAAGGTCGCCGAGATGCGCGACAAGGTCGAAAACGCAATTGAGAAGGAGCAGTAAACAATGATCATTACTCTGTGTGGTGGCGGATCCACCTTTACCCCCGGCATCGTCAAGTCCATCGCCCTGCGCAAGGACGAGCTCGACGTTGACGAGATTCGTCTGTACGACATCAACGAGGAGCGCCAGCGCAAGATCGGCGTGCTCGTGGACTGGATTTTGCACGAGGACCTCGGCCTGGACATCAAGCTCACGGTGACCACCGACAAAAAGACGGCTTTTACCGACGCGAGCTTCGTGTTTGCCCAGATGCGCGTGGGCGGCTACGCCATGCGCGAGCAGGACGAGAAGATTCCGCTGCGTCACGGCTGCGTGGGTCAGGAGACTTGCGGTTGCGGCGGCCTTGCCTACGGCATGCGCACCATCTTCCCCATGGTCGAGCTGATCGATGACGTTGAGAAGTACGCCAAGAAGGACTACTGGATTCTCAACTACTCCAACCCTGCCGCCATCGTCTCCGAGGGCTGCCGCGTGCTGCGTCCCAACGCTCGTATCATCAACATCTGCGACATGCCGATCGCGATCATCGACGTGGTTTGCGCCGCGCTCGATATCGACAAGAAGGATGTCGAGTACGATTACTTTGGCCTCAACCACTTTGGTTGGTTCACCTCGATCCGCCACAAGGGCGAGGAGGTGCTCCCGCAGCTGCGCGAGTACATCAAGGAGCATGAGATTCTGCTGCCCGACTCTTACCTCAAGGGCATGGGCTCGCTCATGGCAAAGAAGCCCGAGGAGGCCGTCGACGAGCACCCCGAGCAGAACCGCCACACCAAGGGCAGCTGGTACTACGTCTGGAAGGGCGAGTACGAGATCATGGAGTGCTTCCCGGAGTACCTGCCCAACACGTATCTGAACTACTACCTGCAGCAGAAGGAGTTCGTCGAGCACTCCAACCCCGAGCGCACCCGTGCTAACGAGGTTGAGGAGACGCGTGAGAAGAACCTCTTTGATGGTATCGACCATTACGAGAAGACGGGCGAGATCGACGAGAGCACGTTCTATGCGGGCAGCCACGGCGACTGGATTGCCGATCTGGCTATCGCTCTGAAGAACGACACCAAGCAGCGCTTCCTGGTCATTTGCGAGAACAAGGGCGCCATCCCCAACATGCCCTACGACGCTATGGTCGAGCTGCCTGCCTACATTGGCAAGAACGGCCCCGAGGTCATCAGCCGCGACAACATTCCGCTGTTCCAGCAGGGCCTCATGATGCAGCAGCTGAACTCCGAGAAGCTCATTGTCGAGGCTACGATCGAGGGTTCGTACGAGAAGGCGCTTAAGGCCTTTACGCTCAACAAGACCGTGCCGTCGATGAAGGTCGCCAAGGAGGTTCTCGACGACATGATCGAGGCCAACAAGGGTTACTGGCCCGAGCTTAAGTAAAAGCAACAGGGTCGCTGGCCGCATGCCTGAAGCAATGCCCCGCCCACGTGATTGCGTGGGCGGGGCATTGTCGTTTGGTAACGCGTTTTATCAAATATGGCATTTATCTGCGATAATGTTCATTTTCACCGCTGATGGTGACATTTCATACCGCCTGCCGAACTGCGTGGAGACCTAACAACTTTTTAGGTCAGTGTTGTGCGTGTAGCAATTTCGCCCGGCCTCGCCTCCGGGCTGCCATGTGAGAGGGGATCTTATGGCTCGACTGCACGTAATGGAACGCAGCCACGCTCAGGCCGTCATGGACGACCTGCACGATGCACTCGGACGTCGTCTGGCGGTGAGTTCACTCGCCCCGTGCCCCGTCGAGTTTACGGCGGCGCTCGTCAACCTGTGCTCCACCCAGAGCTGCGGCAAGTGCACGCCCTGCCGCGTGGGCCTGAGCGCGCTGAGCGACCTGCTCGCCGATGTGCTCGAGGGCCGCGCCGACGAGTCCACGCTCAACTTGATTGAGCGCACGGCCCGCACCATCTACCTTTCGAGCGACTGCGCCATCGGCTACGAAGCTGGCGCCATGGCACTCACGGCCATTCGCGGCTTCCGCGACGATTTTGAGCACCACATCCGCGAGCACTCCTGCGGCTTTGACCGCGAGGCTCGCGTCCCGTGTGTCTCGGGCTGCCCGGCGCACGTCGACATTCCTGGTTACATCTCGCTCGTCGAGGCAGGCCGTTATGCCGACGCCGTCAAGGTCATCCGCAAGAACAACCCGCTACCGCTCGTCTGTGGCCTGGTGTGCGAGCATCCCTGCGAGATGCATTGCCGCCGTGGCATGGTCGACGACCCCATGAACATCCTCGCCCTCAAGCGTTTTGCCGTTGAGCATAGCGACCTCAACGACCACAGGCCACATGTAGTGGACAACACCGGTAAGCGCGTCGCCGTGATCGGCGGCGGCCCGGCCGGCCTTTCCTGTGCCTACTACCTGGCCGTGATGGGCCACAAGGTGACCATTTTTGAGCAGCGCCACCACTTGGGCGGCATGCTGCGCTACGGCATCCCCAGCTATCGTCTGCCGCGCGAGCGCCTGCAGGCCGAGATCGACTGGATTTTGAGCGCCGGCATCGACGTGGAGCTCGACCACTCCGTGAGCGGCGAGGAGCTCGCCCGTCTGCGCGACGAGTTCGATGCCGTCTACCTGGCCATCGGTGCCCACAGTGACAAGAAGCTCGGCCTTCCGGGTGAAGAGGCGCCCGGCGTGGAATCGGCCGTCAAGATGCTGCGCGCCATCGGCGATGACGAGCTGCCCGACCTGAGCGGCCAGCGCGTGTGCGTCATCGGCGGCGGCAACGTTGCCATGGACGTGGCGCGCTCTGCCGTGCGCTGCGGTGCCGAAAAGGTGAGCATCGTCTACCGCCGTCGCATCTGCGACATGACGGCCCAGGATGCCGAGATTGCCGGCGCCCAGGCCGAGGGCTGCGAGGTTCTGGAGCTCACGGCCCCGCTCGCTATCGAGACGGGCGAGGAGGGTCGCGTGAGTGGCCTGCGCGTGCAGCCGCAGATTATCGGCGAGCCCCGTCGTGGGCGTCCGGCCCCGCGTGCCGCCGCCACGCCCGAGCGCGTCATTCCCTGCGAGCGCGTGTTTGTGGCCATTGGCCAGGACATCGATTCCAAGCCGTTTGAGGACATGGGCATTGCCTGTAAGTGGGGCTGCGTGGTCACCGATTCGGATGGCGCCGTGCCCAACTTCGATGGCCTCTTTAGCGGCGGCGACTGCCAGACCGGTCCCGCCACCGTCATCCGGGCCATCAACGCCGGCCGCGTTGCTTCGGCAAATATCGACCGTTACCTGGGCTTTGACCACAAGATCAAGCTCGAGGTTGGGCTGCCGACCGTGCAGTTTAAGGGCAAACACGAGTGTGGCCGCTGCGAGCTGGGCGAGCGCGAGGCCGGCGAGCGCATCCACGATTGGAATCTGGTCGAGCAGGGTCTCACCGAGCAGGAAGCACGCCAGGAGGCAAGCCGCTGCCTGCGTTGCGACCACTTTGGCTTTGGCGCGTTCCGTGGAGGGAGGAACCTGGAATGGTAGAGCTCAACAACCCCACTGTCAGCGACAACACCGAAAGCGGAGCACTCTACATGGTCAAGCTCACTATCGATAATTGCGAGGTCGTGGTGCCTGAGCACACCACGATCCTGGACGCGGCCAAGTCCGTCGGCATCCAGATTCCCACCCTGTGCTACCTGCGCGATCTAAACGAGATTGGCGGTTGCCGCGTGTGCGTGGTCGAGGTTGAGGGCTGCGACCAGCTGGTTGCCGCCTGCAACAACTACGTGCTCGACGGCATGGTGGTCCACACCAACAGCCCCAAGGCCCGCGAGGCGCGTCGCACCAACGTGCAGCTGCTACTGTCCCAACACGACTCGCGCTGCACGAGCTGCGTGCGCAGTGGTAACTGCAACCTGCAGACCATCGCCAACGACCTGGGCATCTTCTATCTGCCGTACGAGCAGCACCTGGCGCGCGAGGGCTGGGACTTCGATTTCCCCATCATCCGCGATAACGACAAGTGCATCAAATGCATGCGCTGCATCAAGGTGTGCGAGAGCGTGCAGGGCTTAGGGATTTGGGATCTGACCAACCGCGCCACGCATACCGCCGTGGGCACTCGCGGGCGTGCGCCGATCGGCAAGACCGATTGCGTCGCGTGCGGTCAGTGCATCACGCATTGCCCGACGGGCGCCCTGCGCGAGCGTGACGACACCGAGACCGTGTTCGACGCCATCGCCGATCCCGACAAGATCGTGCTGGTGCAGATTGCGCCGGCCGTGCGTAGCGCCTGGGGCGAGGAGCTCGGCATTCCGCGCGATGAGGCCACCGTCGAGCGCCTGGCCTGTGCGCTGCGCCGCGTGGGCTTTGAGTACGTGTTTGACACCGACTTCTCGGCCGATCTCACCATTATGGAGGAGGGCTCCGAGCTGCTCGAGCGCCTGGGTAAGGCTGCCAAGGGCGAGGGCGACAGCCGCGGCTGGCCCATGTTCACGAGCTGCTGCCCGGGCTGGGTACGCTTTGTGAAGGCGCGCTACCCCGAGTTTGTCGACAGCCTGTCCACGTCAAAGTCGCCGCAGCAGATGTTCGGCGCCATCGCCAAGACCTACTATGCCAAAGTGCTGGGCGTGGAGCCCGAGCGCCTGTTCGTGGTGTCCGTGATGCCGTGCACGGCCAAGAAGGCCGAGTGCGCGCTGCCGAGCATGGTGGGCGAGGGCGGTGCGCCCGACGTTGACGTTGCGCTGACGGTGCGCGAGATGGTGCGCATAATCCGCGCGAGCCACGTGAGCGTGGACACGCTGGTCGAGGAGCCGCTCGACACGCCGCTGGGCTTTGGCACGGGCGCGGGCGTGATCTTTGGCGCCACGGGCGGCGTGATGGAGGCCGCCGTGCGCTCGGCCTATTACCTGGTGACGGGCAAGAACCCGGATGCCGATTTCTTTACCGACGTGCGCGGACTCGACGGCTGGAAGGAAGCTGTCGCCGATATCGATGGCACTCAGGTGCGTGTTGCCGTGGCGCACGGGCTGGGCAACGCCGCCCGGCTGCTCGACGCGATTCGCGACGGCAGCGTGAGCCATGACTTTGCCGAGGTCATGGCGTGCCCCGGCGGTTGCGTCGGTGGTGGCGGTCAGCCCATCCACGACGGTTGCGAGCTGGCGGCCGAGCGCGGCAAGGTGCTCTGGGGCCTGGATGCCGCTGCGGACATTCGCTTCTCGCACGAGAATCCCGATGTCCAGGCGTGCTATCGCGAGTTCTTGGGCGCGCCGCTCTCGCCGCTGGCCGAGGAGCTACTGCATACCGACCATCATGCATGGACGATGCCCAACGAGGAGGCGTGCTAGCGATGCGCGCGTTTGATGTTGAGATGACGCGCCGAGGATTTGCCTCGGCGCTTGCCGCGGGCGCGTTGTCGCTCGCACTGGCTGGCTGTGGCGGCGGAGCTGCCGGTGCCGGGTCCGCCGCGGGCTCGGCTGCCACGGACGGCGCCGGTGCTGCTGCGGAGCCGGTCGAGGTGCACGTCGCCTCGCTCAAGGGGCCGACCTCGATTGGTCTGGTGCAGTTTATGGACCGGGCGGACGAGGGCGCCACGGATAACGAGTTCGACTTTGCGATCAGCACTGCGGCCGATGAGATCGTGCCCAAGGTCATTCAGGGAGATGTCGACATTGCCCTGGTGCCCGCCAACATGGCGAGCGTTCTCTACAACAAGACCGAAGGCGCGGTGCAGGTCATCGACATCAACACGCTCGGCGTGTTGAGTGTGGTGACGGGCGACGCGGACGTGACCTCGTTTGGTGACCTGGCGGGTCGTACCGTCTACATGACGGGCAAGGGCACCACGCCGGAGTACGTCATGAACTACCTGCTGGAGCGCGCGGGCCTGACCGGCCAGGTGACGCTCGAGTTTAAGAGCGAACCCACCGAGGTGCTGTCGGCGCTGCTTGCCGACCCGTCCGCCGTGGGCGTGCTGCCCGAGCCGTTCAAGACCGCTGCCATCGCAAAGAGCGAGGGCAAGCTGTCGGCGCCGGTAAATCTGACTGATGTGTGGGATGATCTGGCGGGTGACACGGGTTCGCGCCTGCTGACGGGCGTGACCGTGGTGCGCCGTGCCTTTGCCGAGGAGCATCCCGAGGCCGTGGCGGAATTCTTGCGCTGCCATGAGGCGAGCGTGAAGGCCGTCAATGCGGCGCCGGCAGACTGGGCGCAGGCCGTGGTCGATGCGGGTATCATCGATAACGCCGCGATTGCCAAAAAGGCGATTCCCGGGTGCATGCTCGTGTGTCAGACGGGGAAGGATATGAAGGCGGCGCTCGGTGGGTACCTGCAGGTGCTGGCCGATGCGGATGCGAGCGCCGTGGGCGGCAAGCTCCCGGCTGATGATTTCTGCTACATGGAGTAGCCCGTGCGTGTGTTTGCTCGACAAATGATAGAGCGTATGAAGGCGGTGGCGGCAGCAGGTGCCGTTGCCGCCTTTTGGCTTGCCGCGTGGGTGCTGGTGGCGGGTCTCGTGGCGCAGCCGTTGATCTTGCCGGGGCCGGGTGCTGTTGTGGTTGCGTTGATGCGGCTGGTGTGCGATGCCGGCACGTGGGCGATTCTGGTGGGCTCGGGCTTGCGAATTTTGGGCGGGCTGGCACTTGCCGCGGTGTGCGGCGGCGTGCTGGCGGGGGTCTCGGTGCGGTCGCGGACGTTTGCCCGCCTGGTGGCGCCGGCGCTTTCGTTTGTTAAGGCGACGCCGGTTGCCTGCGTAGTGGTCCTGCTGCTCATTTGGTTGGGGTCGGCGCGCGTGAGCATTGCGGCGGTCTTTTTGATGGCGCTGCCGGGCGTGTATTTCTCGCTGGTCGAGGGTTTGGCGCAAGCGGATAAGCCACTGGAGCAGATGTTTCGCTTGCATGGCGTGCGGGGCTGGCGACTGTTTTGCGCCCACACCTGGCGCGAAGTCCTGCCGTTTGTGCTTTCGTGCGCCCGCGCCGTGATTGGCATGAGCTGGAAGGCCGGCGTGGCGGCGGAGCTGATCGGCATGGCGGTGGGCACCGTGGGTGAGCGCATCTATCAGGCAAAGCTGCTCATCGAAACGGCTGACCTGCTGGCTTGGACCGTGCTAGTCGTGGCGGCATCGTGGACATGCGAGCGCGTGCTGGTGTGGCTGCTGCGGGCTTCGGGGCCCGCAGCATGGCGTGCTGCTGTGCGGGCGCATGGGCGTTGTCCTCGCGGACGTGCAGGCGGCTCTGCTGGCGGCAGGGCTGCTGCGGAGCTTGCGCTCGCCGTGGGCGATCGCGCTCCCTGGGCTCCGGCGCTCGACGGACTGGTGCTTCGTGTGCCCGCCGGTGGGCGCGCCTGCGTGATGGGCACCTCGGGCGTGGGCAAGTCGACGCTGCTTGCGCTGGCGGCGGGGGAGTGCGCGCCGTGCTCCATGGTGTTTCAGGATGTGCGCCTGGTAGAGGGCGCCTCGGCTTTGGATAACGTGCTGGTGTGCGCCGACGCGCGCGTGGACGCCTCGAGTGCCGCGGCCCTGTTGCGCCTGCTGGTGCCGGGGGTCGATGTGCATGCTCGTGTGGCCGAGCTCTCGGGCGGGCAGCGCCGTCGCGTCGAGATTGCCCGAGCCCTGCTGTGTCCGGGCGGCGCAGTGATTCTGGACGAGCCCTTTACCGGTCTAGACATCGCTGCGCGCGATGCATGCACCGAGGTCGTGCTCGACTTGCTCGACGGCCGTATGCTGTTGCTTGCCACGCACGATGCCGCTGACGCTCGGGCCCTCAATATCTCGGACATCATCACACTCTAAAGACTTACTCAGCAACAAATTGATCCGTTTTTTCTCCGTCCCCATGGGGTCGGGTATGGTATTCTATCTGCGGGGTAATACTTAGGAATACCAAGTAATACCAACGCCGTAGAACAAACTCCAGATGCGGGCCAATCGGGTTGCCTTCACAGCCCGTCGCCCAGCCGCGTGGCCCGCATCCATCCGCACCACCGTCGTTTCAAAAAGGAAGCGCCATGGCAGAACACATGACCCCGGTTGTCGCGAAGGTCTTGCCCGAGGAAAAGGCAGCCTTCGCGGCGGCAACCCAGCTCGTGGGCACCACGCCGTCCAACGCCATCCGCATGTTCATCGCCGCCTTCAATCGCTGCGGCACCTTTCCGTTCGACATTTCGCCCAGCGGGGCCTTTGGCGCTGCGCCCGATTCTCATCAATAAGTGATCCGTTTTCCTCCGTCCCCATGGGATCAGCTCTCTGCCGAGTTGTGGTAGAACTAGGGAACGGTTTTGAGGAGGCTGGCATGCTCAATGCGATGATTTGGACGCTTGCCTGTTTTGGCGTCGTCGCTGCCGATATTGTCCTGAGCGTCGTTTTGCTCTCCGCCCTTGGCGTCGCATCGGTGTTCATGGGTTTTTCGATCGACGACCTCGATATCCAATTGCTTCAGGCTGTCGCGCAGGCGGCATCGTTTTTGATGGCGCTGCTATGGTGGCGTTATTTGTGGCCGCGGTCGTTTATCGCGCGCTGGCAAGGTGAGCGTCCGCTCGGCGGGGGAGTGCGTAGCGCGTGGAAGCGCATTGCCTGCGTTATCGTGATCGGCTTGGCACTGCAGGTGGTCGTTGGCTACGTGACCGACGCCGTACTGTCATTGTTGCCCGAGGTCGCGGCCGATTACAGTGAACTTGTCGAGGAAACAGGCATGGGCGACACCAGCTATCTCGCCGTCCTGACTACGGTGCTCGGAGCTCCATTTTGTGAAGAGCTGCTGGTGCGCGGCATCATCTTTGAGTTTTCGCTGCGTGCGTTTAATCCACAGTGCCGCCCACTTTGGAAGCGCCGGCGTCGTGTGAGCGCGCAGGACGGCGCCATGGTGCCCTGGGCGGCCCCGAGTACCTGGGGTGTCGCCGCGGCAATCGTGCTGCAGGCGGCGATCTTCGGTTTTATGCACATGAACTGGGTGCAGGGTTGCTACGCGGGGGCCGCCGGCCTCATCTTTGGTTGGGTGCTCGTGACGACCGGAAAGCTCCGCTACACGATCCTGCTGCACTTTGCCTTTAATGCCGGGTCGTATCTCATGACGTTGCTCTGGTTTGTGAACACGCCGTTCGACGTGGCGGTCACGGTTGCCATCGTCGGCTTTGTGCTGGTAGAGGCGATGCGCTCGCTGCTTCGATTGTGCATTCCCGTGTCGCGCGAAGCTGATCGGTCTGAGTAATAACGCCTTTAATTAGACCGATGCGTCCTGAACGCACCTGGCGTTTCACCGAATGCTTCTTTAAATTTTGAGTAAAAGAATGACATGTTGGAGATGCCGACTTTTCGGGCTACATACTGCACGCTGCGCTCGGTGTTATTGAGAAGATATGCCGCCTCTGTGAGCTGCTGGTTGAGCTTGATTTGCGAAAACGTTTTGCCGGTTTTTTGCTTGATCAAGCTGCTGAGATAGCTGGTGCTATAACCCGTATCGCTCGCAATGCTTTCGAGTGTGCAGTCGCCGTAGCTTCGCTCAATATGATTCAGAATCGACACGATGCGTTCGTCCGACATGATCGCCTGGTTATCAGTTGCGGAGCGTCGGTACAGTCCTCGAATGAGAACAAGGAATAGGCTGACGGCGAGGTGCCTCATGAGTTCATTGGAATAGGCATCTTTAAAGTGATATTCGATAAAGAGCATCTCGATGAGGCGTCGCGCATGTCGGGCGTATTCCTCTGGAAGAATGAGATATTTTCGGGCCTCGCGGTTTTTGGACACAAAATCAAATAGAAGATTCGTTAATGGTGACGCGCCGGGTAGCTGGCTCAGGAACAACGAATCGAACATTTCTTTTTTGAAGACGATCGAAATGACGATATCATGCTCGCCCTTAACGTATGGAACGCTTCTGACTACGCCGGTGTTGCAAATGAGCACGTCGCCCTTTTTAAGGAGTAGTCGCCGTCCGTTGACGATAAACGTGCAGACGCCGTCGTACACGTAGTTAAGCTCCATATCCCGATTGATATGAGGAGGAATGTCGGTAAAGCGCGACTCCTTGATAAGGCCCACGGGGTTTTCGTCGAGAGTTTCTTTCCAATCAAACAGATAGACCTCTTCGCCGTTAATGGTTGTGGTTTCCACCCTGTTATATCGCGGGCTGAGCTCTCCCGGATGTGTGCGATGCCACTCTTCGGTCTCGGTATGCGTATAGAGCAGCTGTTTGAGATTCGAATCCATGGGGTGCTCCAGGGGTGAACGGTAGAATCGATGCCTTAAACGGTATTATATCTAAAAAAATGTTATAAACCCACGCTTTCTATGCGATATCTTATGCATCTTGTTCTTCCTAGTATTGGGTTATCCGCTGGAGCATCCGATCAAGGAGGGCAAATGAGTAAGTTAAAACATGGGTTTGACTCCGACTTTTTATGGGGCGGAGCCATATCGTGCTCGCAGGCCGATGGCGCCTGGAATGAGGGCGGAAAGGGAAAGTCGACGCAGGATTGTCGATGGCTGGATGGTACCTGGACTCATGACCAGATTGAGGACAAGCATCAAAACAACCCCTTCTGCCATGACGAACTAATGAACGCTCTCGCAGATGATGGTGTTGAGTTCTACCCGTTTAGGCGCGGTAACGACTTCTATCATCACTACCGTGAGGACATCGCGCTTTTTGCGGAGATGGGCCTCAAGCTGTTCCGCACCTCTATTTGCTGGAGCCGAATCTATCCTAACGGAGATGATCTTGAGCCTAACCGCGAAGGCATCGAGTGGTATCGAAGCATGCTGGGTGAGTGCAAAAAGCACGGCATTAAAACCTTCGTCACCATGCTCCACTATGACATCCCGGTAAATCTTGTCACCACATATGGGGGATGGAAGAATCGCAAGACGATTGATTTCTTCGCCCGCTATGTCGAGACAATCGTTACGGAATTGGGCGATCTGGTCGATTTCTGGCTGCCTTTTAACGAGTTCAATGCAGCGCGTTTTTCGCCTTGGGACGGGGTCTGTCTGGTCAAAGACGAAGAGGGGGAGAACTTCGATCGAGCCATCTTCCAGTGCCTGCACCACGAGTTCGTTGCCAATGCGCGTGCCGTCGAGATTGTCCATCGTCTTTCGCCCGATACTCCCGTTGGCGGCATGATCGCTCGATTCTGTACGTATCCCGCCACCTGCCGTCCCGAAGATAACATGCAGGCTATTCACGACGACCAGTATTCCAACTGGTTCTATACGGACGTGATGGCTCGTGGAAAATACCCCGCTTATATGAATCGCTATTTCGACGCGTGCGATATCGAGATTCAAATGGAGCCGGGCGATGAAGAGCTCATCGCTCGCAACACGGTCGACTTCCTGGCCTTCTCGTACTACTTTTCCCAGGTATCCACCTGCGATCAGGGATGGGAGAAGACTGCGGGAAATCTGGTCATGGCAAACAAGAACCCTTATCTCGAGACGAGTGAGTGGGGCTGGCAGCTCGATCCCATTGGCCTGAGGGTTACCCTTAACCAGATGTATGACCGCTATGGGCTGCCCCTGTATATCGCCGAGAACGGCCTCGGTACATCTGATGTGGTCGAGGAGGATGGCAGCATCCACGACGAGTATCGAATCGATTATTTGCGCCAGCACATAAAGTGCCTTAAAGAGGCAGTAATCGATGGTGTTGACGTGCGCGGATACATGATCTGGGGATTCATTGACCTTGTTGCCTGCGGTCCTCTTACGATGGACAAGCGATACGGGCTTATCTATGTCGATCTGGATAATTGCGGCAACGGCACTGCGGAGCGCTTGCGTAAAGACTCTTTCTATTGGTACCAGAAATGTATCGCCACTAATGGCGAGGATCTTGGGTAGGAGTGATTGCTGTGGCAGACAAGAAGGAACTGGCCGCTCGTGTCCTCGAGCTCGTGGGCGGCGCCGATAACGTTGTTATGGCAACGCACTGCATTACAAGGCTCAGATTCAACCTGAAGGACGATAGCAAGGCAGACCTGGAGGCCCTTAAGACGCTTGACGGCGCCTTGGGCGCGCAGGTTAAAGACGGGCAGTGGCAGGTTATCATCGGCGCCAGCGTGGGGTCGGTATATGACGAATTGGAGCCCATGCTAGGCGACAGGATGGGTGGCGAGGCCTCCGCCGATGCCGAGCAGCCTGAGCTCCAAAAAGGTTCGGCTCGCGTATTCGATATCATCACCGGCATCTTCTCCGCTATCATTCCCGCACTGGTGGCGGGAGGCATCGTAAAGGGCATCCTGGCTGCTATCGCGGCTTTTGGAATCGACACGGGTGCCGGCGACTTTGCGATATTCAATATGATTTCGGATATCCCGTTCTACTTCTTGCCGTTTTTGCTGGCAATGTCTACAGCTGATAAGTTCCGAGTCAACCGTTCGCTTGCGCTTTGTGTTGCCGGATCGCTGATGTACCCGACCATTGTCAACGCTGTCGGTACGGGCGAGACGCCCCTTGCGCTGTTCGGTTTTGCGGTGCCGATTTTTAGCTACGCCGATTCCGTGTTCCCGGTTATCTTTGGCGTCATTGGCTTGTCTTTTGTATATCGTGCAATCGACAAAGTCGTGCCGGATCTTTTTAAGCTCGTTGTCGTTCCGGCGCTCTCCCTTGCTATCGTGATTCCCGTCAACCTGTTTGTGCTCGCTCCGATTGGTGCCTGGTGCGGTCTTGGTCTTGCCAACGGTATCGTTTGGCTATTCTCGACGTTAGGCCCCGTTGCCGGTTTTCTGCTGGGCTTCTTTATGCCGCTTATCGTGCTCTTCGGCATGCATCAGTCAACGAGCCCTATCCAGATTTCCAATATCGCAACGCTTGGGTATGACTATCTGCTCCCGATCTCTTTCTGCCATAACCTCGCCGAAAGCGGTGCGTCTTTTGGTGCAGCCCTGCGCATGACCGACGAAAAGCTCAAGTCCGCTGCAATGACGTGCGCCTTCTCAGCATTTATGGGAATTTCCGAGCCCGCCTTGTTTACCGTTCAGGTTCCTAACAGGACTCCGCTTATCGCTGCGATGATTGCGGATGGCATTGGCGGTGCGCTTACCGTTGTTCTCGGCGCAAAGTGCTTCGGCTTTGTTATGCCCGGCATTACCTCGTTGCCCGTTTATGCCGATCCAAGCGGCAATCCCATGAACCTGATCATGATTGTCGTCTGCATCGCTTTGACTTGGGTTATCTCTGCAGCGCTCTCGTTTGCGCTCTATGGTCGTTTCGACAAAAAGTAACGACGTTTTGAGATAGACAATATTAATCGGCCGCTCGCCGGGGAATCGTTCTGCGACGCCCCGGCGAGCGGCATTTTATTGGTGGGGCGTGTCGTGTCGCCAACGGCGGCATGCCGCCTCGCCGCGCTAGTTGCGTCTGCCGCCTCCGTTGGCGCCCTGACGCCCCTGTGCCGCGCGATTGCGACCGGCAGTGTTCTGCGCGCGGGACATACCGCCGTGACCCTTGCTGCCCTTGGGCCCCTTGCCGGCGGCGCCACCGTGGGCCTTGCCACCCTTCTTGCCAGTGCCGTGTCCGCCGCCGGCAGACGTCTCGCCCGGGCGCGGCGGTACGGGACGGATCAGACAATGCTTGGTGTAGCCGATCAGGTCACGACGCCCGGCCTTCTCCAGCGCCTCGCGCACGAGCTTGTAGTTCTCGGGTTTGCGATACTGAATCAGCGCGCGCTGCATGGCCTTTTCGTGCGGGTCGCGCGCCACGTAGATCGGCTGCATAGTACGCGGATCCACGCCGGTGTAGTACATGCAGGTCGACATGGTGGACGGCGTGGGGTAGAAGTCCTGCACTTGCTCGGGCATATAGCCCATGTCGCGCACGGCTTCGGCAAGGTCCACGGCTTCCTTCATGGTGGAACCGGGGTGGCTCGAGATCAGGTACGGCACCACGTACTGCTTGAGTCCGTATTCACGGTTCAAGCGCTCGAATTTGCGACAGAACGCATCGTAGACGGCGCGGCTCGGCTTGCCCATCACGCTCAGCACCGCGTCGCTCACGTGCTCGGGCGCTACGCGCAGCTGGCCCGAGACATGGTGTTCCAGCAGCTCGCGCAAAAACTCGTCCGAGGCATCGGCCATGGTGTAGTCAAAACGGATGCCGCTGCGGACGAAGACCTTTTTGACGCCCGGCAGCTGGCGCAGGTCGCGCAGCAACTGTGTGTAGCCGCTCTCGTCGACCACCATGTTCTTGCACACACTCGGCCATAGGCAGCGCTTGTTCTTGCACACGCCGTGTTTGAGCTGTTTGTCGCAGGCAGGGCGGCTAAAGTTTGCCGTCGGTCCACCCACGTCGTTGATATAGCCCTTAAACTCGGGGTCGCGCGTGAGCAGCTCGGCTTCGCGCATGATTGAGTCGTGGCTGCGCATCTGCAGCACGCGGCCCTGGTGGAAGGTGAGCGCGCAAAACGAGCACTCGCCAAAGCACCCGCGGTTGGAGCTGATCGAAAACTTGATCTCGGCAAAGGCCGGCACGCCGCCCGCCGCGTCGTAGTCGGGATGCCAATCGCGTGCGTAGGGGAGCTCGGCCACCTCGTCCATCTCGTCGGTGGTGAGCGTCGCCGACGGCGGGTTCTGCACCACATAGACGCTGTTGGGGTAGGGCTCTACCAGGCGGTGTCCAGTGATGGGGTCCATGTTCTGCTGCTGCACGTTAAAGCTGCGCGCATAGTTGAGCTTGTCGGCGGCAAGGTCGTCCCAGCTGGGCAGCAGGTCGTAGTCGTAGACCTCGTCGAGCGAACCCGTGCGGTAGACGGTGCCGTTGATATAGGTGATCTGGTCCACGGGCAGTCCCGCGTCGAGCGCGTCGGCGATCTCGACGATCGCGTGCTCGCCCATGCCGTAGATGAGGATGTCGGCGCCCGAGTCGAGCAATACCGAGCGCTTGAGCTTGTCCTGCCAGTAGTCGTAGTGGGCCAGGCGGCGCAGGCTCGCCTCGATGCCGCCGATGATGATGGGAGCGTCCTTGAACGTCTGACGGATAAGGTTGCCGTAGACCGTGACGGCACGGTTGGGGCGGTGACCCTCCTCGCCGCCGGGGGTATAGGCGTCGGTGTGGCGGCGGTGCTTGGTCACCGAATAGTGGTTGACCATGGAGTCCATGTTGCCGGCGCTGACGAGAAAGCCCAGGCGCGGCTCGCCGAGCACGCTGATGCTGGCGGGATCGGTCCAGTCGGGCTGGCAGATAATGCCCACCTTGTAACCGTGTGCATCGAGTACGCGGCTGATGATGGCCATGCCAAAGCTGGGATGGTCCACGTAGGCGTCGCCGCAGATATAGACGAAGTCGCACTGGTCCCAGCCGCGCGCGTCCATATCGGCGCGGCTGACGGGGAGGAACTTATCGCGGCCCGGACGCCAGGGGCGTGAGGGCGCTGCCTGGGTGTGCGTGGTGTGCCCACCCTGCGCCTTACCGCCGCGCTTTTGCTGCTGGCCCTGTTTGCCCTGCTGGTTGCGCTGGTTGTTCTGAGCGTGCTGAGGCTTTTTTGCCACGATCCCTCCCGGTGTTTGTATGCTGCACGTAATTGTAACCAGTCTTTTTGGGACGGGGCTAAAAAGACTGGTGGAGTACATGGGCTGGCGGATCGGCGTGTCGATGCGGGAGCCGTTTGTTTCCAGACTGTGTATCTGCGCGTTTGGGAGCCCGTCTCGCGCGCACGCCATGTTGTCAATGGGTTACAGTATGAACGGCGGCTATATTTCCGCCAACGCACGAGAGGGTCGTCAACAAGGAGGATGCACGACGATGCAGCGTGCCAAACAGATATCGGAGTCTATTGAGCTGGGCATCATCTTGGCGCTCGCCGGTGGCTTTATGGACGTGTATTCGTACATTGGGCGCGACCATGTTTTCGCCAACGCGCAGACGGGCAACATCTTGCTGGTGGGCGTGAGCATCTCGGAGGGCAACTGGGCGCTGGCGGGGCGCTATTTCTTCCCTGTGGTGTCGTTTGCCGTGGGTATTATGCTTGCCGACCTGGTGCACGAGCGGTTTGGCAGTGTGATTCACTGGCGCCAGGTGACGGTGTTCTTTGAAGCCGTCATCTTGCTGGGCGTGAGTTTTATCCCCGGTGGCGGTTACAACCTGCTCGCCAACTGCCTCACTTCGTTTGCCTGTGGCATGCAGGTCGAGAGCTTCCGCAAGATTCATGGTCACGGCATCGCCACGACCATGTGCATCGGTAACCTGCGCAATGCGCTGCAAAACGTGGACGATTACATCATCACCCACAAGCGCGGCTTTTTGGAAAACGGCGTGCTGTACTTTGGCGTGATCTTTACCTTTGTGTTTGGCGCCGTGCTGGGCAACTGGTGTATTGAGCGCATGGGGCTGCACGCCATCGTCGTGGCGAGCGTGCTGCTGTTTATCGCGTTTGCCATCATGTTTATCGACCGCGAGCGCGACTTGCGCTTACGCTGGAAATGTGCGGCCGATGCCTGGAAAGAGGGCTGTCGAAAGTAGAGGAATGCGGCAAAGGGGCTGTCCCTTTGCCGCAATATTTTTCATCTTCTGTTGAAACGCTTTAACAATTTTGACGTTCTCACGTGTTTTTTGTTTCAAAAGCGTTAGGATGAGACTCGTAGCGTGGGGCGTAATGGGTGCCCCGCACACGATGGGAGGCTATCAATGGCTAATCGTTTCGTTCTCAACACCATTTCTTATCATGGTTCCGGCGCCATCAAGGAGATCCCCGGCGAGCTCCAGCGTCGCGGCTACAAGAAGATTTTCGTCTGCTCCGATCCCGATCTGGTCAAGTTTGGCGTTACCGCTAAGGTGACTGACGAGCTCGATGCCGCCGGCATCGCTTGGAGCCTCTACTCCGAGATCAAGCCCAACCCCACCATCCAGAACGTCAAGGACGGCGTCGAGGCCTTCAAGGCCGCCGAGGCTGACGCTATCGTGACCATCGGTGGCGGCTCCTCCATGGACACCGCCAAGGCCATTGGCATCATCATCAACAACCCCGAGTTTGCTGATGTCCGCAGCCTCGAGGGCGTTGCTCCCACTAAGAACCACGCCGTGTTCACCATCGCCGTGCCGACGACCGCCGGTACCGCTGCCGAGGTGACCATCAACTACGTCATCACCGACCCCGAGAAGGTCCGCAAGTTCGTGTGCGTCGACACCAACGACGCCCCCGAGGTCGCCGTCGTCGATCCTGACATGATGGCTTCCATGCCCGCCGGCCTGACCGCTTCCACCGGCATGGACGCTCTGACCCACGCCATCGAGGGCTACACCACCAAGGGCGCTTGGGAGCTCTCTGACATGTTCCACTTTGAGGCTATTAAGCTGATCAGCGAGAACCTGCGCGACTCTGTCGCCGAGGCCAAGTCCGGTCAGCCCGGCTCCGGTCGCGAGGGCATGGCTCTTGGCCAGTATGTCGCCGGCATGGGCTTCTCCAACGTCGGCCTGGGCATCGACCACGCCATGGCTCACACCCTGTCCGCTCACTACGACACCCCGCACGGCGTCGCTTGCGCCATGCTGCTGCCGATCGCCATGGAGTTCAACAAGCCGGTTTGCGCCGAGCGTCTGGCCAAGGTTGCCGTTGCCATGGGCGTTGACACCACGGGTATGAGCACCGACGAGGCTGCCGATGCCGCCATCGCCGCCGTCAAGCAGCTTTCCGCCGACGTGAACATCCCGCACGTCTGCGAGGCCATGAAGGCTGACGAGATCGAGGTCCTGGCCAAGGACGCCATGGCCGACGCCTGCTTCCCGGGTAACCCGCGCGAGGCAACGCTCGACGACGTCATCGAGCTCTTCAAGAAGATCTGCCCGGCTGCCTAACCTGGTTCGGCGGGCCTCGCCCGTTAGCCCCAGAATCGTCCTCGGACATGTCGGAGGCCCCGCTGCGCACTACGTGCGGCGGGGCCTCCTTCTGTCCTGCGGAAAGATTCTGGGGCTAACGGGCGGGGCCCGCCGGCTCGTTATCGTGGCGGGCGCAGTTCTGGGGAGCTCGATGGGTCATCTCGCTGGGTAAATATTTGTGCGTGATGGTATCGTTGTTGGGGCTTTTACTGATTACGGGATGTTGACTTTGGAGTTGTGGATGGTGTCCCAAATGGATTCTACGCTTGGTTTTATTACTGACCAGCTTAAGACGCTGACTTCTATTGCCTCGCCTACGGGCTATACCCGTGCGGCGACTGATTATCTAATGGAGACGCTGCGCGATATGGGCTTTGACCCCGAGCGTTCCAATAAGGGCAACGTGCTGGTCGAGCTTGGCGGCGAGGGTGAACCGCTGGTGTTGGCGAGCCATGTCGATACCCTGGGCGCCATGGTGCGCTCCATTAAGGACAATGGCCGTTTGCGTCCCACGACGCTTGGTGGACATCAGTGGTCTACGGCCGATGGCGAGAACTGCACCGTCTACACGCGTGACGGCAATGTGTACACGGGTGTGGTTCTCAACACCGAGCCTTCGGCGCACGTGGCCGACGAGCCGGTCAAGACCATCGAGAAGAACATGGAAATCCTGCTCGATGAGAATGTCGACAGTAAGGATGACGTGCTTGAGCTGGGCATTCAGACCGGCGACATCATCGCTATGGATCCGCGTACCACGGTGACGGAGAGCGGCTACATTAAGAGTCGCTTCCTGGATGACAAGCTGTCGGCGTCGATTCTGCTGGGTCTGGCCCGCGCCGTTGCTGACGGCGAGGTGTCGCTTTCGCGCAAGGTGTCGCTGCTCTTTACCGTGTACGAGGAGGTCGGCCACGGCGGCGCCTTCGTGCCGGCCGACACGCGCGAGATGATCAGTGTTGACATGGGCTGCGTGGGCGATGATCTGGGCTGCACCGAGCGCATGGTTTCGATTTGTGCCAAGGATTCGGGCGGCCCCTACAACTACGACCTGGTGACCACGCTGTCCAATATCGCGCGTGAGCTTGAGCTCGATTACGCCATCGACGTGTACCCGCATTACGGCTCGGACGTCGAGGCCACGCTCTCTGCCGGCTACGACATCCGTCACGGCCTGATCGGCCCCGGCGTGTACGCGAGCCACAACTACGAGCGCAGCCACATGGACGGCGTGCGCAACACCTACGAGCTCGTCCGCGCCTACGTGCAGCGCTAGGGGAGCAGCGGCCTCGGCTGGCAGCGCAGTACCGACCGAGGCCGCCCTCTGTAAGTTGCGGTGAAATAGGGACTGTTTAAGCGTTTAAAACCGCCAAACAGTCCCTATTTCACCGCAACTTAGGGGGCAGTGCTGTTATCTCTGCACGTGACGTAGTACCTCAACGGCGGCGCTTACCTCTATCATGCGGCGCTCGAGACCGCGGCGGATGGCCTTGAGGCGATTGCCTGCTGTTGCCCATGCGCTTTGTGAGAGGATTTCGACTGCCTCGTCGACGAACCCATCGAGATGCGACGCATCGAACCAATCGAGCGAGTCAGCAAATGCTAGCTGAGCGGAAGGATCTGGACCAAACGGTTTGGCGGCAAATCCAAACTCCCCGGCAACGAGCACGGCGGTTGGCACGTTGTACCACAGGCAATTGCCACTATCGAACAGCGGTGCAGGCCGCATTTCCAGCGTGTCGACATTGCGGATGATGCCGAAGTTTCGCCAGTGGCGGTCGCTGTTGGCCAGGAGGGCATCGCAGACAATCATCTGCGACATGGATTTTCTTACCGCGGCTTCGTCAGCCCCGTGTCTGCCAAGATAGCGACAGTATCGATCGTATGTTGAGTTTCCTCGCTGGCCACCGAGTGCGTCCCTGATATAAGCGGCCGGCACGTATTCCTCACGGCCATTAAGAAAGTCATCGCATAGGCATACGGGCCCGTCGAACATGCGCTCGACCGTATAGGGAACAAACTCACCTTTGGATAGCAGACGCCGATGTAGAGCTGTTGCAACCGCCTCGTTAAACGGTCGCTGATCGTCCATTCCGCATCCTTTGACCAGGATGCGAACACCATTGCGGATCATCCAAGATTTGGGGAGCTCACCCTCGGACGTATTGTCAGGATTTTTGAGTCCGATGCCCTCAAGCCAGCCTGAACGATGCTCGGGTGCCGACCGTTCAAAATCGTTTTCGAAGTAATTGAGGTGCTGCCAATCGAGTCCATCGCAGTCGACCGGTCTTAGCCAATAGCAATCCGAAAGCGAAAAACCCAGGCAACGAACGGGCACTTCAATTCCGCTGTCAATTCCCAGCTCGCGATAGCGCGAGATGAGTCCGGGGCGGACGTCGGGCACCGACCGGTGGCTCCACCACGTGTTGAGCGCTCGTTTATTCACCGTTGGAGAAGAACTCGAGCACGTGCCAAACGGCATCCTTCGTGCATCGAGTATTTCGGCAATTTCAAAGGAAAACTCGCGCGTTGGATCAAACGAGACATGCGCGACCTCGTGGTCGGCTGACATCAACGTGAACTTGCGCCCTACGTCAGCTGCGGGACGGCGCCCACGCTTACGGACCTTTTGATAACCAATCGCGGAATCGTACTGAACCATTTTCCGCCCACCGACGATATCGAACGCGAGCGTTCCCGATGCAGCCAGTTGCGATATACGGGCCTTCGTAACGCCCAGCAGGCGCGCGGCGTCACCCATGGTTATATAGTTGGAAGTACTCATCTGCTGCATCACCTCGTTAAGTATTCTAATCGTTAAATATAGCAAGCACAAACATTATAATACTTAACAAAGTTGCGGTGAAATAGGGACTGTTTAGCGGCTTGAAACGCTTAAACAGTCCCTATTTCACCGCAACTTATCGAGGAGTGCTGTTATTTGATGGCGCCGGTCACGGTGCCGCCGCCCAAGACGACGTCGCCGCGGTAGATAGCGACTGCCTGGCCGGGGGCGATGGCTCGCTGCGGTTCGTCAAAAGTCAGCAGCATTTGCCCGTCGGCGCCACGTGTAAGGGTTGCTGCCTGGTCCTTTTGACGGTAGCGGTACTTGGCGCCCACGCGAATGCCGCCGGACGTGAGCTCTGCCTCCATGCGGTCGGCGGGGGCGCTCCAGATCCAGTCATTGGCCGTGAGCGCTGTGGCCGTCAGGTCCTCGGCCTCGCCCAAATGCACAATGTTGTTGGCGGCATCGACGGCCGTTACGTACACGGGATGCGCCATCGCGACGCCCAGGCCCTTGCGCTGGCCGATGGTATAGCGCAACGCACCGTTGTGATGTCCGACCACGCTGTCGTCGCGCCATACAATATCGCCCGACGCAGCGGGATGTCCGCAGCGGCGCTCGATATAGCCCGCGTAGTCGCCGTCCGCGATAAAGCAGATATCCTCGCTCTCGGCTTTCTTGGCGTTTATGAAGCCCTGCTCGGCGGCAATGCGGCGCACGTCGCGCTCTTTGTCCAGCCCAGCCAGCGGAAAGATCGTGTGCGCCAGACGCTCTTGCGTGAGCGAATACAAAAAGTAGCTCTGGTCCTTTTTGGAGTCCTCGCCGCGGTGCAGCTGCCAGGTGCCGTCGGGCGCCTGACTCGTTTTGGCGTAGTGGCCTGTGGCGATGTAGTCGCAGCCCATATCGAGTGCCGCATCGAGCAGCGCGCCAAACTTAATATGGCGGTTGCAGATGATGCACGGGTTGGGCGTCAGCCCCTCCTGGTAGGCGGTCACGAAGCGCTCGATAACATTGCGGTCGAAGGTCTGCTGCAGGTCGAGCACATGGTGGGGTATCCCCAGGCGCTCGGCGACGGCCTTTGCATCGGCGATGTCGCGGTCGACCTTGCTCATGCCCGTGACGGGATCGGGCGCGGGGCAGGTGAGGCGCATGGTGGCGCCGACGCATTCGTAGCCCTGGCACTTGAGCAGATAGGCGGTCACGCTGGAATCGACGCCGCCGCTCATGGCGACGAGCACGCGCTTGTTGTGCATGGGGAGGTTCTCCTTGGTGGCATGTGGCCAAAAAAGAAAAGCGGCGCGGGAGGCTGGTTCCGCGCCGCAGACATTGTATCAAGTTCGGACGTCTCGTGGGACACCCTGTTGGGATGAGCTCAGGCTGCCAGAAGAGAGGGGAGGCCGGCGTGCCTTGGACTCGTTCTAAGAACGAGAAGCTCTAGTCCTGGAAGAGTGCCGTGGACAGGTAGCGCTCACCGGTATCGGCGAGCAGCGCCACGATGGTCTTGCCTTCGTTCTCGGGGCGCTTGGCCAGCTGTAGCGCGGCCCACACGGCGGCGCCGGACGAAATGCCCACGAGCACGCCCTCCTTGTGGCCCACGGCGCGGCCGGTGGCAAAGGCGTCGTCGTTCTCGACGGGGATGATCTCGTCGTAGACCTGGGTGTCGAGAACGTCGGGCACAAAGCCGGCGCCGATGCCCTGGATCTTGTGCGGGCCGGCCTGGCCCTTAGAGAGCACTGGGGAGGTGGCGGGCTCGACGGCGACAACCTGAATCTCGGGGTTCTGCTCCTTGAGGAACTCGCCCACGCCGGTCACGGTACCGCCGGTGCCGACGCCGGCGACGAAGATGTCGACCTTGCCGTCGGTGTCGTCCCAGATCTCGGGGCCGGTCGTGGCCTTGTGAATGGCCGGGTTCGCGGGGTTCACAAACTGGCCGGCGATAATGCTGTTAGGAGTCTCCTTCTGCAGCTCCTCGGCCTTGGCGATGGCGCCCTTCATGCCCTTGGATCCGTCGGTGAGCACGAGCTGTGCGCCATATGCCTGCATAAGCTTGCGACGCTCGACGGACATAGTCTCGGGCATGGTGATGATCACCTTGTAGCCGCGGGCGGCCGCCACCGAGGCGATGCCGACGCCGGTGTTGCCGCTCGTGGGCTCGATGATGGTGTAGTCGCCGCCGCGTACGAGCTTGCCTGCCTTCTCGGCCTCGTCGATCATGTTCTTGGCGACGCGGTCTTTGACGGACCCGGCGGGGTTGAAGTATTCCAGCTTGACGAGCACGCGGGCCTTGAGGTCCTCGTCGGCCTCAAAGTGGGTGAGCTCCAGGAGCGGGGTGTGGCCGATAAGCTGATCGATGGACGTGTAAACCTTGCTCATGGTGAACCTCCAAAGTGTTCAAGTTGCTGGTTGCCGTGTGGTTTCACGGTGCGTGTAGCAGCTAAACCCATAAACCTTATAGGTTGTTCGTTTAGCTGTTGGGAAGCATACTAGACATTAAAGCCTAGTAATGCAATAGGAAATAGAAGATTATTACGAGCTGATTAACCATCTTGACCGGAACGGGTATTTTCAAAACCAATTTTTCGGCTAGAATTTCTACGGACTAAATGACCGAAAGGCAGCACTATACATGTTGGTTTCTACTAAGGGCAGATATGCCCTGCGCGTTATGGTCGATCTGGCTGAGCACCAGGCGGCCGGTCGCATCCCGCTCAAAGAGATTGCGGCGCGACAGGGGATTTCCGAGAAATATCTCGAGAACATCTTGGCTACGCTCGTGCGCGCCAACATGCTTTCGGGCATGCGCGGCAAGGGCGGCGGCTACGTGCTCACGCGCCCGCCCGAGCAGTACACGGTGGGC
The DNA here is from genome assembly GCA_937989875.1 of uncultured Collinsella sp. GTDB lineage: Bacteria > Actinomycetota > Coriobacteriia > Coriobacteriales > Coriobacteriaceae > Collinsella. Next base: position 22,603 of record CALKBO010000019.1, on the reverse strand, counting down.
GAGATCTTGCGCCTGACCGAGGGCAGTCTGGCGCCGGTCGCCTGCCTGGATGGCGACTGTAAGGGCTGCTCGCGTTCGGATGAGTGCCCCACGCTCGACGTGTGGAAGAACTTGGACAAGCTCATCAACGACTACCTCGACGGCGTGACGCTCGATCAACTTGTCGCTCCCAACCATGGCTACGACTACGTCATCTAACCCACACCTGCATTTGGGGACGGGGTAGAAATGGTAGATCCTCTTGTCCTTTGAGACTTGGCAAATAAGAAGGCCGCCCATTTTTGCGATGGGCGGCCTTTGTTTTGGGTCGATATGACGGTTCGTATTGAACAATTCTAGCCCTCGGCGATGCTGTCCAGGATGCTGCGCATGATGGATACCAGGATGCTGCCCATAAAGGCCGATCCAAAGCTGGCAATGGAGATACCCGCGCCCAGCAGATTGACCGACAGGTAGCTGGCCAGCTCGAGCATAAAGCTGTTGACTACGAGCTGAAAAATACCAAGCGTGATAATAGTGAGCGGCAGCGAGATGACCGTCAGGAACGGCTTGACGAGCGAGTCGACGATGTTGAGGAACGGTCCCACGAAGGCAAAGCAGACCCAGGCGTCGGCCGTGCCGAAGGGCTGAATGCCGGGGACGAGAAACGTTGCGATCGCGATGGCGATTGAGGTCAAAAGCCAGTTGAGCAAAAAGCGCATGGTGGGAATCCTTTCTTGCGCATGGCGTGGTGAGGGGGCGTGAGGGGCACATACCTTTGCAACTCGGATAGATGCGCGGGCTCGGCCCTGTTTGGCCGCCCATTGTCTCAGATATTCGTGGAGCTTGCGTGCGCATTCGGTTTCAAAACGGCGTTCGTCCTAGAAAATGTGCCGCTGGCAGAGAGTCTTGTCGCTTTAGTTTGGTGGTGTGCTAAACTGCTACGGGCAAAAGCCACAGGCGTTGCCCTATTGCATAGAACGGGCGAACGATGCCCGATGTCAGTATCAACTTCGATGCCTTTTGGCGGGTTTGGCGGTGATCGATGAATATCGAGAACATGTTTGACAAGCCTGATGTCAAGCAGCTGGTCCACGCATTTAGCCTTTTGGACGACGAGAAAGATATCCAAGCGTTTTTGACCGATATCTGCACGCCGCGCGAGATTTGCGATCTATCGCAGCGTTTGCAGGTCGCGCGTTACCTGGACGAGGGCGAGCCCTATGTCGAGGTTCAGGCGCGTACCGGCGCTTCGTCCACCACGGTGAGCCGTGTATCCAAGGCGCTCAACGGCGAGTACGGTGGCTACCGCAAGATCCTCATCAAGCTGGAGGATGGCGAGTAGGCCAGCGACAACAATGAATTACGAAGAACCGTCCCTCCGTGGGGCGGTTTTTTGATCCCCTGGGGACGGAGGAAAACGGATCACCGGGTTAGACTGACCCCCTCGGTGATCCGTTTTCCTCCGTCCCCAAGGGATCAAATCTGTTGGCGTGGGGCAAATCTGTCCGCTTGGGCGGGTAGGATGGATGCATTGATTATTGCGAACAGTTTGAGTGGAGGACCATGCCTGTTCGAATCTATACCACCAATGCCGGCACGGATTTGAGCGATGCCGAGTCGGCGTTGCTTGCCGACCTTATTGCCCGCCACGGGCGTGCCGTGTTGCTGGCACCTACGTTTGCCGAGCTCGACCTGTGCCGTCATGATGCGGCGGAAGCCGGCGTTTCGCTGGGTATCGACTACAAGACGCCTACATCGTGGCTTCGCTCGATTTGGGAGCTTTTGGGCGACGGACGCGGTTTCGTCGACAACCTGCAGCGCCAGATGCTGCTCTCGGACATGGTCACGCGTCTCGACGATGCCGACCTGCAGCCGCTTTCGCGCAGCCAGGGCACGGTGCGCATGCTTGCGCGCATGGCCCGCGATGTGCTGCCGGGTGTGGCGGGGACGACGGCCGATCGATGCCGTGGCAACAATTGCCAGCCTGAGCCAAAAAGCGACGCCGAGGCTCGCGTATTCGAGCTTTTGCGTGCCTACGCGGGTGGTTTGGACCGTCGAGATATGGTCGAGCCCTGCGAGGCAGCCGACATTATGGCCGGTGCCCTGGCCGATAGCCTGCCGGCGTGCGCCCGCGCCGTATGCGTGCGCGGTACCACGTCGTTTACGCACGGTCTACTCGAGCTGCTGTCTGCCGTGTCGAACAATGGGGGAGAGGTCGTCGTGCTGCTTGCCCGCGAGCAGGCGGCGATGCGCGAGGAGCTTGCCACGGCATTTGATGCCCGCGGTGTGCTGTTTGAGATCGCGCCGCTGGGGGAGGACGCCGTCGCGTCTGATGTCGCTTGCGGGGCCGCCGCTCAGCCTGCCTTTATTGAGGTCGCCGGCCCCCATGCCCGTGCTCATGTCTATGCGGACGCCATCGATAAGTTGGTGAAAGCGCACAAGGAGTCCAAGGCCGATAAAGCTACTGCAACGCCCGCCGACCCCGTGCGCGTGCTCGTCGTTTCTGCCCGGGCACCCCAGCTGTTCGGCGAGCTCGCCGCCCGTTTGGCGGCGCGTCACATTGCGGCCGAGACGACTGAGTTCACGGCGTTTTCCCAGTCCATCGCGGGCAGGCAGTTTACGGCGCTCGCCAACCTGATCGAGCGTATGAAAGCCGCCGACGAGGGCACCGCTTCCAAGACTGAGTGGTGGCCCGCGCCGGAGCTTACCGACTGGATCTACAGTCCGCTTTCGGGCGCTGATGCCGTCAATGCCCGTACCTTCGATAAGAATATGCGTCTCTCGCGCAGCAAGACTACCGCGGGCGTCAAGAGCCTGCTGCAGAGCGTTCAGGGCCAGGTGAGGGGCGCGCGCAAGGCGACGAGCGACGATAACTGGTTTAAGAACGTACCGTGTGTGGTCTCGGACGTGTTCCAGGCGCTGTGGCGTGACAAGCCCGTGACGGCGCTTAAGGCCATGCTTGCCGTTGCCGAGGCGTTGCCCGATCGCGCTCTAGGCGGCCTTGACGGCCAGGCCCGTCGCCAGGCAGAGACGGCTTTGCTGCGCCATGCCATCGACATCCTTATGAACGATGCTCGCGCGCTCGACGTGTCGCAGGCCGCGACCGTGCCGGTTCTCGACGGCGTTCGAACCAAGGTGGACAAGCGCAGTACCGCCTACGATTACGAGACCTATGAGGTCGATCGCACACCACGAGCACAAGTGCGCTTCGCGTCGCTTGCCGATGAGTCGGTTCTTCGCCCTGGCAGCTACGATGCCGTGCTGTTTGCCGATGTCGACCTGGACAGCTATCCGCTTTCGCACGAAGAGGGCCCGCTTGCCACGTTGACAGCCGAGCTGCGCCGCGACGGCGTGTCTTTGGAGCCCGCTGCCCTGCTGCGCGTGCGCTTTGGCCGTGCGATGCAGGCGGCGAGCGGTCCGGTCGCGCTCGCCCGTGTGACGCACGATCGCCAGGCACGCGAGTGCTACCCGGCAGCCGTATGGACCGAGCTGTGGGCACATGCCGAGGCCGCTGGCGCTGCCAAGCCCATGCGCGTGGGCGAGGGCGATATCATCGCCGACTTTGATCCCGCGGCAGGTGAAGGCCTCAAGCGCGAGCGCGTGACCTGTGAAGCCCCTCAGCATCTGAGTGCCGAGGCCGTGCCGTATTTGGTCCTGCGCCGTCGCGATGGCGAGGGTGAGGACGCGCCGCTCGTGCCGCGTCTGACGTCCGCCTCGCAGATCGAGGCCTATTCGACCTGCCCGCTATGCTGGTTCGTCTCGTACCGCGTGAAGCCCCAGTCGATCGACGCGGGCTTTGGCAACATGGAAAAGGGCAACTTTGTCCACGACGTGCTGGAGCATCTGCATGCCCGTCTGCCCCAAGAGGGCATGGAGCGCGTGACGCCCGAGAATCTGCCGCGCGCACAGGAGCTGCTGCACGAGGTCTTTGACGAGACGTTGGCCGAGCACGCCGGCAAGCGCGGCACGGAGGGCCCGCTGGTGCCGCTCTCTGCGGTGGAGGAACGCCAGGTGGCCGAGATCTTGCCGCAGCTGGAGGCTGTGCTTGCCTACGAGTCCGAGGCACTTGCCCCCTTTGCCCCGCGCTACCTGGAGTTCGCCTTCAACGAGCTCAAGGTCGAGTATGCCGGTTGGCCGCTTGGCGGGCGCATCGACCGCGTGGACGTGGACGCCGAGAATCGTGCCGTGGTGATCGACTACAAGCATCGCACGGGCGTTGAGGAGTTTAAGCTCGCCGACCCCACGGTGCGCGACGAGGAATCGGGCACGGCGCCCATCGACGATCCGCGCTGGTTGCCACCACATACCCAAACGCTCATCTACGCCCAGGCCATGCGCCGGGCGCTGGATTTGGACACCCGCGCGGCGCTCTACTTTTCGACCAAGGGCGGCAAGCCGGCGTTGCGCGGTGCCGCGAGCGCCGAGCTGCTCGAGGAAGAGCGCGGCGACGGTCGCATCCCGGGCCTTAAGAAAGGTTTCCCCGGCGAGGGTGGCAGCATGGACTTCGACGCCCTGCTCGATCGCGTTGAGGCCGGCATCGCCGAGCGCCTGCGCGAGCTCGAGGCAGGCAACGTTGCCGCCGTCGACCCGACGTCGGCTCAGGCCGCGCATGCGCGCTGCTCGTATAACCACGAAGGAACGTTTGTAAGGAGGGACGTGTAGACCATGGATCTTTCGACTTTGATGCCGCAACAGCTGCAGATTGTCAAAACGCTCGACCGTCCGCTGTTTGTCTCGGCGGGCGCCGGTTCGGGCAAGACCTTTACCCTCACGCGTCGCATCGTCTACGCGCTCTCGCCTGAATCCGGTCCGTTCGTTGAACATCTTGACCAGGTGCTCGCCATTACCTTTACCAAAGATGCCGCGGCCGAGATCCGTGACCGCGTGCGCCGTGCGCTTATCGACGAGGGCATGGACGAGGAAGCACTGACCGTCGACGACGCGTGGATCTCGACCATTCACGGCATGTGCTCGCGTATCCTGCGCGCGCATGCGCTGGAGCTGGGCATCGACCCCGAGTTCACGGTGCTCACCGATACCGACGAGCTTATGGACCAGGCTGTTGAGCATGTGTTGGCCCGCGCGACGGCGCCCGATGCCGCCCCCGAGCTCGCGGCATCGCTCAAGGCCCTCTATGCCTGGTATCCCATGGCGGGCGAGGGCGGTTCCTTTGGCGCTGGCGCGACCATCAAGGGCCTGGTGCGCGACCTGCTGGAGCTGTCGAGCCAGTTGCCGGGCGGTATGGACGACGTGTGCGTGGCGCGCGGGCAGGCCGATACCTCGGCACTCGCCGATGCCTATCGCGCGGCGCTGGGCGCAAGCAAGGCCGCGACCGAGAAGGCGCAGATGGCACTCGACGCCATTGACGCGTTCGAGGCGAGCGGCAAGACCATGGCCGATGCAGCGCGACTCATGATGTCGTGCACCATGCCGCGCGCGAGCAAGGCATTCCCTAAGGAGCAGGTCGAGCTGCTCAAGGCCGAGGCCGCCGATGCGTTTATCAATATCGTGCTTGCCTGCGGTGGCCCGGCGCTCGATGCGCTGGTGGGCCTGGCCCGTTCCGTGGAGGCTGAGTATCGCGCGCTGAAGGCTGCCCAGTCCGCCCTCGATAATAACGACCTGCTGCGTATGGCCTACGAGGCCCTGCGCGATTACCCTGCCATCCGTGCTGCGTACGAGGGCCGCTTTAAGATGGTCATGATCGATGAGTTTCAGGATACCGACCAGATGCAGGTCGATCTGATACGCTACCTGACGGGTGCGGGGGAGCGCGCGCTGTGCACCGTGGGCGATGCGCAGCAGTCCATCTATCGCTTCCGTGGCGCCGAGGTCGAGGTGTTCCGTCGTCAGGAGCGCAAGGTGGGCTCGTCTGCCGCGCCCGAGGCGACTGCCGTGGCCGATGCCCCTGCCGGCGAACTCGTCAAACTCGTGCGCAACTTCCGCAGCCATGACGAGGTGCTGCGTTACGTGGCACGCGTCTTCGACGGCGATGACGGCGGCCTGATGCAGGGCTTTTTGGATCTTGAAGCGAGCGACGGCCGCAAGAACACGCTGGTGGCAGACGCCTCGCGTCGCCAGGCCCTCTTTGTTGCCGGCGGCAGTACGCAGGAGCGCACGCAGGCCAAGGCCCGTGCGATCGCCGAGCGCTTCCGCGCGCTTGCCGATGCCGGCCAGCCCCAGGGCGGCATGGTGCTGCTGTTGGGCCGCATGACAAACGCCGACGTCTACGCGCAGGCCTTCCGTGACCAGGGGCTCGACTGCGTCATCGCGGGCGGCTCGGTCTTTGCTCAAGCCGCCGAGGTGCAGACGGTGCGCGCCCTGGTTTGTGCGCTGGCCAATCCGGCCGATACGGCGCAGGGTCTCATGCCGCTGCTCGCCTCGCCGATGTTTGCGCTCGGCGCCCAGGAGTTCCTGGCGCTGGCGACCAGGCTCGATAGCGAGACGGGGGAGACCTCGCGCCGGAATATCGACGTGGGCATCATGAGTGATTTCGACGTGCCGGGTTTGCAAGACCTGCCGCTCGTGACACGCGCCCGCGAGGTGTTGCGCTATGCGCTTCGTCGTGTGGGCCGCGATTCGTTCGCGGCGATCGCGCGCGACGTGGTCAACGTTTCGGGCTGGTTCGTGCGTCTGGCGCAGCGCGGCCCCGAGGGCAAGGCCATTGCCGCCAACGTGCTCAAGGCGCTCGATGCCGTGGCCGAGGCTGAGGCCGAGTTCGGTAACTCGCCGCGCTCCATTGCGCTGGCCTTCGACCGCTTCTTGGCGGGCAAGGAAGCCCCGGGTGCCCTCAACGAGGAGGGCGACGGCGCGGTGCGCATCATGACGGTGCACGCCTCCAAGGGCCTGGAATATCCGGTCGTGGCGGTTGCCGAGTGCTTTGGCGTGCGCAAGTCCTCGGGTGCTGCACAGATGGGTCGCGTCGAGGGCGGAGCGCAGGTCGTGGCGCTGCCGGCACGCTTCGACGGCGTTAAGCTCGCCGACGGAACCTTTGTGAAGGGCGACGATGTCAAAAAGCAGCTTGAGCATGCGTTTAAGGGCAAGGGCACGTCGCTGTGGCTGCCGCCGGAGCTCATGGAGGACGTCTGCGCGACGGGTTCTCCCGCCGAGGCATTTGCTCGCCTGCGCAACGACGACCTGCAGCTTTCGCTCGAGGAGCGGGCCCGCTTGCTGTATGTTGCCATGACACGTGCGCGTGAGCTGGTCATTCTGGCGATGGATGCCGGCGTGAGCCGTGGCAAGGTGACGGCGCCGATCTTCGACGTCGAGACCGATCTGACCTACGACGTGCTGCGTCGTATTTTGCCGACCGACGCTCTGGACATGCCGCAGCTCGATGCCGACCGCCTGGTGTTCGACAACTCCCAGCCGGGCGACTACGAGCTCATTTCGCTCGCGGACTTTACCTTTGGCGAGCAGGCGTTTGAGGCCAACGCTTCACTGGATGCCGAGGGCAGGCTTGTCCGCGGCGATGCGGAGCCGGAGGGTGCCGGTGCAGATGCCCGTGCCGCCGTTCCCGGTCCTGCCGACCCCGAGCCCGATGCGTTTGAGCTCGTGTATCCCCAGGCGGTGGGCGTGCGCATGGGCATCTGCCCGTATCCGGTGCGCGATTCGCACAGCTACTCGTCAATTGCCGCGGCGCTGCATGCCGAGTCCGAGGACCGTGCTGCCGAGGCGCACGTGCCCATGGACGAGGCTGGCGATGATGCGGAGTCGGATGGTTCCGAGATGACGGATGCAGACGCGGCCGCCGTTGAGCCCGCCGGCAACCCCATGGCGCTGGGCTCGGCGTTCCATGCCGCCTGCCAGTGGCTCATCGAGATGGGTGCCGATGCGCTGCCCGTCGTGCGTGCCGATGCGCTGGCGCGCCTGTGGCACCTGACTCCGGAGCAGCGCGAGCGTTTTGACGTTGCCCTGAATCGCTGGCTCAAGTCGGCAGTCCGTGCCGACCTGCTCTCGTGGCCGTGCATCCGTGCCGAGGTTCCGTTCTTCTCGCTGGGCTGCGAGGATGAGGACATTGCCCGCTACGGTGCATATGCCGAAGGCGCCATCGATGCGCTGGCGACCGACCCGGCAGATCCGTCGCGCGCGCTAGTCATCGACTACAAGACAGGTGGCACGCCGGACGAGACGCCAGAGCAGTTGCAAGAGAAGCATGCCCTGCAGGCGCACGTCTATTCGGACGTTCTGCACAAGGCGGGCTTTGAGACGGTAACGGTCAAGTTCGTCCGCGTGGAGCAGCCAGACCCGACCCTCTTCGTCGAACCCGCCGAGCCTCAGGTAGTCACCTACAACCTCTAGCCCTCAATAACTTGCGGTGGAATACGGACTGTTTTGGCCAGAAAAGCCGCCAATCAGTCCGTATTTCACCGCAACTGCAAGAGGAGCCGTGTTGGTTTGGCTAGGTTCGGGTGCTGTCCGTGCCGTGGGGTAAAATCGTTCAGTCAGAACACGAACCCGCATCGGAGCTCATCACATGGCATTCGTCCATCTGCACAATCACACTGTTTTCTCCATGCTCGACGGCGCAACCCGTATCCAGGATATGGTCAATCGCGCTGTTGAGCTGGGCATGCCCGCCGTGGCCATTACCGACCACGGCTACATGTATGGTGTGCCCGACCTGGCGCTGGCCTGCGACGCCGTCAATCACAACACGCCCGAGTACAAAACCTGGAGCCACGACAAGGCCTTCTTGGAAAAGGACCGCCGCGACGAGCTGGTGGAGCCCGATCCCGAGGCAAACCCGCGCGAGCATGCCCAGTACATCAAAGACATGGCCATGTGGGACGAGAAAGGCAACATCGACGAGCTCAAGCCGCCCCTGGTCATCAAGCCCATCTTTGGCTGCGAGGTCTACTTTACGCCGGACGAGACCCTTGCCCGCGACCACAAGCCCGAGCTCTACCACATGATCCTTCTGGCCAAGGACCAGGAGGGCTACGTCAACCTGATGCAGACGGTCTCCGAGGCCGCCGTGCAGGGCTTTTATTACAAGCCGCGCGTGACGCTCGACAACCTGCGCCGCCACGCCAAGGGCATGATCTGCACCAGCGCCTGCATCGCGGGCATCATCCCCAAATACATCGACCGCGGCGACATGGAAGGCGCCATCAAGTGGGCCGAGACCTTCCGCGACACCTTCGACCCCGGCGACTTTTATATCGAGATCCAGGAACACGGCATTACCACCGACAACGGCCTGACTGACGAGCAGATGGACCGCACACTCATCGACATCGCCAAGCAGGTGGGCGTCAAGGTCATCGCCACCAACGACTTCCACTACCTGCGCCGCGAGGATGCGCCCGTGCAGGACGTCATCATGTGCATTGGCATGAATGCCAAGGTCGACGACCCCAACCGCATGCGCATGACCGGCTCGGAGTTTTACATGAAGACCGAGGAGGAGATGCGGGCGATGTTCCCGTATTGCCCCGAGGCCTGCGACAACACGCTCGAGATCGCCGACAAGTGCTACGTTGAGCTGGACTGGGACTCTATCATCCTGCCGCGCTTTCCGTTGCTCGATCCCGGTGAGACGCACGAGAGCCAGTTCCGCCGTGAGTGCGAGAAGGGCCTGCGCCAGCATTACGGCGACGACTGGGCCACGCGCGAGATCGGTGGCGTTAACATCAAAGAGCGCTTTGAGTACGAATACAAGGTCATCTGCGACAAGGGCTTTGCCGCCTACTTTTTGATCGTTGCCGAGTACGTGCAATGGGCTAAGGACAACGGCATCGGCGTCGGCCCCGGCCGTGGCTCGGCCGCCGGCGCTATCGTCGCCTACGCCATGAACATCACCGCGTTCGACCCGCTCGAGAACGGCCTGATGTTCGAGAGGTTCCTGTCCCCGCAGCGTACCGAGATGCCCGATATCGATATGGACTTCGACGATGAGCGGCGCCTCGAGGTCGTGGAGCACGTTCGTCAGCTCTACGGCCCCGAGAAGGTCACCCACGTCATCACCTACTCGACCATCAAGGCCAAGCAGGCCATCAACGATGCCGCGCGCGTCCTGGACTACCCGGTCTACATGGGCCAGCGCCTGTCCAAGATGGTCTCGAGCGACCCCAAGGTCAAGCTCAAGCAGGTGCTCGACAAGCAACCCGGCAAAGAGGATCTATTTAACCCCGATTTTGCCGAGGCATATAAAAAGGACGACGACGCCCGCCGCATCATCGATACGGCGCTCTCGATCGAGGGTCTCACCCGTGGCGAGGGCGTGCACGCGTGCGCCGTTCTGATCTGCCGCGACCCCGTCAACGAGCACGTGCCCACCAAGCTCGACACCAAGGGCGGCGTCGAGATTACCCAGTACGAGGGCCATACCGTTGCCGATATGGGCCTGCTCAAGATGGACTTTTTGGGCCTGCGCACGCTGACGGTTATCTCCAAGGCCAAGGCAAACATCAAAAAGAACTTCGGCATCGACATCAAAGAGGAAGAGATTCCCTTTGACGATCCCGAGATCTTTAAGCTCATGGGCTCCGGCCACACCGCCGGCGTCTTCCAGGTCGAGTCCGCCGGCATGACGGCCACGATCAAGAACATGAAGCCCACCGAGTACAAGCACGTCGTAGCATTAATCGCCCTGTACCGCCCGGGCCCGCTGGGCGCCGGCATGGTTTCGTCCTACATCAACCGTATGAACGGCAAGGAGCCGGCCGTCTCCTACGACGACCGCCTGGACGACATTCTGGGCGAAACCTACGGCACCATGGTCTACCAGGAGCAGGTTATGCTCATCTCCGTCGAGATGTGCGGCTTCTCCAAGGGTGAATCGGACTCGCGTATCCGTAAGCCCGTGGCTAAGAAGAAAATCAAGCTGCTCACGTCGACGGTGCTCCACTGGGAGGATGGCTCGGACGAGACCACCTACGACCACTGGATGAACGGCGCCATCAAGAACAACTACACGCGCGAGGTCGCCCAGAAGATTTGGGACGATGTTCTCGAGTTCGCATCTTACGCCTTCAACAAGTCGCACTCCGCCGGCTACGCCATCCTGGTTATGCAGACGGCGTGGCTCAAGGCGCACTATCCGCACGAGTACATGGCGGCCGTTCTGACGTCCTACACGGGTAAGACCGACAAGATCGTTCACTACGTCTCGGCGTGCCGCCACGACGGCATCCCCGTGCTTTCGCCAGATGTCAACGAGTCCGGTACCGAGTTCACGGCTACCAAGGAGGGCGTGCGCTTTGGTCTGGCCGGCATTCGCGGCGTGGGCACCGGCGTGGCGCAGGCGATTATCGCAGAGCGCGAGGCGGGCGGCCCGTTTAAGACACTGCACGACTTTGTCGAGCGCGTGGACTCGAGCCAGGCCAACCGTCGCGTGATCGAATCGCTCATCAAGGCAGGCGCCTTCGACTCCACGGGGTATCCGCGCCGCCAGATGATGCACTTTGTGGACAAGAACAACCCCGAGAACATCATCGATGCCGCGGTAAAGCGTCAGAAAGATCGCGCAAGCGGCCAGACGTCGTTCTTCGACATGTTTGGCGACGTTGAGGGCTCGGGCTTCGAGGTCAGCGTGCCTGATCCGGATGGCCAGGAATGGGACCGCCACCTTAAGCTGAGCCAGGAGAAGGAGGTCCTGGGCATCTATGTCTCGGACCACCCGCTGCGCCCGTTTGAGTATGCACTTAGCAAAGCGCGCGACTTCTCGTTCTCGCAGATCGACACCGGCTACGAGGTGCAAAACCCCACGGGCGGTACCATCAACCAGGAGATTCCCGAGGGCAAGGCGCTGTGGTGGGCCGGCATGGTCTCGAGTGTGTCCAAGCGCGTGACCAAAAACGGCGATCCCATGGGTATCGTGCAGCTCGAGGACATGGAAGGCGAGGCCACGGTCGTGGTGTTCCCCAAGACCTACAAGGAGGCCGAGGGGTACCTGTACGGCGAGGTCGATCCCGAGACCGGCGCGCAGCTGTCCGATGCGTTTGTGCGCATTAAGGGCAAGCTCGAGCGCTCGGACCGCGGCGACCAGATCATCGCGCAGGAGATTGTGCCGCTGGAGCTTAGCGAGGAGAAAAACAAGCCCAAGGTCTTTGAGGTCATGGTGCCCAACAGCCGCTTTAGCCAGGGCAATATGGCGCGCCTGGCCACGGTGCTCACCACCAACCCGGGCGGCGACCGCGTGGAGATCTTTATTGAGCAAGTCGACGGGCGCGTGCTGCGTGCCGAGGTGCCGGCCAAGGTCAATGCACGCTCGATTCCGCTGCTGGCAGAGGCCAAGGCCATCGTCGGCAACCAAGGCCGCGTGACGGTTATCTAAGCTACCCCGGGTGAGATTGGAGGAAGTGATGGCGCAGGGGACGTTTGTGCAGGCGCTTCGCAAAGAGGCGGCGTTGAGCGGCACCTTTATGAAGGGGCGTTCGCTCATGCTCAACGGCGCCGTGCTGTCGATCGAGGACAGCGGCTCGCGCTTCTCCAAAAACGTGACGGTTGAGGGCTCGGTGCGCGGCTCGCGCGGCGACCTGTACAGGACGCACGTGGCGCTCGACATGGACGAGCACGAGGTAATCGACTACGATTGCGATTGTCCCGCTGCCTATCGTTACCCCGGCATGTGCAAGCACGCCATCGCCACAGCGCTGGCATACCTGGACGCCAGCGGCATTGAGCCTGTTGAGGGGCTGCGCACGCCGGTCCGCACGTTTACGGCGCAGCCGAAACAGCCCGCGCGCACCGCGCCCAAAGTGCCGGCCGTCAATCCCAACTTTCCCTTTCCGGCGCCCGTCCCCACGAGTCCCAGCCTCATGGCGGCGCTCTCCGATCTTTCGGACGCGCGCATGGATGAGCTGGCGAGCATGCGCCGCAAGCTCGCCAGCAGTGTGGATCCCGATGCCCCCAAGGCGGTGTTGGAGCCCTCGCTGGTGCCGTACTACAATCCACTGTTCGCCGACCGCTTTAGCTGGGCGCTCGAGCTTCGCATTCGCTGTGGATCGGTCTCCTACGTGGTCAAGGACATCGACGGCATGGCCGATGCCTACGTGCGCGGCGGCACCTTCTCGTACGGCAAGAAGCTCACGTTTGTCCATACGCCCGAAGCCTTCGAAGACGTGTCGACAAAGCTGCTCAATCTTGTTGTGACGACAGTTGCCTATCTCGATGACATCACAAGCTCGCGTTCGGCGTCGTACGACTTTGCCCGCAGCGGTTTTGTCGCCGAGCGTCAGTTGCCACTGTCCGAGCATAGCATCGTATATGTGCTGGACCTGTTGCGCGGCCAGACCATCTCCTTTGAGCCCGCCTGGTCGCGGGGGACGACGACGCATCGCACCTATGACGTGGCGGTTGAGATGCCTCCGGAAGGGGAGGACGAGGCGCTGTCTAAGCGCCCACCGCTCCTTGCCGCCAAAATCACGCCGGCGGCTGGCGGCAGCTACGATCTGCGCCTGCCGGCCGATGCATACTGCTTTGTTTCGGGCGACGTAGCCTATTTGGTCGACACCCGCCGTGCGCGCCGCACCGATGCAGCGTTTGCCCAGCATGCGGCGCCGTTCCTATCGCGCTTACTGCCCTGTCGCACGCCGGTCCATATCGCTGTCGACCAGGTGGGCGAATTCTGCCGCATGGCACTGCCCGTGCTGCGCGAATACACCGACCTCACCGCTCCCGCCGTGCTCGACACCGTGGCGCCCGAGCCGAGCTTTGCCATGGCAATCGGTGTCGATGACGGGCTTGTGAGCTGCAAAATTACGGTTTCCTACGGCGACTGGTCGGCAGATCTCTTTAGCCTGGGCGCTCCGGGCAGCCCCTTCGAAGAGCCGCGCCCGGGCGTGCCGCCGCGCGACGAGATAGCAGAGTTTCGCGTTATGGATACGGCGGCCCTGTACTTCGATTTCTACGAGGGCGGTCTGGCGTTTGAGGAGCGCGATGACGAGAGCCTGTTCCACTTGCTGACCGAGGGCCTGTCTGCCCTGTCCGAGCTGGGCGAGGTCATGCTCAGCGACCGCCTGCGCCAGGTCTCGGTCCGCCCTGCGCCCAAGCTTTCGGTGCGTGCGACCGTCAAGAGCAATCTGCTCGATGTCGAGCTGGGCGCGAGCGGGCTTTCGGCCGCGGACCTTGCCGTCTATCTCGATTCGTACAAGCGCCATCAATCGTTCGCGCGACTTACATCCGGCGACATCGTTCGCCTGGACGAGGGCGCTCGTGCCGCGTTTGGCCTTGCCAAGGACCTGGGCGTCGATGCCGTCGACCTGCTCGACGGCGTGTCGCTTCCCGCGTCGAGTACCCTGTTCGTCGATAGCATGCTCGCGCGCACGCCCGCGCTCGAGGCCGATCGCGACGCTGCGTTCCGCCGCACTGTCGAGCGCTTGGATACGCTCGGCAAGATGGACTTTACGGTGCCGGTCTCGCTCAAGGCCACACTGCGCGGCTACCAGGTCGACGGATACCAGTGGCTCGGCTCGCTCGAACACCTGGGCCTTGGCGGCATCTTGGCCGACGACATGGGCCTGGGCAAAACGCTCCAGATGATTGCGCATATCCTGGCGCGCGTGGAGGCGGGGGATACCAAGCCCACGCTCGTGGTATGCCCGGCCTCGCTTGTGTACAACTGGACCGCCGAGCTGGAGCGCTTTGCCCCGTCGCTCGATGTGTGCGCCATTGTGGGCGCCAAGGCTCAACGCCGCGTACAGATCGCCGGCGTGGCCGAGCATAACGTGGTCGTGACGTCGTATGACCTTATGCGGCGCGATATCGACGAGTACGTCGAGCGGGACTTTGCCCGTGTGGTGCTCGATGAGGCCCAGTACATTAAAAACCCGCTCACCCAGGTGGCGCGCGCCGCCAAGCGCCTGCCTGCCGGCGTGCGCTTTGCCCTGACGGGCACGCCCATCGAAAACCGCTTGTCCGAGCTCTGGAGCATCTTCGACTTTTTGATGCCGGGCCTGCTTGGCACGCGCGAGTCGTTTGCCAAGCGCTTCGAAAGTCCGGTCGAGCATGCCGAGGGTGACAGCGCCGCTCGCCTGCAGGCACTCGTGTCGCCGTTTGTGCTGCGTCGTGTCAAGGAGGACGTGGTGGCCGATCTGCCCGAAAAGATCGAGGACACTGTCGTGGCTCAGCTCACCGGCGAGCAGCGCAAGCTGTACCTGGCAAACCAGGACCGCATCGCCCAGCAGGTTCAGCACCGCGAGGCATCCGAGTTTAAGAAAGACAAGCTCAAGGTGCTCGCCGAGCTCACCAAGCTGCGCCAGATCTGCTGCGACCCGCATCTACACTACGAGGACTACAAGGCGGGGAGCGCCAAGCTCGATACGTGCATGGAGCTCGTGCACGGCGCACTCGACGGCGGGCATCGCATCCTGTTGTTCAGCCAGTTTACGGGTATGCTCGATATCATCGGCAAGCGCCTGGCCAAGGAGGACATCGGCTTTCTTAAGCTCACGGGCGCTTCGTCCAAGGAGAGCCGCGCCAAGATGGTCGCGCAGTTCCAGGCGGGCGAGGTGCCGGTCTTTTTGATCTCGCTCAAGGCGGGCGGCGTGGGCCTTAACCTGACGGCGGCCGACGTGGTCATTCACTACGACCCGTGGTGGAACGTGGCCGCGCAGGACCAGGCGACTGACCGCGCACATCGTATTGGCCAGAAGCATACCGTGACCGTGTACAAGCTCATCGCCAAGGACACGATCGAGGAACGCATTATGCAGATGCAGGAGTCCAAGCGCGATTTGGTCAACAGCGTGCTCGGCGGTGACGGCATCTCGTCGGCGCTGTTTACCCGCGAAGATGTTCTGGCGCTGCTGGGCGGCGACGGGCGTTAACCCGCTCGGGTGGGGCCGCCAGGGCGGATAGCACGCGCTGTCCCATCGTCCCCGCCCGTTATGTGTTCATTTGCCATGCCGTGGATGGTTCGCCTGCCTTTGGGCATAAGAACCATCGAGAACATTGGCACATCAGCAAAGGAGAACATCATGGCGAAATTTTTTAAGGACCCCGATGGCAAGCTTATCGCCGCCCTTGGCGACGACGTTGCGACCCCTGCCGGCTGCACGGAGCTGACCGCGAACACCGAGGATGCGGCGCTCGAAAAGCACGTGCCGGTCGTTGAGAGCGAGCGCGACGGTCACGTGATCCGCGCACGCGTGGGCTCGGTTGAGCATCCCAGCCTGCCCGAGCACTATATTGAGTGGATTGCCCTTGAGGCCGAGGGCCGTCTGGAGGTCCATTACCTTGAGCCCGGCATGAAGCCCGCGACGTTTTTTGCCGGCGGCTCCAAGACCGGTACCGTCTATGCCTATTGCAACCTGCACGGGCTGTGGTCCGCGACGTTCTAGGAGCGCGCCCCCGCTCGGGGTATTATAGCTAGCATATGCACATGCGAGCGCCGACCGCATCATGCGGCCGGCGCTTTTACTACGATTTCGATGGTTTACGACGGAAAGGGCTGGGCCATGAAGCTCGCGCTTGCACAGATCGATATGCGCCTGGGTGATATTGAGGGCATTTGCGGCCGCATCGAGGACCAGGCTCGTCTGGCCCACGAGCGCGGGGCGCGCGTGCTGTGCGTTCCGGCTCCGCTCTTTATGGGTGCTCTGCCCGGCGGCCTGGTGGGCACTGCCGACTTTGAGCACGACATGCTGACAGGCCTGACCGGTGTTGCCGAGCGTATTCAAGAACTCGATATGATCTGCATCGTGCCCGCGGCGGTTTCGTTTGAGGGCCAGCCCCTGCTCGACTACATGATGCTCAAGGACGGCCATGTGGTGCCGGCCCGTTCGAGCATTGCCTTGCAGCGCGGTGGGAACGGCGATGCCCGTTGGGCGCCGCCGGTCTTCGATGTAGACGGCGTGCGTATTGCCGTGATCTTCGACTTGGACCGCGAGCTCGAGATGCTGCCGACCGGCGTCGACCTTATCGCCTATTTTCAGTTCAACGCGTTTGACATGACCGACCGCGAGACGGCCGCCATTGCCGCCGTTCGCAGCGGTGCCTATCGCAAGATCGCGTCCAAGCGCAGCGTATGGTTTGCCTGCATGGCGCCGGTCGGTGCGTACGACGAGTCGGTGTATACCGGCGGCTCGTTTGTGCTCGACGACTGCGGGCGCGTGGTGGCCCAGGCGCCGTGCTATGAGGAGAGCTTGCTGGTTCAGGAGATTCAGCGCGGCGTAATGCTCGATGCTTTGGAGGACCACGAGCTGCCCGAGTTTCGTTCCGAGGAGTGGTTGTGGCAGGCGCTGGTGCTCGCTGTGCGCGATAACGCCCGTGCCCATGGTACGTCGCGCGCCGTGGTGGCGCTCGAGGGTGACTTGCCGTCGTCTTTGCTGGCGGCGCTGGCCGTCGACGCTCTGGGCCCGCGCAATGTGATTGGCCTGGTGCTGGGGCGGAACCGTATCTTTACGCCAGCGCAGGAAGAGGCCGAGGCTGCCCGCTGTGCCGCCGTCCGCGCCATTGCCGAGCGTTTGCACATTCGCACCGTCGAGCGCGATGCACCGGATGCGGCGCGTGTGCTCGATCGCGACGTGTCGGTGGGCGATGCCGAGCGCCTGCGTTCGCGCACGCTGGGCCTCATGCTGGAGGACACAGCGCTCGAGCTGGGTGCGATGGCGCTGAGCCCGCTGTCCAAAACCGAGTACGCGCTGGCGGCGCCGGCGCTTTGCGGCGGCTACCAGGGCGATTACGCGCCCTTTGGCGATGTGTACCTGTCGACGCTTGAGTTTGTGGCGCGTGTGCGCAATCGCACGTCTGCCGTGGTGCCCCAAGAGCTCGTGACGCTCAACGCGGTGGAAGATTGTATGGAGCGCGTGCTGGCGCAAGCGCTCTCGACGCTCGACGGTCCGGTCGATATGCTCGACCGCACGGCACAGCTGCTCGGCGGGCTTGAGCCGGGTGAGGTCGATGGCGCGCTCGAGGCGCACGTGGACCGCAATCGATCTTTCGACGACATCCCGATGGCCGCTGGCAAGCCTGAGGCTTGCTCGCTGCTGCTGATGCTCGTTCGACAGGGTGAGGCTGCCCGCCGCATGTTGCCGATGGCGCCGATCGTCTCGGCCCGTTCGTTTGCCGAGCGTGCCTGGCCGTATATGCTCGCGTGGTCCGACCTGGGGCTTAATGGCAAGGAGCGTACGACGGTCGATTCGCTGGCGCGCGCCGAGGTGCGCCGTTTTGCTGACGAGGATACGAGCGAGCGCGTGCGAAACGAGATGATGGGCGTGCTGGGCGAGCTACTGGGTATTTCGCCCGAGCAGATGGAGGAGCTGCGCTCCGAGGACGGTCAGCGTCGTTTGCACGAGGGAATGAAAAAGTTCGAGGGTGAGGTTCAGGACGCCATCGATAAGATGATGGGCGGTCAGGGCGGCTCGCAGGGTGGGCCCCAGGGCACGCCGATGCCGCATCCGCCAGTAGATCCGAGGCAGTTCCCATTCTTTAGCCAGAACTAGGGCAGAAGCAATCTTGCTTTAAGCATCTTGGCCCCGTTGTGTTATTCTAGAACAGACGTTCGTGAATGATGCGCGGGGCCTTGCCTTGCGCTGTGCTTGTGACGAGGGGAGGTCGGCTTGGTTATCTTGGGCATTGACCCCGGTTTGGCCCATACGGGCTGGGGAATTATCGAGGAGCGACGTGGCGAGGTTCGCTGCCGTGCCTACGGTTGTATCGAGACCAGCGCGGGCAGCCCGCTCGCGGTGCGCCTGTCGCATATCGCCCACGACCTCAAGGGCGTCGTCGAACGCTACCGTCCCGATACCGCGGCTATCGAGAGCATTTACTTTGGCGCTAACGTCCGCTCGGCCATCCCCACGGCGCATGCCCGCGGTGCCGCGCTCGTGGCGCTTTCGGAGTGCGCGCTCGAGATTGGCGAATACACGCCCATGCAGATTAAGCAGGCCGTGGTGGGCACGGGTGCCGCAGACAAGCGGCAGGTTGCCTACATGGTGCGCACGCTCACTCAGCTTGATCACGACCCACACCCAGACCATGCCGCCGATGCCCTGGCTTGCGCCATCTGTCACGTTAACCTAAGCCGTACCCGGGCGCTTACCGGCGGCGAGTTCTATCAACAGAGAGGAACCGGATACTGATGATCTCCCAGCTCCATGGAACGCTTGTCGAGGCCACGATGAGCTCGGCCGTCGTCGATGTATCGGGCGTGGGCTTTGAGCTCGGTATTTCGGGCAGCACTGCTGTCACGCTGCCCATGCCCGGCGGTGAGGTTCGCCTCTATACCCGTATGCAGGTGCGCGAGGACGCTATGACGCTCTTTGGTTTTGCCTCCAAGGACGAGCGCACGATGTTCGATCGGCTCGTGTCCGTTTCGGGCGTCGGTCCGCGCCTGGCGCTTGCCGTGCTTTCCACCTATACCGTGGGGCAACTGTATTCCCTGGTGATGGCCGAGGACGACAAGGGCATGGCCAAGGTGCCCGGTGTGGGCAAAAAGACAGCTCAGCGCCTGATCTTGGAGCTCAAGAGTACCTTTGCCAAGGACAAGGGCTTTGTCCCGGTCGATGTGATTCCCGGCCAGGTTGCGATGCCCGTGCCCGCTGCTGCTCCCTCGGCCATCGATGATGCCCGTGCGGCGCTCCTTTCCATGGGCTTTAGCCCGCAGGAGACCGATGTTGCCCTGAGCGGGTATGATGGGCAGAATATGCGTGTCGAGGATCTGCTCGGCGCGGCGCTTAAGCGACTCGGAATGGATGCGTGATGTGGGAAGCCGATGACTCTCAGGACCTGTGGGCGACGCCCGGTAACTCGCCGGCGGCATCCATGGCGCACGGCGAGCGCATGGTGGGCTCGGAGCTGACGGCCGAGGATCTCGATGTCGACCGCACTTTGCGCCCCCAGCGCCTGGACGATTACTGTGGCCAGGAGCACATCAAGCAGAGTCTGCGCGTGCTGATCGAGGCGGCGCAGAGCCGTGGTGAGACGCTCGACCACGTGATCTTCTCGGGCCCTCCGGGTCTGGGCAAGACCACGCTGGCCACGGTTATCGCCAACGAGCTGGGCGCCCAGATCAAGACGACGAGCGGCCCAGCCATCGCGCGTACCGGCGACCTGGCGGCTATCCTTACCAACCTGCAGCCGGGTGACGTGCTGTTTATCGACGAGATCCACCGTCTTAACCGTTCGGTCGAGGAAGTCCTGTATCCCGCTATGGAGGACTTTGCGCTCGACATCGTGATCGGTAAAGGCCCGGCCGCTCGCTCGATTCGCCTAGATATTCCCAAGTTTACGCTGGTGGCGGCAACGACCCGTTCGGGTATGCTGACCGGCCCGCTGCGCGACCGCTTTGGCATTTCATATCGCCTGGATTACTACACGGTCGAGGAGCTCGCGCAGATTGTGACGCGCTCGGCGACTATCCTGGGCGTGACGATCGACCATCCCAGTGCGCTCGAGATCGGCTCGCGTTCGCGCGGCACGCCACGTCTTGCCAACCGCCTGCTCAAGCGCGTGCGCGATTACGCCCAGGTGCGAGGCAACGGCCCCATCGAGCTCGATATCTGTCGCCAGGCGCTCGAGTTCTTCGAGATCGATGAGCTCGGTCTGGACTGGATGGATATTCGCATTTTGGAGACGCTCGCCAAGACGTTCTCCGGCCGTGCCGTGGGACTTACGACCCTTGCCAGCGCGGTGGGCGAGGACCCGGGAACGCTCGAGGATGTCTACGAGCCCTATCTGCTGCAGTGCGGGTTGATGATTCGTACGCCGCAGGGCCGTCAGGCAACCCTTCGCACCTTTGAGCACCTGGGGATTGAACCTACCGTTTAGGGCGCTTTGTTTTGGCGGGCTGTTGGACTATCGCTGGGCATCGGGTAAACATATCGCCGTTCATCGGTTATGGGCGTTTTACTATTGCGCGCCCGTGCTATGCTGAATTGGTCTTTTTCTCATTCGGTAACGAAAGGACCGCCCATGCCTACTGACATCGAAATCGCACGTTCTGTCACGCCGCTGCATATTACCGAGGTGGCCAAGAACGCCGGCGTCGACGTTAAGCACCTTATTCCGTACGGCTTCGACAAGGCTAAGGTCGACTATTCACTGCTCAACGAGCCGACTGATCACCAGGCCAAGCTCGTCCTCGTGACCGCCATCAACCCAACGCCTGCGGGCGAGGGCAAGACCACCACGACCATCGGTCTGGCCGACGGCCTGCGTCGTCGCGGCGTCAAGAGTGCCGTGGCCCTGCGCGAGCCTTCGCTCGGCCCCGTCTTTGGCGTTAAGGGCGGCGCTGCCGGCGGCGGCTGGGCTCAGGTGATCCCCATGGAGGATATCAACCTGCACTTTACCGGTGACTTCCATGCCATCGGTGCCGCTAATAACCTGCTGGCCGCCATGCTCGACAACCACATCCAGCAGGGCAATCAGCTCGGTATTGACGTTAAGCGCATTACTTGGAAGCGCGTCGTCGATATGAACGACCGTCAGCTGCGCCACGTCATCGACGGCATTGGCGGTAAGGCCCAAGGTGTGCCGCGCGAGGACGGCTTCGACATCACCGTTGCCTCCGAGGTCATGGCAATCCTGTGCCTGTCTACGAGCATCAACGACCTCAAGGAACGCTTGGGCGAGATTGTCGTCGGCTATAGCTTTGCCGGCGAGCCCGTCCGTGCCCGCGACCTCAAGGCCCAGGGTGCCATGGCCGCGTTGCTTAAGGACGCGCTTAAGCCCAACCTGGTGCAAACGCTCGAGGGCACGCCCGCGTTTGTCCACGGCGGTCCCTTCGCCAACATTGCCCACGGCTGCAACTCTATTATGGCCACGCGTATGGCGATGCGCTTTGGCGATGTTGCCATTACCGAGGCCGGCTTCGGTGCCGATCTGGGTGCCGAGAAGTTCCTCGACATCAAGTGCCGCATGACGGGCGTTCGCCCCAGCGCCGTCGTGGTCGTCGCGACCGCTCGTGCGCTTAAGTACAACGGTGGCGTCGCCAAGGCCGACCTCAACGAGGAGAACCTCGAGGCACTCAAGGCTGGCATGCCCAACTTGCTGCGTCATGTCGACAACATCCAGAACGTTTATGGTCTGCCCTGCGTGGTCGCCATCAACCGCTTCCCGACGGACACCGAGGCTGAGCTTGCACTCATCGAGTCCGAGTGCCAGAAGCTCGGCGTCAACGTTAAGCTTTCCGAGGTCTGGGCCAAGGGCGGCGAGGGCGCGCTCGAGCTTGCCGATGAGGTCATGCGTCTGATTGAGCAGCCGAGCGAGCTCAAGTTTGCCTATGAGGACGGCGTTGATGTCGCTGATGCCCTCGAGGCCGTTGCCACCAAGGTCTACCGCGCCGACGGCGTTGACTTTACGCCGGCCGCCAAGCGCCAGCTCGCCGAGCTGCGCGAGAATGGCTTTGGCAACCTGCCGGTGTGCGTCGCCAAGACGCAGTACAGCTTTAGCGACAACGCCAAGGCCCTGGGCGCTCCCGAGAACTTCCGCATCACCGTGCGTGAGCTCAAGGTTTCTGCCGGCGCCCACTTTGTGGTCGCGCTGACCGGCAGTGTTCTGACCATGCCGGGTCTGCCCAAGGTGCCCGCGGCCGAAAACATCGACGTCGACAACGACGGCAACATCACCGGCCTGTTCTAAGTCTGCTGTCCATAGCTGCTTGTCCGCCCCGCCGTGCCCACAATGAACTGCCTCCCATTTCTTGGACATGAGAAATGGGAGGCTTTCTTTATGCGCG